>DATIZV010000223.1:0-6801 GCA_035516915.1 Usitatibacter sp. | reverse complement strand
GGGTCCTGGCGCAGGAACGCCTTGAGCGACACGGAGAAGGTGAGCCCCGCCTTGTCGTTCATGTTCACCTGGTTGATCCCGGGCAGGTTGATCTCCGCGGGATCTTCCGCCGTGGAGATGTTGATCCCCGGCTTGTTGAGGATGTTGAGGCAGGTGTAGAGCGAGACGGTCTTCCCCGAGCCGGTCGGGCCCGTCACGAGCACCATGCCGTAGGGACGCGAGATCGCGTGCATCAGGTGCTCCTTCTGGTCGGGCTCGTAGCCCAGCGCGTCGATGCCCAGCGTCGCGCTCGAGGGATCGAGGATGCGCATCACGATCTTCTCGCCGAAGAGGGTCGGCAGCGTCGAGACGCGGAAGTCGATCGCGCGCGTCTTGGAGAGCACGATCTTCATGCGCCCGTCCTGCGGCACGCGCTTCTCCGAGATGTCGAGCCTGGAGACCACCTTGATGCGCGAGGCGATCTTCTCCTTGATCGCGAGCGGCGGCTGCGCGACGTCGTAGAGGATGCCGTCGGTGCGGTAGCGGATGCGGTAGAACTTCTCGTAGGGCTCGAAGTGGATGTCGGAAGCGCCGCCGTTGATCGCATCGAGCAGGATCTTCTGCACGTACTTCACGACCGGCGCGTCGTCGATGTCCTCGGTGACGACGTCGGGCTGCGCCTCGCCGTCGGTCACCTCGATGCCCGAGAGGTCGACGTCCTCGGTGGCCGTCTCGAGCGCCTTGGCGGAGGAATCGGTGAGCTTGCGGACGATCGCGGCGAGCTTGTCGTCCTCGACCACCACCGGCTCCATCGTCATGCCGGTGGCGAACTTCACCTCCTGCAGCACCTGCTCGTTCGAGGGGTCCGACATCGCGACGAACACGCGGTTGCCGCGCTTGCCGAGCGCCACCACGCGGTGGCTCATCACGATCTTGCTGTCGATGAGGTTGACCGGAAGCTGATCCAGGTCAACGGCGTTGAGGTCGAGCAGCGGATAACCGAAGGTCTGCGCGGCGAAGAGCGAGACCTCCTTCGCGGAGAGCTTCCTCGAAGCGACCAGCTGTTGCACGAACGCGACCCCGGCTCGGCTCGCCTCCGCCTGGATGGCGCTCGCGTCGGCCTGCTGCAGGCGGCCCTGCTGGACCAGCGCGCGCCCGAGGGCGCTGAAATGTGTGGGCTGTGCAGCCATTCAGGATTCGTTTAAAATCAGTGTGATAATGCGCCTTGTTCGTTCTTTTTGTAAAGTTCTGCCCGATCATACCCGGAACTCGCGCCGGAGCGCCATGGCAAAGTCCACATCCGGCCCGCTGTTATAATTTCCGGCCACCCATGGCCCTTCACGTCCTCGGCATCAACCATCGCAGCGCCCCGCTGGAAGTGCGAGAGAAGCTCGCCTTTCCCCAGGAGGCGCAGGGCGAAGCGCTGGCGAGCCTCGCCTCGCAGGGCGGCGTCTCGGAGGCCGTGCTCGTCTCCACCTGCAACCGCACCGAGGTCTACTGCCGCGCCGAGGACGACTCGGCCGTGCGCGCCTGGCTCGAGCGCGAGGCCGCCAGGTCGGGCCTCGCCATCGCGCCGCACCTCTACTCGCACCGCGACTCCGAAGCGGTGCGCCACGCCTTCCGCGTGGCCGCCGGCCTCGACTCGATGGTCCTCGGCGAGCCGCAGATCCTGGGCCAGGTGAAGCAGTCGGTGCGCATGGCGCAGAGCGCGGGCACCATCGGCAGCCACCTTTCGCGCCTCTTCCAGGCCACGTTCTCGGTCGCGAAGCAGGTGCGCACCGAGACGGCGCTCGGGGCGCAGTCCATCTCGATGGCGGCCGCCGCGCTCAAGCTCGCGCAGAACCTCTTCGGCGACCTGTCGCGCACGCGGCTCCTCCTCATCGGGGTGGGCGAGATGGTGGAGCTCGCCGCGACCTATTTCGTGGCGCAGCGGCCGCTCGCGACCGTCGTCGCGAACCGCACCGTGGCGCGCGGCGAGGAATTCGCGGCGCGCTTCGGCGGCCAGGCGATCGCCCTCGCCGAGCTTCCCGCGCGCATCGCGGAGTTCGACGTCGTGATCACCGCCACCGCCTCCTCGCTGCCGATCCTCGGCAAGGGCCTCATCGAGAGCGCCCTCAAGGCGCGCAAGCGCCGTCCCATGTTCATCGTGGACTTCGCCGTGCCGCGCGACGTGGAGACCGAGGTGGGCAAGCTCGAGGACGCGTTCCTCTACAGCATCGACGACCTGGGCAAGATCGTCCAGGAGGGCGTGGAAGCGCGCCGGTCCGCGGTGGTCGAGGCCGAGGCGATCGTCGACCGCCAGGTGGCCGCGTTCCGCGAATGGCAGGGATCGCGCGCCGCGGTGCCGGCGATCGTGGAGCTGCGCCGCCGCGCCGACGAGTACCGCGAGGTCGAGCTCGCCAAGGCGAAGGCGCGCCTCGCGAAGGGCGAGGATCCGGCCGCGGTCCTCGAGTCCCTCGCGAAGGGCCTCGCGAACAAGTTCCTGCACCATCCCACCCAGGCGCTCTCGCACGCCGCGGAAAGCGAGCGCGAGGCGCTCGCGAACGCCGTGCGCATCCTCTTCCCGGAGCCCGAAGAGACCCTCCCCGCGAAAGAGGCATGAAGGAGTCCATCGCGGCGCGGCTCGCGAGCCTGGAGTCGCGGCTGAAGGAGATCGACGCGAGGCTCGCCGACCCGGGCGTGGTCGACAACATCGACGACTTCCGCAAGCTCTCCCAGGAGCGCGCCGAGATCGCGCCGATCGTCGAGGCGTTCGTCGCCTGGCGCAAGGCGGGTGAGGACCTGCAGGCCGCGGAGGAGATGGCGAAGGATGCGGCCATGCGCGAGTTCGCCGAGCAGGAGATCGGCGCCGCGCGCGGCAAGCTCGCCGGCCTGGACGAAGAGCTCGAGCGCATGCTCCTGCCGAAGGACCCGAACGACGCGAAGAACCTGTTCCTCGAGATCCGCGCGGGAACCGGCGGCGACGAGAGCGCGCTCTTCGCGGGCGACCTCTTCCGCATGTACTCGCGCTACGCCGAGCGCCACCGTTGGCACGTGGAGGTGGTCTCCGAGAGCCCGGGCGAGGCAGGCGGCTACAAGGAGATCATCGCGCGCATCGTGGGCCAGGGCGCCTACTCGAAGCTCAAGTTCGAATCCGGGGGCCATCGCGTGCAGCGCGTGCCCGCCACCGAGACGCAGGGCCGCATCCACACCTCGGCGGCGACCGTCGCGGTGATGCCCGAGGCGGACGACGCCTCCGGCGTGCAGATCAACCCCGCCGAGGTCCGCGTGGACACCTTCCGCGCGAGCGGCGCGGGCGGGCAGCACGTCAACAAGACCGACTCCGCGGTGCGGCTCACGCACCTGCCGACGGGCATCGTCGTCGAATGCCAGGACGCGAGGAGCCAGCACAAGAACCGCGAGCAGGCCTGGCGAGTGCTCGCCGCGCGCCTGAAGGACAAGCAGGCGCGCGAGCAGCAGGCGAAGGAGGCCTCCGAGAGGAAGAGCCTGATCGGCAGCGGCGATCGCTCCGACCGGATCCGGACCTACAACTTTCCGCAGGGGCGCGTGACGGACCATCGCATCAACCTGACGCTCCACAAGATCGACTCGATCATGGACGGCGACCTCGAGGAGCTCACCTCGGCGCTCGCGCGCGAGCACCAGGCCGAGCAGCTCGCGAGCCTCGCGAGGAGCGCCTGAGCCGTGTTCACCGTCAAGGCCGCGTTCGAGGAAGCGCTCGCCACGATCGACCGGGTCGATGCGCAGGTGCTGATGGCGCACGCGCTCGACGTGAATCGCGGCTGGATCGCCGCCAATCCCATGCACATGCTCACCGAGACCGAGGACGCGCGAATCGACATGCTGGTGGCGCTGCGCGCGCTCGGGCAGCCAGTCGCCTACCTGGTCGGCGCCCGCGAGTTCTACGGCCGCGATTTCGAGGTCGGGCCCGCGGTGCTGATCCCGCGGCCGGAGACGGAGACGCTGGTCGAGGCGGCGCTCGATTTTCTTCGTCACCCGGGCGCGGCCTTCCCCCGGGGGGCTTGGTCGGAGGGCGGCGATCCGCCGACCGTGCTCGACCTCGGCACCGGCAGCGGCGCGATCGCCGTGACGCTCGCCTGCGAGCGGCCGGACCTGCGCATCGTCGCGACCGACGCGAGCCGCGCGGCGCTCGAGGTGGCGCGCGGGAACGCGCGGGCCCACCGCTGCGAGCATCGCGTCGAGCTCGTGCACGGATCCTGGTACGCCGCGGTTCCCGGCCGCCGCTTCGACCTGGTCGTCGCCAATCCGCCCTACGTCGCCGCGGGCGATGCGCACCTCGCCCAGGGCGACCTGCGCTTCGAGCCGGGCAGCGCGCTCACCGACGGCAGCGCCGATGGCCTGGATTCCATCCGCGCCATCGTCGCGGGCGCAAGCGGGCACCTCCGGCCCGGCGGGGCGCTCCTCTTCGAGCATGGCTACGACCAGTCCGGGCCGGCCGCGCGGCTGCTCGAGGAGGCAGGGTTCGAGGACCGCGTGTCGATTCCCGATCTCGCCGGCATCCCGCGCGTCGCGGGCGGGCGGCGGCGCTAGAATTGGGTAGCGCGGCAAATGCGCGTTGCAGCGCGCGTCCGGCGACGCCGCTCGACGCACGAGCAGGATCACAACCGATGGCGCTCGACGCGCCATTCAAGGAGCTTCTCAGATGAGCGTTCAAGACCGTATCCGCGAGCAGGTCACCGGGCACCCGGTGGTGCTCTACATGAAGGGCTCGCCGCAGATGCCGATGTGCGGCTTCTCGGCGACCGCCACGCAGATCCTCAGGATGTGCGGCGCCGAGGACGTGTACACCGTCGACGTGCTGCAGGACCCGGAGATCCGCCAGGGCATCAAGGAGTACGCCAACTGGCCGACCATCCCGCAGCTCTACGTGAAGGGCGAGTTCGTCGGCGGCTGCGACATCATGCGCGAGATGTACCAGTCGGGCGAGCTGCAGAAGCTCGTGGCGGGCGCGAAGCCCTGATGCGGCACGCGCGCGGCCCCACCAAGCTGCGCGTGATGTGGGGTCCCGAGATCGCCATGGGCCCCGGCAAGGCGGACCTGCTGCGCGCGATCGCCGAGACGGGCTCCATCTCCGCCTCGGCGAGGCGCATGGGCATGTCCTACCGGCGCGCCTGGATGCTCGTCGATACCATGAACCGCTGCTTTCGCGAGCCGGTGGTCGCCTCGGCCGCCGGCGGCTCGGGCGGCGGCGGCGCGCGCGTGACCGCCTTCGGCATGAAGGTCCTCGGGCGATTCGGCGCGATGCAGCGGCGCCTGGACCGGGCCCTCGACCCCGAGCTCGAGCGATTCGCGGCGCTGCTCCGCTAGCGACCCGTTATATCCGGCGGTATATTACGAGGCCGTTCCCGGAGCCGCCATGCGCCGCCTCGCCGCCATCGCCTTCCTCTTCGCCAGCGCCGCCGCGCAGGCGGAGACGGTCGTCGTGTTCGCCGCCGCGAGCCTGCACGAGGCGCTCGACGCGGCCGTGAAGCCCTACGAGGCGGCCTCGGGCAACCGGGTCTCGGTGTCATACGCGGGCAGCAATGCCCTCGCGCGCCAGATCGAGGCCGGCGCCCCCGCCTCGATCTTCATCAGCGCGGACCTCGCGTGGGCCGACTACGTGGAGAAGCGCGGACGGGTGAAGCCGGGAACGCGCCGCGACCTGCTGGGCAACGACCTCGTGCTGATCGCGCCCGCCTCCTCGACGGCGAGCGTGAAGATCGCGCGCGGCTTCGACCTCGCCGCGGCGCTCGGCGGCGGGCGCCTCGCGCTCGCCGACCCGAACGCCGTTCCGGCGGGCAGGTACGCGAGGGCGGCGCTCGTCTCGCTCCACGCGTGGGACGCCGTGAAGGAGCGCGTCGCGCCGGCGGAGAACGTGCGTGCCGCGCTCCTGTTGGTCTCGCGGGGCGAGGCGCCGCTGGGCATCGTCTACCGCACCGACGCCATGGCCGACAAGGGCGTGCGGGTAGTGGGCGTGTTCCCCGAGGGCAGCCATCCGCCGGTGGTCTATCCGCTGATGGAGCTGAAAGGCGCGGACGACGCCGCCGATGCCCTGGCGAAGGCGCTCGCTTCCCCGCGGGCGGCCGCCACCTGGGAACGCTTCGGCTTCCGCGTGATTCCCTGAGCGATGCCGACGCGCGATGAGCTCGAGGTGGTTCTCCTCAGCCTCAAGGTGGCCACCTGCGGCGTGCTCGCGAGCCTTCCCGTTGCGATCGCCACGGCGTTCGTGCTCGCGCGCAAGCGCTTCCCGGGCAAGACGCTCTTCGACGCCGCGGTGCACCTGCCGCTCGTGCTTCCGCCCGTCGTGGTGGGCTTCGCGCTTCTCGTGCTCTTCGGAGCGCACGGCCCGCTGGGGCGGCTCCTCGCCCCGCTCGGCATCGTGCTCGCGTTCCGCTGGAGCGGGGCCGCGCTCGCCGCGGCGGTGATGGGCTTCCCGCTGATGGTGCGAGCGATCCGCCTCGCGATCGATGCCGTGGATGCGCGCCTCGAGCTCGCGGCACGCACGCTGGGCGCCGGGCGCGCGCGCGTGTTCTTCACCGTGACGCTGCCGCTCGCGTGGCCGGGGCTCGTCACCGGAGCGCTGCTCGCCTTCGCCCGCTCGCTGGGCGAATTCGGCGCCACGATCACGTTCGTCTCCAACATTCCCGGCGAGACCCGCACGCTGCCGCTCGCGATCTACACCTTCACGCAGTCGCCGGGAGGCGATTCGCAGGCGCTGCGCCTCTCCCTGCTCTCGGTGATCCTCTCGCTCGCCGCCCTCGCCACGTCGGAATGGCTGGCCCGCCGCCCGCCGACCGCGCGCCACGATGCTTGAGGTCGACG
>DATIZV010000222.1:0-11125 GCA_035516915.1 Usitatibacter sp. | reverse complement strand
CGATCAACCTCGTCGGCACGTTCAACGCGATCCGCCTCGCCGCGGCGAAGATGAGCGTGCAACCCGCGCTCCCGAACGGCGAGCGCGGCGTGATCGTGAACACCTCCTCGGTCGCTTCGTTCGAGGGACAGATCGGCCAGGCGGCCTACAGCGCGTCGAAGGCGGGCGTGAACGGAATGACGCTCCCCATCGCGCGCGAGCTCGCGAAGTTCGGCATCCGCGTGATGACCATCGCGCCCGGCATCTTCGATACCCCCATGCTGCAGGGCATGAGCGAGGAGGTTCGCGCCTCGCTCGGGCAGCAGGTGCCCTTCCCGCCACGGCTCGGCCGCCCGGACGAATACGCCTCACTGGTGCGCGAAATCATCGAGAACGAGGTATTGAACGGCGCCGTGATCCGCCTGGACGGGGCGATCCGGATGGCCGCGAAGTAAGGGGATCGAAGCACCGCCGAGCGGCAGAAGACGCCCAGATGAGCGATAATTAGAGTCCGGCCCCCCCACGAGGGACGCCGGTTCGCAGCCCGGGCCATCCCCGGGCGAAGATCTCCAGGGAGCCGCATGCTGTTCGATACGCATCTCACCGAAGAATTCGACGCGCTGCGCGATACCGTGAAGCGCATGTGCGACGCGGAGCTCGCGCCGCGCGCCGGCGAGATCGACGCGAAGAACGAGTTTCCCTCGGACATGTGGAGGAAGCTCGGCGACTTGGGCCTCCTCGGCATGACCGTGCCGGAAGCGTACGGCGGGACGGGCCTGGGCTACGTGGCGCACGCGGTCGCGATGGAGGAAGTCTCGCGCGCCTCGGCCTCGGTGGGCCTCTCGTACGGCGCGCATTCCAACCTCTGCGTCAACAACCTCTTCCTCAACGGGAGCGAGGCGCAGCGGCGCAAGTACCTGCCGAAGCTCTGCTCCGGCGAATTCGTGGGCGCGCTCGCGATGAGCGAGGCGGGCGCGGGCAGCGACGTGGTGGGCTCCATGGCGTGCCGTGCCGAGAGGAAAAGCGATCGCTGGATCGCCAACGGCTCGAAGATGTGGATCACGAATGGGCCGGATGCCGACGTCCTCATCGTCTACATGCGCACGGCGCCGAAGGACCAGGGCTCGCGCGCCATGACCGCCTTCCTGGTCGAGAAGGGCATGAAGGGATTCACGACCGCGCAGAAGCTCGACAAGCTGGGCATGCGCGGCTCCAACACCTGCGAGCTCGTGTTCCGCGACTGCGAGATCCCGCAGGAGAACGTGCTGGGCGAGGTGAACGGCGGCTCGCGCGTGCTGATGCGCGGCCTGGATACCGAGCGCTGCGTTCTTTCCGGCGGCCCGCTCGGCATCATGCAGGCGGCGATGGACGTGGTGCTTCCGTACGTGCACGAGAGGAAGCAGTTCGGCGAGCCCATCGGCACCTTCGAGCTGATGCAGGGGAAGGTCGCCGACATGTACGTGAAGCTGCAGGCCTCGCGCGCCTTCAGCTACCGCGTCGCCGCCGCGCTCGACCAGGGCCGCGGGCGCGCCGCGCGCAAGGACGCCGCGGCGTGCCTGCTCTTCGCCTCCGAGAACGCGGTGCAGGTCGCCCTCGAGGCGATCCAGGCCCTCGGCGGCAACGGCTACATCAACGAATTTCCCGCGGGGCGCCTGCTCCGCGACGCGAAGCTCTACGACATCGGCGCGGGGACCAACGAGATCCGCCGCATGCTGATCGGGCGCGAGCTCTTCGAAGAATCGCTTTGACCGGAAGTCCCGAAAGGCAGGAGCACTCATGGAAAGCATTGTCATCGTCGGCGCCAAGCGCACCCCCATCGGCGCCATGCAGGGCAAGTTCAACAACGTCACCGCCTCGGAGCTGGGCGCGACCGCCATCAAGGCCGCGGTCGAGCAGGCGGGGGTGAAGCCGAACGAGGTGGACGACCTCATCTTCGGCTGCGTGCTGCAGGCGGGCCAGGGCCAGGCGCCCGCGCGGCAGGCGGCGATCAAGGCGGGACTGCAGAACACCACGCCCGCCACGACGGTGAACAAGATGTGCGGCTCCGGCATGAAGGCCGCGATGATGGCCTGCGACGAGCTCGCCACCGGCAACGCCAAGGTCGTCGTCGCGGGCGGCATGGAATCGATGACGAACGCGCCGCACCTCCTTCCGAAGGCGCGCGGCGGCTATCGCTACGGCGCGCAGCAGCTCCTCGACCACATGGCGACCGACGGCCTGGAGGACGCCTACGTCGGCAAGCCCATGGGCTTCTTCGCGGACAAGACGGCGGAGAAGTACGGCTTCACGCGCGAGCAGATGGACGAGTACTCCAGGGAATCGACCACCCGCGCCCTGAACGCCGAGAGATCGGGCGCGTTCGCGGACGAGATCGCGCCGGTCAGCGTGAAGTCGCGCGCCGGCGAGGAGGTCGTGAAGGAGGACGAGACGCCCTTCACCGTGAAGCTCGACAAGATCCCGACGCTGCGCCCCGCGTTCAACAAGGACGGGCGCGTCACGGCGGCGACCTCCTCCTCGATCTCCGACGGCGCCGCGGCCCTCGTGATGATGACCGAATCGGAAGCGAAGAAGCGAGGCGCCAAGCCACTCGCGCGCATCGTCGCTTCCGCGAGCAACGCGCACGAGCCGGAGTGGTTCACGACCGCTCCGGTGGGCGCGATCCGGAAGGTGCTCGCGAAGGCCGGCTGGAAGGCCTCGGACGTCGACCTCTTCGAGGTGAACGAGGCGTTCGCCTGCGTCTCCATGGCCGCGATGAAGGACATCGGCATCCCGCACGACAAGCTCAACGTGAACGGGGGCGCCGTGGCGCTCGGCCACCCGATCGGGGCGACCGGCGCGCGCATCATCACCACGCTCATTTATGCGCTCAAGAAGCGTGGGTTGAGGAAGGGGGTCGCCGCGCTCTGCATCGGCGGCGGTGAGGGTACGGCAGTCGCACTGGAGGTCCTGTGATGGCAACCAATTTCGCAACTCCGATCGAACACACGCCCAACATCGGGCGAACGCTGGCCGCGGAGCTCCGATCGATGGGCATCGACTCGCTCGAGGCGCTGATGCGCGTCGGCTTCTGGGACGCGTGGCTGCAGCTGCGGCGCGCGAACCCGGAGCGCGACGGCGTTCCCGCCTGCCTCGCGCTCGCCGGCGCGGTCGCGGGCGTGCGCTGGAACCACCTTCCGCCGAAAGTGCGCGCCGACATCCGCCAGCGCGTGAAGGCGGTGCGGACATGAGCGCGCTGCGCGTGGTGCTCGCGGCGGCGCTCGCCGCGATGGTCCTCGCGGCCTGCGGCAGGAAAGAGGAAGCGAGCGCGAACACGGACCCGGCCGCCGATCAGAAGGCGGCGGCGGAGCGCGCGCGCCAGGGACCCTTCGGCGGCGACCTGAAGGCCCTCGACAAGGCGAAGGACCTGCAGGCGGACCTCAACAAGAAGGCGCAGGAAGAGGGCGAGCGCGCCGACGAAATGTCGAAATAGGGATGCGGCGTCGCTCGCCGCGATGCGCCGGCCCATGAGCAGCGCGGAGCCGCATCCTCGCCAGCCGCTCGTCGCCGCCTGGTTCGCACAGGTGGTGGGCACGATGGTGCTCGCCGGCGTGATCTATGCCTTCTTCCACTTCATGGGCGCTCCGTTCTCCAGGGCAGACGCGATGAAGCCCTACGTCTTCACCGTCATCCTCGTCGCCGCCGTTCCCGCGCTCTATTACCTGCGCGTGTACAAGGCGCGGCTGGGTGCGGATGCGATCGCCGCCGGAAGCCGCGGCGGCACGCCGGATCCCGCGCTGCGACGCTCGCTGCTGCGCTCGCTCGCGATCGGCGGCTCGCTGTGCGAGCTTCCCATGGCGGCGGGCGCGCTGGACCTTTTCCTCGGGGGAGCGCCGCGCTGGTTCATCGGCGCGACCTTCATCACGCTCGCGATCCGCCTTTCCTATCGTCCGTTCACACGAGCCGCCTGACCCATGCCCGCGATCCGCAGCCGACTCGACGCGTCCTCGTCCGCGTTCCGCGAGAACGCCGCTCACCATCGCGCGCTCGCCGAGGACCTGCGCAAGCGCGTCGCGGAAGTCGCGCAAGGCGGCGGCCCGGAAGCGCAGAGGAAGCACACCGCGCGCGGCAAGCTGCTGCCGCGCGAGCGCGTGCAGGCCCTCCTCGATCCCGGGGCGCCGTTCCTCGAGCTCTCGCAGCTCGCCGCCTCCGGCATGTACGACGGCGACGCGCCCAGCGCGGGGCTGGTCACGGGAATCGGCCGCGTCGAGGGCTGGGAGGTGGTGATCGTCGCGAACGACGCGACCGTGAAAGGCGGCACGTACTACCCGATGACGGTGAAGAAGCACCTGCGCGCGCAGGAGATCGCGGCGCAGAATCGCCTGCCGTGCATCTACCTCGTCGATTCCGGCGGCGCGTTCCTCCCGCTGCAGGACGAGGTGTTTCCCGACAAGGAGCACTTCGGGCGCATCTTCTACAACCAGGCGAACCTCTCCGCGCAGGGCATTGCGCAGGTCGCGGTCGTGATGGGCTCGTGCACGGCGGGCGGCGCGTACGTCCCCGCGATGTGCGACGAGTCGGTGATCGTGAAGGGCCAGGGGACGATCTTCCTCGGCGGGCCGCCGCTCGTGAAGGCCGCGACCGGGGAAGTGGTGAGCGCCGAGGAGCTGGGCGGCGGCGAGGTGCACTCGCGCACCTCCGGCGTCACCGACCACCTCGCCGACGACGATCGCCACGCGCTCGCGATCGCGCGGGAGATCATCCGCCATGCGAAAACCGGGGACAGACCACCTTTATCAAAGCGGGAAACATCGAGGGCAGACGTTGCCACCAATGAAAAACGTGGTCTGTCCCCGGTTTTCGAGGAGCCGCTCTACCCCGCGGAGGATCTCTACGGGGTCATCCCCAAGGATCCGCGCCAGCCCTTCGACGTGCGCGAGATCGTCGCGCGGCTGGTGGACGGGAGCGACTTCCACGAGTTCAAGGCGCTCTACGGCACGACGCTCGTCACCGGATTCGCGACGCTCGCCGGGATGCCGGTGGGAATCCTCGCGAACAACGGCATCCTCTTCTCCGAATCCGCGCTCAAGGGCACGCATTTCATCGAGCTCTGCTGCCAGCGCGGCATCCCGCTCCTCTTCCTGCAGAACATCACCGGCTTCATGGTGGGGCGCAAGTACGAGGCGGGCGGCATCGCGAAGGACGGGGCGAAGATGGTGACCGCGGTCTCGTGCGCGCGCGTGCCGAAGCTCACCGTGATCCTCGGCGGCTCCTTCGGCGCGGGCAACTACGGCATGTGCGGGCGCGCCTTCAACCCGCGGTTCCTGTGGAGCTGGCCCAACGCGCGCATCTCGGTGATGGGCGGCGAGCAGGCGGCGAGCGTGCTCGCGACCGTGCGCCGCGACGGCATCGAGGCGAAGGGCGGCCGGTGGTCGAAGGACGAGGAGGAAGCGTTCAAGGCGCCGATCCGCGAGCAGTACGAGCGCCAGGGCCATCCGTACTACGCCACCGCGCGATTGTGGGACGACGGCGTGATCGATCCGGTCGACACGCGCCGCGTCCTCGCCCTCGGCCTCGCCGCGGCCCTCAACGCGCCGGCCGAGGACACGCGCTTCGGCGTGTTCCGGATGTGAAGGTCCGAAGGAGACCGGCGTGAGCGCACTCGCCATCGAACGCCAGGGGCCGATCGGGCTCGTCACGCTGAACCGCCCCGAGCGACACAACGCGTTCGACGACGCGCTGATCGCCGAGCTCACCGAGGCGCTGCGCTCGATGGAGGCCGAGGAAGGGATCCGCCTGGTCGTCCTTTCCGGCGCCGGGAAGTCGTTCTCGGCGGGCGCGGACCTGAACTGGATGCGCCGCATGGCGGCCTACTCGATGGACGAGAACCGGCGCGATTCGATGGGGCTCGCCACGCTCATGCGCACGCTCGCGCATCTGCGCAAGCCCACCATCGCGCGCGTGCACGGTCCCGCGTACGGCGGCGGCGTGGGGCTGGTCGCGTGCTGCGACGTGGCGATCGCGACGCAGAACGCGACCTTCGCGTTCACCGAGGCGAAGCTCGGCCTCGTCCCCGCCGTGATATCGCCCTACGTCGTCGCCGCCATCGGCGAGCGCGCGGCACGGCGCTACTTCCTCTCCGCCGAGCGCATCGAGGCGGCCGAGGCCTTCCGCCTCGGGCTCGTGCACGACCTCGCCGCCTCCGGGGGCGACCTCGACGAGAAGATCGGCATCGTCGCCGATTCGATGCTCGCCTGCGGGCCGCTCGCGCAGCGCGAGGCGAAGGACCTCATTCGCGCGGTCGCCGGCCGTGCGATGACGAGCGAGCTCATCCAGGACACCGCCGAGCGCATCGCGAAGCTGCGCGCCTCGCCCGAGGGCCGCGAAGGGATCAGCGCGTTCCTCGAGAAGCGCCGCGCTTCCTGGGTTCCGCCGGATCCGGATCCGCTGATCCCGCCCGAGCCGATCGTCTAGCCGCGCGCTTCGCGCCGACGCGCCTCGACGAGGCGCAGCACGCGCCGGCGCTCCTCGCTCGTCATCCCGCTCCAGCGCGCGATCTCCTCGATGGTGCGCCGGCAGCCGAGGCACAGGCCGGACGCCGCGTCGAGCGTGCAGACCTTGTTGCAGGGCGACGGGACTTCGTCCTCCGCGCTCACATGTTCCGCCGGTACTGCCCGCCCACCGCGAAGAGCGCGCGCGTGATCTCGCCGAGGGAGCACACGCGGACCGCATCCACCAGCACCTCGAACACGTTCGCGTCGCGGATCACCGCCTCGCGCAGGCGCTCGAGCATCGCGGGCGACTGCGCGGCATGGCGCGAGTGGAAGTCGCGCAGGCGCCGGAGCTGCGACTGCTTCTCCTCCTCGGACGAGCGCGCGAGCTCGAGCTTCTCCGGGATCGCGTCGCCGTGCGGGTTGCGGAACGTGTTCACGCCGACGATCGGGTACGAGCCGTCGTGCTTGCGGTGCTCGTAGTGGAGGCTCTCCTCCTGGATCTTGCCGCGCTGGTAGCCGGTCTCCATCGCGCCGAGCACGCCGCCGCGGCTCGAGATCGCCTCGAATTCCTTGAGCACCGCCTCCTCCACGAGGTCGGTGAGCTCCTCGATGAGGAACGAGCCCTGGTTCGGGTTCTCGTTCATCGCGAGGCCCCATTCGCGGTTGATGATGAGCTGGATCGCCATCGCGCGGCGCACGGATTCCTCGGTGGGCGTAGTGACCGCCTCGTCGTAGGCGTTGGTGTGGAGGCTGTTCGCGTTGTCGTAGACCGCGATCAGGGCCTGCAGCGTCGTGCGGATGTCGTTGAACGCCATCTCCTGCGCGTGGAGGCTCCGCCCCGAGGTCTGGCCGTGGAACTTGAGCTTCTGGCTCCTCTCGTTCGCACCGTAGCGATCGCGCATCGCCACCGCCCAGATGCGCCGCGCGACGCGCCCCATCACCGAGTATTCGGGATCCATGCCGAACGAGAAGAAGAACGAGAGGTTCGGCGCGAAGTCGTCGATCGTCATGCCGCGCGCGAGGTACGCCTCCACGTAGGTGAACCCGTTCGCGAGCGTGAAGGCGAGCTGGCTGATGGGGTTCGCGCCGGCCTCCGCGATGTGATAGCCCGAGATCGAGACCGAATAGAAGTTGCGCACGTCGTTCGCGACGAAATACTCCTGGATGTCGCCCATCATCTTGAGCGCGAACTCGGTGGAGAAGATGCACGTGTTCTGCCCCTGGTCCTCCTTGAGGATGTCCGCCTGCACGGTCCCGCGGACGGTGGCGAGCGTGCGGCGGCGGATCTCCCGGTGCTCGCTCGCGTCCGGCGCGCGCCCGTTCCCGGCCACGAAGCGCGCCACCTGCTGGTCGATCGCGGTGTCGAAGAACATCGCTAGGATCGTGGGCGCGGGACCGTTGATCGTCATCGACACGGACGTCGTCGGCGCGCAGAGGTCGAAGCCGTCGTAGAGCGCCTTCATGTCGTCGAGCGTCGCGATCGAGACGCCGGAGTTTCCCACCTTTCCGTAGATGTCCGGGCGCTCGTCCGGGTCGAAGCCGTAGAGGGTCACCGAATCGAAGGCCGTCGAGAGGCGCTGCGCCGGCATGCCTTCCGAGAGCTTCCGGAAGCGGCGATTGGTGCGGAATGCATCGCCCTCGCCCGCGAACATGCGCGTCGGATCCTCCGCCTCGCGCTTGAAGGGGAAGACGCCGGCCGTGAAGGGAAAGGAGCCGGGCACGTTCTCCGCGAGCCGGTAGCGCAGGATCTCGCCGTGGTCCTCGAAACGCGGCAGGCATACCTTGCGGACCTTCGTGCCGGAGAGCGTCTCGCGCGCGAGCTTCGTGCGGATCTCGCGATCGCGCACGCGCACCACCTCCTCCTCGCGCGCGTAGCGCGCCACCAGCGCCGGCCACTCGTCGAGAAGGCGCCGCGATTCCGGCGTGAGCGCGCTCTCCCGCGCGGCGATCATGGCGTCGAACTCGCCGCCGCCGCGCCCGTCCTCCTCGAAGAGCGCCTTCGAGGTCGCGAGGCTCTGGCGCTCGCGCGCGATGCGGCACTGCTCGCGCGCCGCGTCGTGATAACCACGCACCGCCTGGGCGATCTCCGCGAGGTAGCGCACGCGCGGGGCGGGAACGATCGCCCGGTGGCTCGAGGAAACCTTCGTCGCGGGCCGCGCGAGCTTGCCGGGCGCGAGCGCGAGCCCCTCGGCCGCCAGGCGGTCGAACACGGCGTGGTAGAGCGCGCTCACTCCGTCGTCGTTGAAGTGGCTCGCCTGGGTGCCGAACACCGGCATCTCGTCCGGGCGCGCGCCGAAGAGCTCGCGGTTCCTCTGGTACTGCTTCCTCACGTCGCGCAGCGCGTCCTCCGCGCCCTTGCGGTCGAACTTGTTGATCGCGACGAAGTCGGCGAAATCCAGCATGTCGATCTTCTCGAGCTGGCTCGCGGCGCCGAACTCCGGCGTCATCACGTAAAGCGAGGCGTCCACGAGCGCGACGATCGCGGTGTCGCCCTGCCCGATCCCCGAGGTCTCCACGATCACGAGGTCGAAGCCGGAGAGCTTGCACGCGGCGATCACCTCCGGAAGCGCGCGCGTGATCTCGCCGGCCGTGTCGCGCGTCGCGAGCGAGCGCATGTAGAGGTTCGGGTGGTCGATCGCGTTCATGCGGATGCGGTCGCCGAGGAGCGCGCCCCCGGTGCGCTTGCGCGAAGGGTCGATGGACACGATCGCGATGCGCAGCCGATCCTCCTGGTCGATGCGCGCGCGCAGCACCAGCTCGTCGGTGAGCGAGCTCTTGCCGGCGCCGCCGGTGCCGGTCACGCCGAGCGTCGGGACGCGAAGGGCACGCGACTCCTCGAGCAGCCGCGAGCGCAGTCGCGCGCCGTAGACGCCGTTCTCGAGCGCGGTGATGACGCGCGCGAGGACCCGCCGGTCGCCGCCTTTCAGGGCCTCGAGCGCCTCGCCTTCCTTCGGCGCCGCGGCGGCGAGGTCGAAGTCGGCGCGCTCCAGCACGTCGTTGATCATGCCCTGCAGCCCCATCGCCGCGCCGTCTTCCGGCGAGTAGACGCGCGTCACGCCGAGCGCGTGGAGCTCGCGGATCTCGTCCGGGACGATCACGCCTCCGCCCCCGCCGAACACCCGGATGTCCGCGCCGCCGTTCTCGCGGAGCAGCCGCAGCATGTACCGGAAATACTCGAGGTGCCCGCCCTGGTAGGACGTGATCGCGATGGCCTGCACGTCCTCCTGGAGCGCCGCGTTCACCACCTCGCCCACCGAGCGGTTGTGGCCCAGGTGGATCACCTCGGCGCCCGAGGCCTGCAGGATGCGCCGCATGATGTTGATGGACGCGTCGTGGCCGTCGAAAAGCGCGGCGGCGGTGACGAAGCGCACCTTGTTGGCGGCCTTGTAGGGCGCGAGCCTGGGCTTGGCGGAAAGGTCGTTCATGGCGCCTCCACGGCGCGCGGCCGGATGCGGGAATCATAGGCCATTTCCGGGGCGGGGCGATGGCACGCCGCGCCCGATATCGTGTAAAGTCCGCCAGACCATGGACGCTTCCCGCCGCCCTCTTCCTCCCCGAATCCGCGGCGCAGATCATGCAACCGTCGCCGCTGGTTTCGTGACCGGCATGCTCTCGGGGCTCGTCGCGCGCGGCGTGGCGGCCGCGCCGCTCCTGCGCGAGTCCGGCATCGCCGCCTCGGTGCTTCGCGAGCGCGGCGCCCGCGTGCCCCTCGCCGCGTACGTGGCGCTCTACAATGCGGTGGTCCACGCGCTGGAGGACGAGGGCTTCGCGCTCTTCGCCGCTGCGCTCCGCCCGGGAACGTTCGAATTCCTGTGCCGCGGCACGGCCGGCAGCCGCACCCTGGGCGATGCGCTGTCCCGCGCCGCGCGCTTCCTCGCCCTCGTGCTGCCCGAGCTCGCCGTCTCGGTCTCCCGCGCGCGCGGCACCGCGCGCCTCGAGATCTCGGAGCGGCGGCGCCTGCATCGCCGGCCGGGCGATCCGCGGCGCGTGTTCGCCTTCGAGTGGCTGCTGCGCCTGCTGCACGGGCTCGCGTGCTGGCTCGCCGGCCGCGCCATCGCCCTCGACTCGGTGCGCTTCCCCTTCCCTCGCCCGCCGCACGCCGCCGACTACGCGCTGGTCTATACCGAGCATTCGAGCTTCGATGGCGCGACGCTCGTCGCCGCCTTCGACGCGGCGCTGCTCGATCTTCCGGTGGTGCGCGAATCGCCGGACGTCGACGCGTTCCTCGAGGGCGCGCCGGGCCGCATCTCGATCCTCTATCGGCGCGACCGCGAGATGGTGCGGCGCGTCCGCGAGCTCCTCGCGAAGGATCTCGCCGCGGCGCCGACGCTGCAGGCCGCCGCCCGTGCGCTGCGCCTGTCCTCGCGGACGCTGCATCGGCGGCTCGCCGAGGAAGGCTCGGGCTTCCGCGCGATCCGCGAGGAGCTTCGCCGCACGCGGGCCCTCGCGCGCCTCGAGGACGCGCGCGTGCGCATCGCCGACATCGCCGCCGACCTCGGGTATGCCGAGCCCTCGGCGTTCTTCCGCGCGTTCCATGCGTGGACCGGCGAATCGCCGAGCGCCTATCGCAAGCGCACGCGCCGCGCACGGTAGACCGGCCGCGCCCGTTCGGGCATCCTAGTCATCCCCGCGAGATCCCGTGCCGTGTTCGACAAGATCCTCATCGCAAACCGCGG
>DATIZV010000221.1:0-6853 GCA_035516915.1 Usitatibacter sp. | reverse complement strand
AGCTGCTGCGCCATCTCGACGTCGCCGTTGAGGAACACCGAGAGCCCGAGGCGCAGGTTCGCGACCAGCCTCTCGTGCAGCGCCATGATCTCCTTCATGCCCGCCTCGGAGAAGGAGAGCTTGTGGGCGATCTTCTTGTCGCGCAGGTCGGTGAGGATGTGCTCGAGGATGTCGCCGACGTGCTCGAGGTTGATGGTGAGCTGGATGATCTCCTGCCAGCGCCGGCTGTCGCGCACGTCGAGCTGCTCGCGGCTGATCTGGGTGAGATAGAGCTTCACCGCCGTGTAGAGGCGGTCCACGTCGTCGTCGAGGCGGATGATGTCGTTCACGCGCGAGGCGTCGTTCGCCCGGATCACCTCGATCATCCCGTCGAGCATCTGCTCGATGGTGTCGCCGATGCGCAGCGTCTCGCGGGCGGCGTTGGCGAGCGCGAGCCCCGGTGTGCCGATCGCGGCGGTATCGAGGAAGCGCGGCTCCGTCTGCGCCTGCCCGTCCTTCGCCACGGGCACCCAGCGCTCGAGGATCCGCGCGGTGGCCTCGGTGAGCCCGATGAAGGCGATCGCGATGGCGAGGTTGAAGATCACGTGGAAGTCGAGCACCTGGCGGCGCAGGTCCGGATCCACGCGCGCGATGAACGACTGCACCCAGGGGAGCGCCGTGGCGAAGACGAGGCAGCCGAGGACCTTGAAGGCGAGGTTCCCGAAGGCGACGCGGCGGCCGCCGCCGGAGATGCGCGAGTCGACGGCGAGCGCGAGGAGGCCGCTGCCGAGGTTCGCGCCGAGCACCAGGGCGAGCGCCACGGACGTGGAGACCACGTGCGAATCGGCGAGCGTCGCGCACAGCAGCACGATCGCGAGGCTCGAGAAGGATGCCATCGCGAACGCGGCCCCGATCAGCATGTCGAGCGTGGTGTCGCCCGAAAGCGTCTCGAAGATCACGCGCACGCCGTGCGCTTCGGTGATCGGGCGCGTCGCCTGCATCACGAGCTGCAGCGCGAGGAGGATCAGGCCGAAGCCCACCGCGACGCGGCCGAGCTGGCCGGCGCGGGTGTCGCGCCGGCTGAGCAGGAAGATCACGCCCACCAGGATCAGCAGCGGCGAGAGCCACGAAAGATCGAGCGAGAACACCTGGGTCATGAGCGCGTTGCCCAGGTTCGCGCCGAGCATGATGGCGAGCGCGGCGGGCAGGCCGATCAGGTTCTGCGCGACGAAGGAGCTCGCGATGAGCGCGGTCGCATTCGACGATTGCACGAGGCTCGTGACGCCGAGCCCGGCGAGGAAGGCGCTGCCGCGGTTCGAGACGCCCTTCGAGAGCACGCGGCGCAGGTCGGCGCCGAAGACGCGCAGCACGCCGGTACGCACGATCTGGGTCCCCCAGACGAGCAGGGCGACGCTGGCGAGGAAATTGAGGAGCGTCTGCACTTCGGTTCACGGTTCTCAAGCCGACATTTAACTCCATGACGGCGCAAAGGGCGAGACCCCGCGGAGCCGCCCGGGCATTTTTGTATCATCGCGGAAACTCGTCGGAGGTCCCACGCGCATGATCCCCACGAAAGCGGCCGGCCGGCCCGGCGCGACGCCGTGATCGGCGTCCTGTTCGACGGGCTCGCCTACGGGAGCCTGCTCTTCCTGCTGAGCCTCGGCCTCTCCGTGCAGATGGGCCTCATGAATTTCGTGAACCTCGCGCACGGCGCGTTCGCGATGGCGGGCGGCTTCGTGTGCGTGGTGCTGATGACGCGCCTGGGCGTGCCGTTTCTCGCGACGCTGCCGCTCGCGTTCCTCGCCACGGCGCTCGCGGGGGCGATCCTCGAGCGACTGCTCTACCGGCGTCTCTATGGCGCGAGCCATCTGGACCAGGTCCTCTTCTCCATCGGCCTCACGTTCATGTCGATCGCGGCGGCGACCTGGATCTTCGGCTCGGGCGAGCAGCCGGTGCGCCTGCCGGCGTTCCTGCGCGGGCAGTTGCACTTCGCGGGCGCCGACTTCGGCGTCTACCGGATCTTCCTGCTCGTCCTGGTGGCCGCTCTCGCCGCCGGCCTCGCGGCGCTCGTCGGACGCACGCGCTTCGGCGCACAGGTGCGGGCGGCGGTGGACGATGCGCGCGTCGCGCGCGGCCTCGGCATCGATGTGGACCGCGTCTTCACCCGGGCGTTCGCGCTCGGCTCCGGGCTCGCGGGGCTGGGAGGCGCGCTCGGCATCGAGGTGCTGGGCCTCGACCCGGCGTTCCCGCTCCGGTTCATGGTGTACTTCCTCCTCGTGGTCGTGGTGGGCGGCGCGGGCACGCTCGCCGGGCCGCTCGCGGCCGCCATGATCCTCGGCGTGTGCGACGTGGCGGGGAAGTACTACCTGCCCGGGCTCGGCGCCTTCATCATCTACGCGGTGATGGTCGTGCTGCTCCTCGCCTTTCCCGCGGGGCTCCTCGGAAGGCGCTCGTGAGCGCGGCGCTTGCGCTGCCGACGGTTCGCTGGCGCGCCGCGGAGGCCGCGCTCTGGGCCGCGGCGGCCGCGTGCTACTTCCTCTTCCCCGGCTATCGGGTCCTCGCGAGCCAGGTATTCGTCACGGCGCTGTTCGCGCTGTCGCTCGACCTCGTGCTCGGCTATGCCGGCATCCTCACGCTCGGCCACGCCGCGTTCTTCGGCATCGGCGCCTACACCGCGGGGCTCCTCGCCTCGCACGGCTGGAGCGAGCCGCTCTCGGGCGTCGCCGCCGCGGCGATGCTCGCCGCGCTCGCGGGGTTCGCCGTGAGCTTCCTCGTCGTGCGCGGCGAGGACCTCGCGCGCCTCGTGGTGACGCTCGGCATCGGCCTGCTTCTCTACGAGGCGGCGAACCGCGCGGCGTGGCTCACCGGCGGCGTGGACGGGCTCGCGGGCGTCTCCATGGGCAAGCTCCTCGGGATCTTCCCGTTCGACCTCGCGGGGGACACCGCCTTCGTCTACAGCCTCGCCGTGCTCTTCGCGGTCTTCGTCGCGGCGCGGCGGCTGGTGGCCTCGCCCTTCGGGCTCTCGCTGCGCGGCATCCGCGAGAGCCGCGCGCGCATGCCGGCGATCGGCGCGCCGGTGCGCCGGCGCCTCGTCGCCGTCTTCACGCTCGGAGCGGCGATCGCGGGCGTCGCGGGGGCGCTCCTCGCGCAGACCACGCAGTTCGTCGGCCTCGATGCGCTGGGATTCGGCCGCTCCGCCGACGTGCTCATCATGCTGGTGCTCGGAGGCGCGGGGCGGCTCTACGGCGCGATCGTGGGCGCGGCGGTCTTCATGGTCGCGCAGGACTTCCTCTCCGGGATCGACCCGGCGTACTGGCAGTTCTGGCTGGGCCTCGGCCTCGTCGCGCTCGTCTTCCTCGCCCGTGGCGGCATCCTCGGCGCGGCCGAGCGGCTGCTCGGCCGCATCGCGTCCCGATGACGCCGGTGCTGCGCACCGAGGGCCTCACGCGCCGTTTCGGCGATCTCGCCGCCGTGAGCGAGGTGAGCCTCGCGCTGCCGCGCGGCGCGCGCCATGCGCTGATCGGACCCAATGGCGCCGGAAAGACGACCCTCATCGACATGCTCACCGGCGTGCTCGCGCCCAGCTCGGGCGACGTATGGCTCGGCGAGGAACGCATCACGCGCCTCGCTCCGCATGCGCGCGTGAAGCGCGGCCTCGCGCGCACCTTCCAGATCAACACGCTCTTCGCCGGCCTCACGGTGCTCGAGTCCCTGGTGCTCGCGATCCTCGAGCGCGAGGGACGCGCCGCGCGTTGGCGCCGGCCCGTCGCGAGCTACCGGGGGGAGGCGCAAGAAGCGATGGAGCTCCTCGCGTCCCTGCACCTCGCCGACGACGCGGAGCGGCGCACGGCGACGCTCCCCTACGGCCGCCAGAGGCTGGTGGAGATCGCGCTCGCGCTCGCGACGGGGCCGCGCATCCTGCTGCTCGACGAGCCGGCCGCGGGCATCCCCGCCGCGGAAAGCGGCGAGGTGCTCGGGGCGATCGCCTCGCTGCCGGCATCGGTGAGCGTGCTCTTCATCGAGCACGACATGGGGCTCGTGTTCCGCTTCGCCGAGCGCATCACCGTGCTCGCGGGCGGACGCGTCCTCGCCGAAGGACCGCCGGAGGAGATCCGGCGCGACGCGCGCGTGCGCGAGGTCTACCTGGGGCGCGCGGATGGCTGAGCTCCTCGCGCTCGAGCGCGTCGCCTCGGGCTACGGCGAGTCGATCGTCGTGGAGGACGCCTGCCTCGCCATCGCACCGGGTGAAACCGTGGCGCTCCTCGGCCGGAACGGCGCGGGAAAGACGACGCTCCTCACGACCCTCCTCGGGCTCACGCGGCTGCATCGCGGGGCGCTTCGCTGGCGCGGCGTCGACGCCTCGCGCTGGCCGGCGCATGCGCGCGCGAACGCCGGCATGGGATGGGTGCCGCAGGAACGCGGCATGTGGCGCTCGCTCACCGTGGAAGAGCACCTCTCCTGCGTCGCGCGGCCCGGCGCGTGGACGATCGAGCGCGTGCACGCGCTCTTCCCGCGCCTCGCCGAGCGCCGGCGGCATCGGGGAACGCAGCTCTCGGGAGGCGAGCGGCAGATGCTCGCGATCGCACGCGCGCTGCTCACCAATCCGGCGATGCTCCTTCTCGACGAGCCCACCGAGGGCCTCGCGCCGATCGTCGTGCAGGAGCTCGCGGCCGTGCTGCGCGAGCTCGTCCGCCTGGGTGAGGTGGCGATGGTGCTGGTCGAGCAGCATCCACGCTTCGCGCTCTCGCTCGCCTCGCGCGCGCTCGTCATGGAGCGCGGCCGCATCGTGCACGACGGCGCAGCCGCGCAGCTCCTCGCGGACCCGGCGCGCCTCGAGCGCTGGCTCGCGGTGCCCTAGCCCCGCGCCGTCATTGCCGGCAGTCGATCCGCACGTGCGCTTCCGGCGAGGAGATTCCCGTCGGCGCGAGGACGTGCAGCCGCTCCCAGACCACCCGGCGCTCGCCGGGATGGCCTCCGATCGTCCACGTGGTGCTCACGCCCTCGCCCGCGGCGTGGATGTCGATCACCTCGCGCCGGCTGCGCGCGCCGTCGCTGCGCTCCCATTCGTACTCCACGCGGACGGGATGGTGGCTCACGTGGATCGTGGCGATGAACTCGATCGTGGCCGGACAGGGTCCGGAGTACGAGTGGGGCTTCGCGACGATTCCCACGCGGGTCACGGTGCGTTGCTGGGCAAACGCGGCGAATGCGACCGCGACGAGGGGCACGGCGACTGCGGCGACGAGGGCGATGCGCCTGCGATCCATGACAAGCCTCCCTGGCTGTGTTGTTGGCAAGCGGGGCGGGAGTGTACCGCACAATCTTGCGCAACGCTGAACCGGGCGCATTTCCGCGCGCCGCCACCGCGCGCTAGCATCGCGCATGGCCTGCCACGCCTTCGACGTTCCGCCCTCCGCCTGGGTCCTGGAATGGCTGGACTGGATCCAGCCGGGCGGCGCCGTCCTCGACCTCGCATGCGGATCCGGCCGCCACGCGCGCCTCCTCGCCCGCCTGGGCTTCGAGGTGCAGGCGGTGGACCGCGACATCGCCCTCTTCGCCGATCCGCCACCCGGGGTGACGCTGCTGCAGGCGGACCTGGAATCCGGGCCGTGGCCGTACGCGGGGCGGCGCTTCGCAGGGATCGTCGTCGCGAACTACCTGCATCGTCCGTTGCTTCCGGTCCTGGTCGATTCCCTCGAGCCGCAGGGCATGCTGGTCTACGAGACCTTCGCCCGCGGCAACGAGCGCTTCGGCAGGCCCTCGAACCCGGAGTTCCTGCTCGCGCCCGGCGAGCTGCTCGAGGCGGTGCGGGGAAAGCTGCGGGTGGTGGCCTACGAGGACCGCGTGGTGGCCGAGCCGCGGCCCGCGGCGATCCAGCGCATCGCCGCACGGAGGGAATAGTTCTGTAGAATCTTTCCATTTTCGAGACCGGCAGAATCGAATGCTTTCCGGAAGTATCGTCGCCATCGTCACGCCGATGACCGCCGATGGCGCGCTGGATTTTCCCGCGCTCAAGTCGCTCATCGACTGGCACGTCGCGGAAGGCACGGACGGCATCTGCATCGTGGGCACGACGGGCGAATCGCCCACGGTCGACGTCGGCGAGCACTGCGCCCTCATCGAGAAGGCGATCGAGTACGCGGCCGGTCGCGTCCCGGTGATCGCCGGCACCGGCGGCAACTCGACGCGCGAGGCGATCGAGCTCACGAAGTTCGCCGCGAAGGCCGGCGCCGGCTACGCGCTTTCGGTGGTGCCGTACTACAACAAGCCGACGCAGGAAGGCCTCTATCGCCATTTCCGCGCGATCGCCGAGGCGACCGACATCCCGGTGATCCTCTACAACGTGCCGTCGCGGACGGTGGCCGACCTCTCGAACGAGACGGTGCTGCGCCTCGCGCAAGTGCCGCGCGTCGTGGGCATCAAGGAATCCACCTCCAACATCGAGCGCGTGACCGACCTCATGGCGCGCATGCCGAAGGGCTTCCTCGTGTTCAGCGGCAACGACGACGCCGCGCTCGCCTACACCATGCTCGGCGCGAACGGCGTGATCTCGGTCACCGCGAACGTCGCGCCGCGGCTCGTGCACGAGATGATCGCCGCCGCGAGGGCCGGGGACTTCGCGCGGGCCATCGGCATCAACAACCGCCTGCTCGGACTGCACAGGCACCTGTTCGTCGAGACCAACCCGATCCCGGTGAAGTGGGCGCTGCATCGCATGGGCCGCATCGCCGAAGGCCTGCGGCTTCCGCTCACGCCGCTTTCACCCCAGCACCACGAGACCGTCGCCGCAGCGCTGCGCGCGGCGGGCTGCCTCTAACGAAGGACCGAACATCCATGATGCAAGTACGCCGTATTTTCCTCCCCGCTGCGCTGG
>DATIZV010000220.1:0-12757 GCA_035516915.1 Usitatibacter sp. | reverse complement strand
TGGTACCTGCACGGCGTGTTCGCATGATCCCCGGCTACGCGGAGCTTCACTGCATCACCTGCTACAGCTTCCTTCGCGGAGCCTCGGATCCGGAGGAGCTCGTGCATCGGGCGGCGCAGCTCGGCTATCACGCGCTCGCGATCACCGACGAATGCTCCGTCGCGGGCGTCGTGCGCGCGCACGTCGCGGCGAGGGAGGCGGGCCTCAAGCTCGTGATCGGCTCCGAGATCGCGCCCGTCGACGGTCCTCGCACCGTGCTCCTCGCCGCGTCGATCGCGGGCTACGAGAAGCTCTGCGAGCTCATCACGCGCGCGCGCCGGGCCGCGCCGAAGGGCGAATACCGCGCGACCCGTGCGGATTTTCCCGCGGACACGGAAGGCCTCCTCGCCCTGTGGCTTCCCCCCTTTCCTGGGTCCGGCGAGCGCGCCGATCGCGAAGCGCATTGGCTGCGGGAGCGTTTCCCGGGCCGGGCGTGGATCGCGGTCGAGCTGCATCGAGGATCCGACGACGCGGCGCGGATCGCCGAGCTCGAAGCGATCGGCGCGCGACTCGGCCTTCCCTGCATCGCCGCGGGGGACGTGCACATGCACGAGCGGGGCCGGCAGCGGCTGCAGGACGTGATGAGCGCGATCCGGCTGCAGCGCCCCCTCGCCGAGGCCGGCCGCGCGCTGCATCCCAACGGCGAACGCTACCTGCGCTCGATCGGCCGGCTCGCACGCATCCATCCCGCGCGGCTCCTCGCCGCGACGCTCGACGTCGCGAGCCGCTGCGCCTTCTCGCTCGACGAGATCCGCTACGAATATCCGCAGGAGCTGGTCCCGGCCGGGGAAACGCCCACCACGCACCTGCGGCGCCTCGCGTACGAGGGACTCGCGCGCCGCTATCCGCGAGGGGCGCCGCAGAGCGTCGTGCAGACGGTCGAGCACGAGCTCGCGCTCATCGCCGAGCTCGCCTACGAGCCGTTCTTCCTCACCGTGCACGACATCGTCGCCTTCGCGCGCCGCGAGAAGATCCTTTGCCAGGGACGCGGCTCGGCGGCGAACTCCGCGGTGTGCTACTGCCTCGGCATCACGGAGGTCGATCCGGGCCGCATGTCGGTTCTCTTCGAACGCTTCATCTCGAAGGAGAGGAACGAGCCTCCCGACATCGACGTCGATTTCGAGCACCAGCGGCGCGAGGAGGTGATCCAGTACATCTACCGCAAGTACGGGCGCGAGCGCGCCGCGATCGCCGCGGTCGTGATCACGTACCAGCCGAGGAGCGCGCTGCGCGACGTCGGCAAGGCGCTCGGCCTCTCGCTCGACCAGGTGGACCTCCTCGCGAAGTCGCTCTCGTGGTGGGACGACCGCGCGGTCCTCGAGAAGCGCCTCGCCGAGGGCGGCTTCGACGTCGCGAGCCGCGTCGTGCGCCAGGTGATCGAGCTCACCCGGGAGCTGGTCGGCTTCCCGCGCCACCTCTCGCAGCACCCCGGCGGCTTCGTGATCGACAACCGGCGCCTCGCGCGGCTCGTGCCGGTGGAGAACGCATCGATGCCGGGGCGCACCGTGATCCAGTGGGACAAGGACGACCTCGACGCGCTCGGGTTGCTGAAGGTGGATGTGCTGGGGCTGGGGATGCTCTCCTGCATCCGCCGCGCGATCGATCTCGTGAATGGATACAGAAAACCGGGGACAGACCCCGATTTCGCGGAACAGCGTGCCGATGGCGCTCGTTATCCGCTGGATTTGGGCTCCGTCCCCAGCGAGGATCCGCGGGTCTACGAGATGATCCAGCGCGCCGATACGATCGGCGTGTTCCAGATCGAGTCGCGCGCGCAGATGGCGATGCTGCCGCGGCTCAAGCCCGAGCGCTTCTACGACCTGGTGATCGAGGTGGCGATCGTGCGTCCGGGGCCGATCACCGGGCGCATGGTGCATCCCTACCTGCGGCGGCGCGAGGGCTCCGAGGCGGTGACGTACGCGAGCGAGGAGGTGAGGAAGGTGCTCGAGCGCACGCTCGGCGTCTCCATCTTCCAGGAGCAGGTGATGCAGCTCGCCGTGGTCGCCGCCGGGTTCTCGCCGGGCGAGGCCGATCGGCTGCGACGCGCGATGGCCTCGTGGCGCCGGCGCGGCGGCATCGAGCCCTTTCGCGAGAAGCTCGTGAAGGGCATGCTCGCGCGCGGCTACGAGCGCGGGTTCGCCGAGCAGATCTACCAGCAGATCCAGGGCTTCGGCGAGTACGGCTTCCCGGAGTCGCACGCGGCGAGCTTCGCGCTGCTGGTGTACGTGTCGAGCTGGCTGAAGCGCCACGAGCCGGCCGCCTTCGCCGCTGCGCTGCTCAACAGCCAGCCGCTCGGGTTCTACTCCACCTCCGCGATCGTGCAGGATGCGCGCCGGCACGGCGTGGAGCTGCGTGCCGCGGACGTCTTGCATAGCGAGGTGGAGAGCACGCTGGAGCCCCGGGCACCGGCGCGGCCCGGTCGCGGCGAGCGCCGCGAAAATCCGCAACCCGCGCTTCGCCTGGGGCTCGGGCTCGTGAAGGGATTGAAGCGGGAGGCCGCGGCGCGCCTCGTCGAGGCACGCCGCGAAAGGCGCTTCGCCTCGATCGAGGATCTCGCGCGGCGCGCGGCGCTCGACCGAGCCGATCTCTCCGCGCTCGCCGCGGCCGACGCGCTCGCCGGCCTCGCCGGCCATCGCCGCGCGGCGCTCTGGGAAACGCTCGCGGTGGACGAGGCGACCCGCCTCGCGTTGCCCGCGGCCGCCGTGCCGGCGCCCTTGCTCGCCGCGCCGACCGAAGGCGAGGAGATCGTGGGCGACTACGCTTCGCTCGGCCTCAGCCTGCGCCGGCATCCGCTCGCGCTGCTTCGCGAGCGCCTCAGGAAGCGCGGCATCTGCGATGCATCCGAGGTCGCCGCGGCGCGCAACGGCCAGCTCGTGCGCGCCGCGGGCATCGTCACCTGCCGGCAGCGGCCGGCGACCGCGAGCGGCGTGATCTTCGTCACGCTCGAGGACGAGACCGGCTACGTGAACCTCGTGGTGTGGAACGACCTCGCGGAGCGGCAGAGGAGGGAGCTCCTCGGCGCGCGCCTCCTCGAGGTCCGCGGCGAGGTGCAGAAGCAGGGGCTGGTCGTGCACGTCCTCGCACGCCGCTTCGCCGACCTCACGCCGCTCCTCGGCCGGCTCGCCCCGGCCAGCCACGACTTCCACTGAACGCGGCGCCGCCGCCAGGGAACCTCGCGATCACCGCGGTATCATCATGCTCGACGCAACGCCGGCCGAGAGGATCATGCAGCTTCGAACGTTTCCGCCCCGGAATCCTGCGTGAGGCACCGGGCCGTACCGTTCCTCGCGGCACTGCTGCTCTTCGTGGCATCCGCGCTCGCGCAGGCCGCCGAGCCGGTGGCGGAATCGAGCGTCAAGGCCGCGTTCCTCTACAAGTTCTCGGGCTACATCGACTGGCCGCCCGAGCGGTTCGCCGGCGCGCAGGCGCCCTTCGTGATCGGCGTGATGCACGACGACGAGGTGGCCGCGGCGCTCGAACGGCTGGTGCCCGGCCGCTCGGTCGCGGGTCACCCGGTGGTCGCGCGGCGGCTCGAGCCCGGCGATCCGCTTTCCGGCGTGCAGCTGCTCTTCGTCGGAGGGCGCGAGGCCGATCGCGCCGCGATCCGCGCCGGGCAGCAATCGGGCGCGCTGGTCGTGACCGAGTGCCCCGAAGGGCTCGAAGCGGGCAGCGCGATCAACTTCGTCGTGGCCGACGACCACGTGGGCTTCGAGGTGTCGCTCGACGCCGCGCAGAGGACCGGCCACCACATCAGCTCGCGCATGCTCTCGGTGGCGAAGCGCGTGGTGCAGAAAGGCACGTGATGCTGCGCAGGCTGCGGACCTCGATCAGCCGCAAGATCATGCTGCTCGTGCTGGTCACGACCGCCTCGGCGCTCCTGCTGAGCGCGGCGGGCCTGGTGGTCTACGATCTGCGCTCCTACGAGCGGCAGTGGACCGGCGACCTCAACCTGCAGGCCGAGATCCTCGCCCGGGCGAGCGCGCCGGCGCTCTCGTTCGACGACCACCAGACCGCGGAGAAGGACCTCAGCATCATCCGCGCGCGACCGGAGGTGCTCGCGGCCGCGCTCTACACCGACGAGGGCCGGCTCTTCGCCACGTATCTCGAGGAGGGCGAGCGGCCGCAGACCTTCCCGGAGCATCCCGAGGCCGACGGCTACCACATCCTGGGCGACGAGGTCGTGGTCTTCCGCCGCGTGGTGGAGCGCGGCGAGCCGCTCGGCACGATCTACATCCGCGCCCGGTACCTGCCGTGGGATCGCGTGCTCGACTACCTCGCGATCCTCGGCGTGGTGATGGTCGCGAGCCTCGCGCTCTCGGGGCTCGTGTTCGGCTGGCTCCAGCGCGGGGTCACCGCGCCGATCCTGGACGTGGCCCGGGTCGCGCGCGAGGTGATGCAGCGGCGCGATTACTCGCTGCGCGCGCGCAAGGCGAGCGACGACGAGATCGGCGAGCTGGTGGACGCCTTCAACGGCATGCTCGCGGAGGCGGGGCGGCGCGCGGAGGCGCTGCGCGAGGCCGACCGGCGCAAGGACGAATTCCTCGCCACGCTCGCGCACGAGCTGCGCAACCCGCTCGCGCCGCTGCGCAACGCCGTCGAGATCCTGCGCACGCCGCAGGCGACCGAGCAGATGCACGAGCGGGCGCTCGGCATGATGGACCGCCAGCTGCGGCAGATGGTGCGGCTGGTCGACGACCTGCTCGACGTGTCGCGCATCACGACCGGCAAGCTCACGGTGCGCAAGTCGGTGTTCGACCTGCGCGAGGCGGTGCGCGACGCGATCGAGACGGTGCGGCCGTTCGTCGATTCGCGCGAGCACGTCTTCGAGGTGTCGCTCGCCGAAGATGCGTTGCCGGTCGACGGAGACCGCGCGCGCCTCGGCCAGGTGATCGGGAACCTCCTGCACAACGCCGCCAAGTACACCGAGCCGGGCGGGCGCATCTGGCTCTCGGCCGCACGCGAGGACGGCGAGGCGACGATCCGGGTGCGCGACAGCGGGATCGGCCTGGACGAGCGCTCGATCGCCGACATCTTCGACATGTTCGTGCAGGTGGATCGATCGCTCACGCGGGCGCAGGCCGGGCTCGGCGTGGGGCTCACGCTCGCGCGACGCCTGATCGGGCTGCACGGCGGCACCGTCACCGCGTACAGCGAGGGGCTGGGCCACGGCAGCGAGTTCATCGTCCGGCTGCCGCTCGTCGAGGGCGAGGCGAAGCCGCCCGAGGCGCCCGCGCAGGAAGCCGAGGGCCGCTCCGATCGGCCGCGCCGCATCCTGCTCGCCGACGACAACGTCGACTTCGCGAGGAGCCTCGCCGAGGTGCTCGAGCGCCACGGCCACGAGGTGCGCGTCGCCTACGACGGCGAGGCGGCGCTGCGCGAGGTGGAATCGTTCCGTCCGGACTTCGCGTTCCTCGACATCGGCATGCCGAAGGTCCACGGCTACGAGCTCGCGCGCCGCCTGCGCGAGCGGCCCGAGACCGCGGGGTGCGTGCTGGTCGCGGTGACCGGCTGGGGCCAGGAGGACGATCGGCGGCGGGCGCGAGAAGCCGGCTTCGCGCGCCATCTCGTGAAGCCGGTGGATCCCGCGGAGATCGAGAGCATCGTCGCCGAGGGCTGAGCGCATCGGACTGTCGCATAATTTGTATTATGTAAAATGCGTCGTGTAACGCAAACCCGCTGATCCGTCGGCGCGACCGCGGGCCCTCGCCCGGTATCTCCGGGACCTTGGAAGCCGGGCCCGATCGACGCATTTCCTGCGCGCGACGGGAATCGTTTTCCCACGATCGGCAAGAAATGGCCCTCCGGAAATCGTCGCGACAAGGCGATGGCGCGCAGGAAAGCGCCTGGCACGGCTCCTGCATCGCCGTTCGGTTGAAGCAGCGCAGTTTCGGCCCCGCGATGGGCCCGTCTTACCCCCACAACCGCATCCGAATGGAGAAGCCATGAACAAGCTCATCCCCCTGGTCGCCGTGCTTGCCCTCGCCACCGCCGCCGTGACCGGTTGCGACCGCAACAAGTCGGGCACCAGCAACATGTCGTCCACTCCGTCGGCGACCACGACCACGACGCCGTCCTCGCCGAGCTCCTCGTCCAGCAGCACCGAGCCGGCCAGCCCGAGCTCCTCGAGCAGCAGCGCCACCACGCCCGGTACCTCCGGCAGCTCCTCGATGAGCGGCTCGACCTCCGGAACGAGCGGCAGCTCCGGCGACCAGTCCGGCTCCTCGAGCAGCAGCTCCACGACGCCCGGTTCGAGCGACAGCACGAACCAGACGACGAGCAAGTAAGCATCGAGACGCGACGATGAAGCGCGTCCTCGTGTCGGTCGCCGCGCTCGCGCTCGGCGCGGCGGCGGCCGGCTGCCATCCTCCGGTCGAGAAGTCGGAGTTCAACAACTCGGGGCTTTCGGTCGCGATCGCGGGAAATCCGTCGCTCGCCGCGCATGCCGCGAATCCGCCGCCGCGCATCGTTCCTCCGAACGTCGCTTCCCTGCGCTCGCAGCCCGCGCCTTCGGCGCAGGAAGAAGGCGGCGCGCAAGGCTGAGCGGTGTCCCGCGAGCGCGACCCGGATCATCGCCGGGGGCCGGCTCCGTTCGAGCCGCCGCCACCCGAGAGCGAACCGAATCCCGATCGCATCCGGCGCGAGCGGCCGTCCGGCATGCCGGCCGAGCCGCGCGATCCGCTTCCGCATCCCGATCGTCCGCGCGCATCGGCGCGCCGGGAATCGATGAAACGCAGGCCGCGCGCTCGGCGGCCGCGTTTCGTGCTGCGCCCGCTTCGCGCGTTCGTGCGGCTCGACTTGCGCGGCACGCGAGCGTGCGCGCGCGCCGTGTTCGCGTTGCGCGATTCGAGGTTCACGCGTCCCCACGGATAGAGCGAGGACGCTTTCCACGGGCCTCGCGCGCCCGCGGGCTCGTTACGGATGCTGGCACGCGTCCTGCTCCGAATCGGGTCGTGCGCACCGATCCTCCCTTTCCCATGAGGTTTCTTCTTGGCCGCACGGCGCTCTGCGCGATCGCGATGGCGGCACTGGCGCTCGGCGCGTGCGACCGTTCCTTCGGCCGCCCGAACGACGGTCCCGCCACTCCGCCGCCGGCCTCCGATGGCGCTGCGGCGCATCCCTCGCCCGCTCCCGCTCCACGGGCGGCGCCCGCGGCTCTGCCCGCTCGCCCTCCTTCGGACTCGCAGATCACCGCGCGCGCGGCCGCAGCGATGCGGCGCGATCCCGCGCTCGCCGGCGCCGATCTCTCCGTGGACACGAATCACGGCGTCGTGAGCATCACCGGCACGGTGAGATCGCCCGAGCAGGCGGCCGCGGCCGAGGCCCGGGCGCAATCGCCTTCGGGCGTGATGCGCGTCGAGACGCACGTTTCCGTGGATCCCGAGCGTTGAGAGGCGAGCCCGCGTGCGACTTTCCCCCGAGGACCGCAAGCCAGGCGGCGGCACCGAGGAAACGGCCGTCGACGACGCCTCGCGCGCGGCGCGTCCCGGGCCCGGCCCGTTCGTCCTGTCGTGCGCGACGCTGGTGAGCGACGTGATCGAGAGCGCGCAGGGCGAGGAGCTCGGCAAGCTCGAGCACGTGATGCTCGACGTGCCGAGCGGGCGCGTCGCCTATGCGGTGCTCGCGAGGGGCGGCGTGCTCGGCCTGGGCGCGAAGCTCTTCGCGATTCCCTGGGAGGCGCTCTGGCTCGACGCGAAGCGCGGCTGCCTCGTGCTCGACATCGAGCGCGAGAGGCTCGAAAGCGCGCCCGGATTCGACCACGAGCACTGGCCCTCGATGGGCGACGAAGCCTGGGCGGCGCGCGTGCACGAGTTCTTCGCCGTTCGCGGCCGGGCCGCCGGGGGCGATTCCTGATTCCCGCTCTGCGCGCTCCCTTCGCGAACCTGTAGGACTCGGCCGACAGCCTTCCGCTGCGCGCGGGTTCAACATGGAAAAAACTTCGTGTCGCGAAGCGTCATCCTTTCTCCGGGCGCACCCCGGATTACCCAGGCCGGAGCCAACGACCCATGTCCCACGTGCTCATCGTCGACGACGATGCCAATACCCGCGAAGCCCTGGCGGCCCTCGCGGCGGCGGAAGGCTTCACCACGGCCTGCGCGGGAAGCGTGGCGGAAGCGCGCATCCATCTCGTGCGGCAACGGCCCGACGTGGTCCTCATGGACCTGCGCCTGCCCGACGGCAGCGGCATGGATCTCTTCGAGGACCTCGAGGACCGCTCCTCGGTCGAGACGATCCTCATCACCGGCCATGCGAGCGTCGAGAGCGCGGTCGAGGCGTTGCGCCTGGGCGCCTCCGATTACCTCACGAAGCCGGTCAACCTGCAGCGACTGAAGGCGGTGCTTTCGCGCGTGCCCAAGAGCGGCGAGCTGCGCGCGCAGATCGGGGCGCTGCGCGAGGAACTGCACCGGCTCGGCCGCTTCGGGCGCCTCGTGGGGCGCTCGGCGCCCATGCAGGAGGTCTACGACAAGGTCGCGCGGGTCGCGCCCACGGAGGCGACGGTGCTGCTGCTCGGCGAGAGCGGCACCGGCAAGGAGATCGTCGCGCGCACCATCCACGAGCTCTCGCGCCGTCGCAAGCATCCGTTCCTCGCGATCAACTGCGGGGCGATCTCGCCGAACCTCATCGAGAACGAGATGTTCGGCCACGAGCGCGGCAGCTACACGGGAGCCGACCGCCAGCACAAGGGCTACTTCGAGCAGGCCGACGGCGGCACGCTCTTCCTCGACGAGATCACCGAGATGCCGCTCGAGCTGCAGGTGCGGCTGCTGCGCGTGCTGGAGACCGGCGCGTTCATGCGCATCGGCACCTCCAGGACCGTCGAGACGGACGTGCGCATCATCGCGGCGACCAACCGCGACCCGCGCGAGGCGGTGCGCGCGGGGAAGCTGCGCGAGGACCTGTACCACCGCCTGAACGTGTTTCCACTCGAGATGCCGCCCCTGCGCGCGCGGGGCGACGACGTCGAGCTCATCGCGAGCCATTTCCTCGAGGAGCTCAACGAGGCGTGCGGCACGAAGAAGCAATTCGCGCCCGGCGCCATCGCGCGAATGAAGCAGTTCCCCTGGCCCGGCAACGTCCGGGAATTGAAAAACTACATTCATAGGGTGTTCATCATGGCCGGAGACCAAGGACTCGAAGGACCCACTCTCGAAGCGGAAGCGGCGGCGCCGGTGCGCTCCATCTCGGCGGCTTCCTCGACGCCCGCGATCACGGTGCCGCTCGGCACGCCGCTCTCGGTCGCCGCGCGGGAGCTCATCCTCTCGACGCTGCAGCACTGCAACGGCGAGCGCAAGCGCACCGCGGAGATGCTCGGCATCTGCACCAAGACGCTCTACAACCGCCTGCGCGAGTACGGCATCCGCGAGGAGCACAACCGCTCCGGAATGGGCTCCCGCGCCTCATGACCGCGGGTCCCGCGCGGGCGGCCGCGCCGCCGCGCGGCGCGCGCGCGGGAGCGAGCGCCGCCGAGCACTTTCGCCTGATGGCCGACTGTGCGCCGGTGATGATCTGGGTGGCCGGCCCGGACGGGCGCAGCGTCTATTTCAACCGCCCCTGGCTCGATTTCACCGGCCGCGCCCTCGATGCGGAGCTCGGCCACCGGTGGCGCGAGGGCCTGCACCCCGACGACGCCGCGCGCTGCATCGCCACCTACGACGAGGCGTTCTCGGCGATGCGCGCGTTCGAGGTCGAGTACCGCCTGCGCCGCGGCGACGGGGAGTACCGCTGGCTGCTCGACAAGGGCGTCCCGCTCCTCACCGGCGCGGGCCTCAGCGGCTTCGTCGGATCGTGCCTCGACATCACCGACCGCATGCGCGCGGAGCAGGAAGCGCGCAAGCGCGAGGAAGACTTCGAGACGCTCGCCGAGAACATCCCCGACGTCATCGCGCGTCTCGACCGCGGCCTCGCCTACCGGTACGTGAACCGCGCCGCCGAACCCGCGTTCGGCCGCAAGCCCTGCGAGCTCATCGGGCGCCGCTGCGGCGAGGCGGGCCTTCCGGCCCACGTGGTGGGCCCGATGCGCGAGGCGGCGCGCCGCGCCTTCGATTCGGGCGAGGAGCAGCGTTTCCATTACGAGGAGGCGGGCGAGCCCCGGCGCCATTTCGCGGGTCGCGTCATCCCCGAGGCGGGCGACGGCGGCCGGGTCGACGCGGTCCTCGTGATCGTCTGCGACGAGACCGCGCGCGCGAGGGAGGACGAGCGACGCGCCGAGCTCCTCGAGCGCGAGCGCAGCGCACGCGCGAACGCGGAGTCGGCCACCCTCGCGCGCGACCAGTTCCTCGCGATCGTCTCCCACGAGCTGCGCTCGCCGCTGAACGGCATCAAGAGCTGGACCCACGTGCTGCAGAACCTGCTGTGCGACGCGGAGCCCTCGGTGCGCCGAGCGCTCGCGGGCATCATGATCGGCGTCGACCACCAGGTGCGCCTCATCGACGACCTGCTCGACGTGACGCGCGCGCTGAGCGGCAACCTGGGGCTCCTCAAGCAGCCGATGCCGCTGCTTCCCGTGCTCGCCGATGCGGTGGAGAGCCTGCGCGCGACGGCGCTCGAGAAGGAGCTGCGCATCGTCACCGACTACGCCATGGGCGACCGCGAGATCCACGGCGACCCGGACCGCATCCGGCAGATCTTCGTGAACCTCGTCACCAACGCGGTGAAATTCACGCAGCCGGGCGGTACCATCCGGGTCTCGGCGCGTCCCGAGGGCGCCATGGCCCGCGTCGAGGTGCGCGACAACGGCGCGGGCATCCCGCCCGATTTCCTGCCTTACCTCTTCGATCCCTTCCGCCAGGCCGACCAGGGATCGGCGAGCCGCAGGCAGGAGGGGCTGGGCCTCGGCCTCGCGCTGGTGCAGCGCCTCGCCGAGCTGCACGGAGGCTACGTCACGTGCGAGAGCGACGGCGTGGGTCGCGGCGCGACGTTCCGCGTGTACCTTCCGCTGCGCCGCGATTCGGGCACGCGCGTCGCGGTCGGGATCCAGCCCGCCGCCTCCACCGCGCTGCCTTCGCTCTCGGGCATCCGCGTGCTGCTCATCGACGACCAGCGCGAGGCGCGCGAATCGCTCGCGGCCCTCCTCGCGCAGGCAGGAGCCGCGGTGAACGTCGCCGCTTCGGGCCAGGAGGCGCTCGCGCACCTCGCGCTCGGCGACGAGCCCGAGTCGCCGGAGGTGGTCGTGTGCGACATCGCGATGCCCGACGAGGACGGCTACTCGACGCTCAAGCGCATCCGCCGCTGGGAATCCGGCGACCGCTCGCGCGGCCGCCGCCCCGCCATCGCGCTCTCCGCGTTCACGCAGCGCGAAGATCGCATCCGCGCGCTCTCCGAGGGATTCCAGATGCACCTCACCAAGCCGGTCGCTCCGGCCGAGCTCGTCACGGTGATCGCGAGCGTCGCGCGCGGCATGCGCATGTAGGCGGCGCCGACGTGGCCACGCCGGAGCGGTCCGGCGCGATGCAGCGCAACCCTCCGAGGAGACCACCATGCCGAACCCCGATGCCCGCAACGCCTCCAATCCGGACGGGCGCAACAACGCGACCCGCGGCGGCGAACGCCGGCGGGCCGGCGGGCTTTCCGAATCGCGGCAACGGAGGCGCAGATGTCCCAGGCAAGACCGACCCTGAATCCCCCTTCGGCGGGCGCGCGCATCGTCGGCGGCGAGGGAAATGCGAGCGGACCCGGCCCGGAGGTGATGGCCGCCGACACGCTGCAAGGCGACAAGGTGGTGAACCGCGGGGGCGACGACCTCGGCACGATCGAGGACATCATGATCGACGTGCAGCGCGGCCGCGTTGCCTACGCGGTGATGTCGTGCGGTGGCTTCCTCGGCATGGGCGACAGGCTCTTCGCCATCCCGTGGAATGCGCTCACGCTCGAGGCGAACCGCCACTGCTTCGTGCTCGACGCCGATCGGGAGCGCTTCCAGAAAGCGCCCGGCTTCGACAAGGCCCATTGGCCTTCGATGGCCGACAACTCCTGGGCGACGCGGGTGCACGAATTCTACGGCGTGAGCCCGTACTGGTCGGACACCGGCTCGATGGCGATGTCGTCGCCCGCATCCCGGAGGAGCACGTCATGAGGAATTCGCTCGTGCCGGGGATCGGCGCTCTCGCCGCGACGCTCGCCGGTCCGATCGACGATCGCCAGGCCGTGACGCACATCGAGGACGACGCGGCGCGGGTCGCCGGAGGCTCGCACGTGACGCCGATGGTGTAGCGGCGCCGCTCGCCGGCGGTTCCGGGGGGCATCGCGGGATCGCCGCCCGTTCGCGCTGCGCGCGAGACGCGGCGCCGCCGGGCGGGATGCTGACAAGCACAACGAAAGGAAGAGGACATGCCGCGTGAACTCTGGAAAGGCGCGATCCGCTTCGGGCTGGTGCACGTGCCGGTGGCGCTCTATCCGGCCGAGCAGGGCGACGAGCTCGACTTCACCATGCTCGACCGCCGCGACCTGCAGCCGGTCGGCTACAAGCGCTACAACAAGGCGACGGGCGACGAGGTGCCGTTCGACCAGATCGTGAAGGGCTACGAATACGAGGAGGGCCGCTACGTGACGCTCGAGAAGCAGGACTTCAAGCGCGCGAACGTGGAGGCGACGCAGACGATCGACATCGTGGGCTTCGTCGACGCCTCCGACGTCCCGCCCTACTACTACGAATCGCCCTACTACACCGCGCCCGCGAAGCACGGCGAGAAGGGCTACGCGCTGCTGCGCGAGACGCTCGAGC
>DATIZV010000219.1:0-2521 GCA_035516915.1 Usitatibacter sp. | reverse complement strand
ACGAGCCTCGAAGTGGTGCGCGAATCGGGCCGCTCGCTCATGAGGATCATCGACGACATCCTGGATTTCTCGAAGATCGATGCCGGCAAGCTCGAGCTGAGGCCCGAGGCCGCGTCGCTCGCCTCGATCGTCGGCGCGGCGTGCGAGGTGTATTCCGCCAACGCCGAGAGCAAGGGGCTCGCCCTCAGGTGGTCGATCGACCGCAACCTGGGCGCCGCCTATCTCATCGATTCGATGCGCCTTCGGCAGGTGCTGCAGAACCTCGTGAGCAACGCGATCAAGTTCACGTCCCGCGGGTCGGTCTCGGTGCGCGCCGACCTGCACGAGCGCCGCGCCGATGCGGACGTCGTGCGCCTCAGCGTTCGCGACACCGGTCCCGGCATCGAGCCCGGCGATCGCGAGCGGCTCTTCAAGCCCTTTTCCCAGGGCGCGACGGGCTCGCCCGGCGGCACGGGCCTGGGCCTTTCGATCTGCGCGCGTCTCGCATCGCTCATGGGCGGCCGCCTCGAGATGGAAAGCCGCGTCGGCGAAGGAACTTTCATGACGGTGACGCTTCCGCTGGTGCGGGTGCCGATGCACGCGCTCCACGCGGCGAAGCCCATCCCCACCGAAGTTCCCGCGCGCACCGCACCGCCGCAGGCCTTCGGCGGCGCGATCCTCCTCGTCGACGACCATCCCGTGAATCGCATGGTGATGGCAAGGCAGTTGCGCGCCATCGGGTACGCGCCCGTGGTGGCGTCTTCGGGCGAGCAGGCGCTCGAGGCGCTCGGCACCGGGACGATCCGCGCGGTGCTCACCGACTGCCAGATGCCCGGCATGGACGGCTACGAGCTCACGCGCCGCATCCGCGCGAAGGAGCGCGAGACCGGGGCGGCGCGCATTCCAATCATCGCCTGCACCGCGAACGCGATGCACGACGAGGCCGCGCGCTGCTTCGAAGCCGGCATGGACGACTACATATCGAAGCCGATTTCGCTCGATCAGCTCTCCGGAAAGCTCGGCCGCTGGATCGGGGCCGGGCCCGCCATGGACGCGCCCTCCGTGGACCCGGAGATCCTCGCCGAGTTCTGGCGATACAACACGCGCGACATGCGCGACCTGAAGTCCGCGGTCGCACGACGAGAGGCCGAAGCCGCGCTGCGATCGGCCCACCGCATCAAGGGAGCAGCCGCGGCGATCGAGATCGCATCGCTCGCAGCGGCCTGCGGGGAGCTCGAACGAGCGGCACGCGTGCCCGACTGGCAACGCGTCGATGCCGCCCTGGCCGCGATCGAAAGCGAGGCGTCGCTCCTGGGCGAACGCATCGGTGCAGCCGTGGAGGAATGATGAACCTGGAGGAAATCCGATTCCTGGTGGTGGAGGACCATCCGTTCCAGCGCTGGCTCATGGCGAACCAGCTGCGCGAGATGGGCGCGGCGACCGTGCTCGCGGCGGTGGACGGCCATTCCGCGCTCGAGATCATCAGCGCGCCCGATTCCGACATCGACGTGGTCATCAGCGACCTGGACATGCCGGGCATGGACGGGATGGAGCTGATCCGCAACATTTCCGAGCGCGACCGCGCGATCTCGCTCATCGTCGTGAGCGTGGCCGACCGGGCGCTCATCAGCGCGGTCGAGACGATGGCGCGCGCCTATGGCGTGACCGTGCTGGGCTCGATCCAGAAGCCGCTCACGCCGAAGAAGCTCCAGCCGCTGCTCGAAGCGCGCGGCCTCGCGCCCGCCGCCCACGAGTCGCGACAGGTGGCCTTCCCGCCGCACGAGGCCGCGTCGGCGCTGAGGAACGGGCAGCTGGAGACGCATTTCCAGCCGAAGGTCGATGTGCGCACCGGCGAAGTCCGCGGCGCAGAGGCGCTGGTGCGCTGGCGCCATCCGGACAAGGGCCTCATCCACCCCGCGTACTTCATCGGCGCGATCGAGGAAGGCGGCCTCACGGACGCGCTTCTCGCCGCCGTGGTCGGCGAGGCGATGACCGCATGCAAGGAATGGCATCGAAGCGGCCACGAGATCAGCGTCGCGGTGAACCTGTCGGTGAAGTCGCTCGAAGACATCACGCTGGCCGACCGGCTGCTGTCCCTCGTGCAGGCCGCTCAATTCGATCCGCGCAAGCTGGTCCTCGAGGTGACCGAGTCGGCCGCCACGCAGGACGTCGGCAAGGAGCTGGAGATCCTCTCGCGGTTGCGCCTTCGCGGATTCGGGCTTTCCATCGACGACTACGGCACGGGCTACTCGTCGATGAAGCGCCTCGCCCGCGTTCCCTTCACCGAGCTCAAGATCGATCGCGCCTTCGTGAAACGCGCCCTCACGCAGCCTTCGAGCCGCGCGATGGTCGAATCGAGCCTCGAGCTCGCTTCGAAGCTCGGCATTCCGGCGGTGGCCGAGGGCGTGGAGAACCGGGAAGAGTGGTCGATGCTGCTCGAGCTGGGCTGCGCGCTCGCCCAGGGCTACTTCATCGCACCCGCGATGACACCGGTGGATTTCATGGACTGGATGAAGATCCGGCACCGGGGCTCGGCCTAGCG
>DATIZV010000218.1:0-6989 GCA_035516915.1 Usitatibacter sp. | reverse complement strand
CCGAAGGCACATGGCGTTGCGGAAATGGACATCGGCATCTCGGGGAAGGATCGTGCGAAGATCGCCGAGGGCCTCTCGCGGCTGCTGGCGGACACGTATACCCTGTACCTCAAGACGCACAACTTCCACTGGAACGTGAAGGGACCGATGTTCCAGACCCTGCACCTCATGTTCGAGACGCAGTACAACGAGCTTGCGCTCGCGGTGGACCTCATCGCCGAGCGCATCCGCGCGCTCGGGTTCCCGGCGCCCGGCACCTACTCGGCGTATGCGAAGCTCTCGTCCATCCGGGAAACGCCGGGCGTTCCCGGGGCGACGGACATGATCCGCCTGCTCGTGGAGGGCCAGGAAGCCGTCGCGCGCACCGCCCGCAAGATCTTCCCGCTCGTCGAGAAGGCGAGCGACGAGCCCACTGCGGACCTGCTCACGCAGCGCATGCAGGTGCACGAGAAGACCGCATGGATGCTGCGCTCATTGCTGGAGAAATGACATGGCCGTCGTCGAGCTCACCAAGGAAAACTTCGAGGAAGTGGTCACCTCCAACGGCACGGTGGTCGTGGACTACTGGGCGCCGTGGTGCGGCCCATGCCGCGGCTTCGCGCCGGTGTTCGAGAAGGTCGCCGAGGCGAACCCCGACGTCGTGTTCGCAAAGGTGAACACCGACGAGGAGCAGGAGATCGCGGCGCACTTCCAGATCCGCTCGATCCCGACGCTCATGGTGTTCCGCGAGCAGATCATCGTGTTCTCGCAGCCCGGGGCGCTCCCGCAGGGCGCCTTCGAGCAGGTGGTCGGGAAGGCGAAGGCGCTGGACATGGACGAGGTGCGCAGGCAGATCGCCGCGCAGGAAGCGCAGCAGTCGCAGCAGACGCCGCCGGCGGCCTGAGGGCGGGCTTCGCGCGGCGGCCGCCCGCGTAGAATCCGGCCATGGACCAGCCCGCCTCGCCCGGGCGCGAGCGCCTGCGCGCGCACTACCTGCGCGACGAGGCCGAAGCGCTCGCCGATCTCCTCCCCCTCGCACGCCTCGACCTCTCCGCCGAATCGGCCGTGCAGGCGCGTGCGCGCTCGCTCGTCGAGCGCGTGCGCTCGATGCAGCACTCGCACGGCGGCATGCAATCGTTCTTGCGCGAGTACGACCTCTCCTCGCAGGAAGGCGTGCTCCTCATGTGCGTCGCCGAGGCGCTGCTGCGCATTCCCGACGCCGCGACCGCCGATCGCCTGATCCGCGACAAGCTCTCGCAGGGCGACTGGGAGCGCCACGTCGGCCGCAATCCCTCGCTCCTCGTGAACGCCGGCACCTGGGGCATGATGCTCACCGGCCGCCTGGTGAGCCTCGATGCGCAGAGCGCGACCAGCCCCGCTGCCTGGTTCGCGCGCCTCGCCGCGCGCGCGGGCGAGCCGGTCGTGCGCCTGGCGCTGCGCCAGGGCATGCGCCTCATGGCCGAGCAGTTCGTGATGGGACGCACCATCGGCGAGGCGCTCGCGAGGAGCGGCGAGGGCGAGCACGCGCGCTACCGGCATTCGTTCGACATGCTGGGCGAGGCGGCGCTCACCGCCGCCGATGCCGAGCGCTATTTCGCGGCCTATGCGAACGCGATCGACGCGATCGCGGCGCACGCGGGTCGCGCGGCGCCGCGGCCGGTCTTCGAGCGGCCCGGCATCTCGATCAAGCTCTCGGCGCTCCATCCGCGCTACGAGTTCGCGCAGCGCGACCGCGTGCTCGCCGAGCTCGTTCCGCGCGTCGTCGAGCTCGTCGAGCGGGCGCGCCGCGGCGAGGTGGGCGTGACGCTCGACGCGGAGGAGGCGGAGCGGCTCGAGCTCTCGCTCGACGTCTTCGAGCGCGTGCTCGCCGCGCCGTCGCTCTCCGGATGGGAAGGCCTCGGCCTCGCGGTGCAGGCCTACGCGAAGCGCGCGCCCGACGTGATCGACTGGCTCGCGTCGCTCGCGCGCATTCACCGCCGGCGGATCATGGTGCGTCTGGTGAAGGGCGCCTACTGGGACGCGGAGATCAAGCGCGCGCAGGTGCAGGGCCTCGCCGGCTATCCCGTGTACACCCGCAAATGCAACACCGACGTGTCGTATCTCGCCTGCGCGTCGAAGATCCTCGCCGCGCCCGACGCGTTCTACGGCCAGTTCGCCACCCACAACGCGCACACGGTGGCGAGCGTGCTGGCGCGCGTCTCCCCCGGCCAGCCCTTCGAGTTCCAGCGCCTGCACGGGATGGGCGAGGACCTCTACGACGCGATCGCGGGCGCGGGGAGCGCGTGCCGGGTCTACGCGCCCGTGGGAAGCCACGAGGACCTGCTGCCCTACCTCGTGCGGCGCCTGCTCGAGAACGGCGCCAACACGTCGTTCGTGAACCGCATCGCGGATCCGGCGATCCCGGTCGAGACCGTGAGCGCGGATCCGGTCGCGATCGCTATCTCGAACGAGCGCGCGGCGAATCCGAAGATCCCGCTGCCGCACGGGATCTACCCCGACCGGCTCAATTCGGCGGGCTTCGCATGGGCCGACGAGAGCGCGGCCGCGCCGGTGCTCGCGGCGCTCGCGCCGATGCTCGCGCGCGGCGACCATCTCGCACGGCCGATCGTCGTCGGCCGCGAGATCGCCGGTACCGCGAGGCAAGTGCGCGATCCCTCGTGCGGCGCAGTGCTCGGCCGGGTCGAAGAGGCCGATGCGGCCGTCGTCGCCCGGGCCGCGGAAGCTTGCGCCGCAGCGCGGATCCCCGAAGCGGACGAGCGCGCGGAGATCCTCGAGCGTGCCGCGGACCTGCTCGAGGAGCGGCGCGTGGATCTCCTCGCGCTCCTCGCGCGCGAAGCGGGACGAACGCTCCCGGACGGCCTGGGCGAGATCCGCGAGGCGGTCGATTTTTGCCGCTACTACGCGCTTCTCGCCAGGCGTCATTTCGCGCGACCCGAGGAGCTTCCCGGCCCGACCGGCGAGTCGAACCGCATCGAGCTCGCCGGGCGCGGGCCGTTCGCGTGCATCAGCCCCTGGAACTTCCCGCTCTCGATCTTCGTGGGCCAGGTCGCGGCCGCGTTCGCCGCGGGCAATGCCGTGCTCGCCAAGCCCGCGGAGCAGACGCCGCTCGTCGGAGCGCTCGCGGCGCGCCTGCTGCTCGAAGCCGGCGTCCCCGCCGATGCGCTCGCCTTCCTTCCGGGCCGCGGCGAGACGGTGGGCGCCGCGCTGGTCGCCGATCCGCGCGTGGCGGGCGTGTGCTTCACGGGATCGACGGCGACCGCGCGCGCGATCCAGCGCTCGCTCGCGGCGCGCGAGGGCGCGCTCGTGCCGCTCATCGCGGAGACCGGCGGCCTCAACGCGATGCTCGTCGATTCGAGCGCGCTTGCCGAGCAGGTCGTCGCCGACGCGCTCGCCTCCGCCTTCGACAGCGCGGGCCAGCGCTGCTCGGCGCTGCGCATCCTGTGCCTCCAGGAGGAGATCGCGCCGCGCGTGATCGAGATCCTCGCGGGCGCGACGGCCGAGCTTCGCATGGGCGATCCGGCGCGCCTTTCCACGGACGTCGGGCCGGTGGTCGACCGCGACGCGCTTGCGATGCTCGAGCGGCACGCGGCGCGCATGGACCGCGAGGCGAAGCTCCTGTGCAGGGCGAGCCTTCCCGCCGATCTCGCGGACGGGCTCTTCTTCGCGCCGCGCGCCTACCAGCTCGCGAGCCTCGATGCGATCGACCGCGAGGTGTTCGGACCGATCCTGCACGTGGTGCGCTTCGCCGGCGATCGCCTCGAGGCGATGGTCGATGCGATCAACGCGAAGGGATACGGCCTCACGATGGGCATCCACAGCCGCATCGAGGAAACGGTGGAGCGCGTGCGCCGCCGCGCGCGCGTCGGCAACCTCTACGTGAACCGCAACATGATCGGCGCGACGGTCGGCGTGCAGCCCTTCGGCGGCGAGGGGCTGTCGGGAACCGGTCCGAAGGCGGGAGGGCCGCACTACCTCTTGCGCTTCGCCACGGAGCGCACGTTCACGGTGAACACCGCGGCCGCCGGCGGAAACGCGGCGCTCCTCGCGGGCTCGGGATGATCTTTCCCGGGAAGCTCGTGCAGGGACGCCTCATCCGGCGCTACAAGCGCTTCCTCGCCGACGTGCAGCTTGCGGGGGCCGTAGTGACCGCCGCATGCCCGAACACCGGCTCGATGATGGGCTGCTGCGAGCCCGGCAGCCGCGTCTGGCTCTCCGAGAGCGACCGCGTTACCCGCAAGTACCGCCACACGTGGGAGCTGGTCGAGGTCGGCGAGGTGATGGTAGGCATCAACACCTCGCTTCCCAACGCGCTCGTGGAGGAGGCGATCGTGAGCGGGAATCTCGCCGAGCTCGAAGGCTACGCGAGCGTGCGCCGCGAGGTGGGCTTCGGCGAGGAGAGGAGCCGCATCGACCTCCTCCTCGAGCACCCCGGGCGTCCGCCCTGCTACGTGGAAGTGAAGAACGTGACCGCCGCGGTCTCGGGGCGCGTCGCGCTCTTCCCCGATGCGGTGAGCGAGCGCGGCGCGAAACACCTCCGCGAGCTGGTGCGCCTCAAGGCCGCGGGACTGCGTCCCGTGCAGCTCTACTGCGTGCAGCGCGGCGACGTGGACGAGGTGCGGCCGGCCGACGCGATCGACCCGGATTACGGCCGCACGCTGCGCGAGGCGCTCGCCGCGGGCGTCGAGGTGATGGCGTATCGCGCGGCGGTGACGGCGCGCGAGGTGCGCCTGGAGCGGCGCATTCCCGTGGTCTGTCCGTGACGCTCAGTCTTGCGCGGATTCGCCCAGCTTGCGCACGCCCTTCGGCGCCTTCGTCCCGTGGAGCAGCGCGATCATCGCCGTGCCGTCGTCCTTCCACGACTGCACGGCGTCGCGCAGGATCTCCACCAGCGTCGAGAACTGCTCGGGTTGCGCGGAAAGGAACGGGTCGATGTGGTCGTAGTAGAGGACGTAGCCTTCCGCATCCACCCACTCGAGGTCCGTGAGGCATTCCTCCAGCGCGTCCCAGTTGTGTCCGAAATGCTGGGGGAAGCGCAACGCCGTGGCGACGTGGTTGAGGAGCTGCTCCTTGCGCACGATGTTGCGTCCGTCGACGTGGAAGAACGCGAAGCCGGCGCGCTTCGCCGCCGCCTGGACCGCTTTCGGCTCCGCGTGCGCGGGCAGGAACCACACGCCGCCGTGGTTTTCCTCGAGGAGCGATGCGAGCGCAACCTGCGCCATGGCTAGTCCCGGATCCGCCAGAAGTGGTTGTAGTGGTCGTCGGTATAGTAGTACTCGCCGCCGGCCCCCCAGATGATGCGCCGTGCGCCGCGCGTGCGCACATGCGGCGTCTTCACCGTGTACTCGCGGTAGTAGCCGCGCCGCTCCCTGGGGAGCGCCCCCTCGCGGTTGCTGAAGACCGCTCCATCCTTCGCGTACGTGAAGGGACCTCCGGAACGGATCAGCGCGACGGTATCCCGGGCTTCGGGCGGGAGCTGGGCCTCCTCGAGCTCGCCGACGAGCGCCGGCTTCGAGATCGGGCGCTGCGCGCTCGTCGCGGGGGCGAGGAGCGCGAGCATCGAGGCCAGCACGAGGGCGAGCGCGCGCGCGATCATGCCGCCGCTCCCGACGCCTTGGCCGCGACCTTCGCGGCGAAGCGCTCCGCCAGGATCACGTGCCGCTCGTGGCGCCCGTCGCCGATCGGGTCCACGCCGTCGTGCGCGGCCACCGAGAAGACGAGCTTGCGGCCCTCCACCGACTCCAGGCGCGTGCGCACCTCGATGGTGAAGCCGGGCGGCGTCGCCGCCGAGTGGGAGAGGTCGATGTGCGTGCCGAGCGTCTGCTCGCGCGGCCAGTCGAGATGCGGCTTGATGAGCTCGATGCAGGCCCACTCGCACAGCGCGACGAGGTAGCCCGTGGCGAACACCTCCGGCATCATCTGGAAATCCGGCGCCTCCTCGTAGAGGTGCGGCACGGTCTTCGTCGCGGGCACGCGATAGCGATAGCACGCATGGAGCCCGGGGCGCAGCGTCTCCTTCAAGGCCTCACTCCTTCGGGCGGTACGGGCAGTCCGGCTTGATGCAGTCGGCGTAGATGTAGAGCTGGTGGTCGTGGATCGCGAAGCCGCGCTCGTTCGCCACCTTGTTCTGCCGCTTCTCGATCTCGGAGTCGTAGAACTCCTCGACGCGGCCGCATTGCAGGCACACCAGGTGATCGTGGTGGCCGCCCTCGTTCAGCTCGTAGACCGCCTTGCCGCCCTCGAAGTGGTGGCGCACGAGCAGGCCCGCCTGCTCGAACTGCGTGAGGACCCGGTAGACGGTGGCGAGCCCGACGTCCGAATGCTCGTCGAGGAGCTTGCGGTAGACGTCCTCGGCGGTGAGATGCCGCGTCTCGCTGTGCTGGAAAAGGTCCAGCACGCGAAGGCGCGGCCCGGTCACCTTGAGGCCGGTGCCCTTCAGTTCCTTCGGGTTGCCCATGGCTCGAAGCATACAGCGGAACGATATAATGCGCGGTCCGAATCCCGTCCGACGCCATGCGCATCCCCGCACTCCTCCTCCTCGCCGTACTCGCCGCCGGCTGCGTGCACAAGATCGACATCGAACAGGGCAACTACGTCACGCAGGACGTGTACGACAAGCTCAAGCCGGGCATGACCAGGGCGCAGGTGAAGGCGCTGCTCGGCACGCCGCTCCTCGCCGACATCTTCCACGCCGACCGCTGGGACTACTACTTCGACAACGCGCCCGGCGGGAAGAGCGCCGCGCACAAGCACCTCGCGGTCTACTTCAAGGACGACAAGGTCGTGCGCTGGGTGGGCGACGTGAACCCGCCGCCGCCCCCGCCGGTTCGCGCCGAGGCCGAGCCCTCCATCGCGCCGACCGCGGAGCCCGCGGCCAAATGAGCCCGGTGCGCGTCGCCGTGGCGGGCGCCGGCGGCCGCATGGGCCGCGCGCTCCTCGAGGCCGCGACCTCGAGCGAAGGCGTCACGCTCGCGGCGGCGCTCGACATGGCGTCGAGCCCGTTCGACGGCCGC
>DATIZV010000217.1:0-11270 GCA_035516915.1 Usitatibacter sp. | reverse complement strand
GGACTCGGGGGTCGTGTCGTAGGGCAGCACCTGCTCGCGGGCGAAGGCGCGGAACTTGTCGCGCTGGCGGCGGATCTCGGGCGGAAGGGCGAAGTCCATGGCGGGGATTCTAGCCGGGCGGGGCCGCGGGCGTCGCCGTCGCCGCGCACGGTATAATTTTCTTCCGCATGCGCATCCTCCTCTCGAACGACGACGGCTACTTCGCTCCCGGCCTCGCCGCGCTCGCCGAGGGCCTGGGCTCGCTCGGCGAGATCACCGTGGTGGCGCCGGAACGCGACCGCAGCGGCGCCTCGAACTCCCTCACCCTGGACCGGCCGCTCATGCTCAGTCGCGCGCCCAACGGATTCCGCTACGTGAACGGCACGCCCACCGACTGCGTCCACATGGCCGTCACGGGCCTGCTCGATTTCGAGCCGGATGTAGTGGTGTCGGGCATCAACTCCGGCTCCAACATGGGCGACGACACGCTCTATTCCGGCACGGTGGCCGCGGCGACCGAGGGCTACCTGCTCGGCATCCCATCGATCGCGGTCTCGCTCGTGGGGCAGGAGTTCCGCCATTACGCGACCGCCGCACGCGTGGCGCGCGACCTCGTCGAGCGCCTTTCGCGCGCACCCTTCGGCTCGCCGGTGCTCCTCAACGTGAACGTGCCCGACGTTCCGTACGAGCGGGTGGCGGGCATCGAGGTGACGCGTCTCGGCCGCCGGCACAAGGCGCAGCCCGTCGTGCCGGGCAAGAATCCGCGCGGGGAGACGGTCTACTGGGTGGGCGCCGCCGGTCCGGCGCGCGAGGCGGGCCCGGGCACCGATTTCCACGCGCTCGAGCGGGGCGCGGTCTCGGTCACGCCGCTGCAGGTGGACCTCACGCACGCGACGCAGATCCCGCTCGTCACCGATTGGCTCGGGCAATGAGCGCGCGCGACGGCATCGGGATGACCTCCGAGCGCACGCGCCTGCGCATGATCGAGGCGCTGCGCAGGGACGGCATCACCGACGAGCGCGTGCTCGCGGCGATGATGGAGATCCCGCGCCACCATTTCGTCGAGGAAGGCATCGCTTCGCGCGCCTACGAGGACGTGGCGCTGCCGATCGGGCACGGACAGACCATCTCGAGCCCCTCGATCGTCGCGCACATGACGCAGCTCCTCCTCGAGAGGCAGCCGATGGGAAAGGTGCTCGAGATCGGCACCGGCTGCGGCTACCAGACGGCGATCCTCGCACGCCTCGCGAAGGAGGTGTACACCGTCGAGCGCATCGCCGCGCTCATGGACAAGGCGCGTCGCCACTTGCGCGACCTGCGCTTCTACAACATCCGGTACAAGCACGCGGACGGACACGCGGGATACGTCGAGGGCGGACCGTACGACGCGATCCTCATGGCCGCCTCCGCGACGCACGTGCCGGAAGCGCTCAAGCGGCAGCTCGCCATCGGCGGCCGCATGGTGCTGCCCGTCGGGACGGAGGATCAGTGGCTCTACGTGGTCGATCGGAAGGAAAACGGATTCGCCGAGCAGAAGCGCGATGCGGTGCGGTTCGTGCCGCTGCTCCCGGGGCTCGCATGAGGAAGCTCGCGGCGGCGATCGTGGCGGCAGCGCTCGCGGGCTGCGCCGCGCCGCGCCCGGCGCCGGTCGTCGAACGCACGCAGCCGCAGCCGGCCGCCGCGCAGCCCGCGCAGGCCGCGCAGCCTCCCGGGGCGGCGCAGGGTGCGGCCGGGAAGCCGCTGCCGACGCACACGGTGAAGCGCGGCGAGACGCTGGTGAGCATCGCGCTGCAGTACGGCCTCGACTATCGCGACCTCGCCGCGTGGAATGGCATCAGCGATCCGTCGCAGCTTCGCGTCGGCCAGGTGCTGGTGCTCGCCGCACCGCCCGCCGCCGCGGCGCAGCCCGGTGCGCCCGCGGCGCGCGGCACGAATCCCGCGGCCGCGCCCGGCGCTGCGCAACCGGCGCCCGGCGCACCCGTGGCGACACCGCTCGTCTCTCCCGGTCCTCCGATCGAGGCGCGCCCGCTCTCGAACACGCCGACGCTCAAGGTCGAGCCGCGCGGGCTGAAGGTGCCGTACTCGGACAAGGCGATGGCCGAGTTCTCCGTGCCCGAGCTGCCGGCCGTACCGGGCACCGCGACCGAGGCGCCGGCGCCGCCCGCGACGGCTCCCGCGCCCGCGCCCGGCCCCGAGGCGCCGAAAGCCGGCACGCAGAAGGAGGACATCGACTGGATGTGGCCGGTGAAGGGCAAGGTGATCGCGCCGTTCTCCGAAGCGAGCAAGGGCATCGACATCGCCGGCAAGCGCGGCACGCCGGTCCTCGCCGCGGCGAGCGGCCGCGTGATCTATGCCGACCAGGGACTGCGCGGCTACGGCAAGCTCGTCATCATCCGGCACAACGACACCTGGCTCTCGGCCTACGCGCACAACGACAACATCCTGGTGAAGGAGCAGCAGGAGGTGAAGAAGGGCGAGAAGATCGCCGAGATGGGCTCGACGGACGCCGACCGCGTGGAGCTCCATTTCGAGATCCGCCGCAAGGGCAAGCCCGTCGATCCCGCGAAGTTCCTGCCGCCGATGTAGCGGCGCGCTTCGAAGCGCGGCGGTGCGCGCTACGCGAGGTCCTCGCGAAGCTGCCGCATCGCGGCGCTCCAGTCGCCGTCGGGCCGCTGGCGATAGAGGCGCGCGCCCGGGAACCACGGCGAGGTTTCCCGGAGCTGCCAGCGCCACTCCGGCGGGTTCGCGACCAGCACGTGCAGCCGAAGCGCCAGGCTCGCCCCAAGGTGCGTATTGGTGTTGCTCACTCCCACGTAGCGATCGACGCCGGAAAGGAGCGCCAGCATCTCCTCCAGGTCGTCGTTCGCGGCGCTCGCATCGTGTACCGGAGCGCCGAGCGCCTCGGCGAGCCTCGCGTATTCGCCGTCGAGCGGCAGGCGCTGCACGCCGATCCACGTCGCGCGAATTCCGTGCAGCGCCTCGGCGAGCAGCGCCAGGCGGATCTCCTTCACCTGGGTGCGCGCCGGTCCGCGGGAAGCGACCCCGGAGCGCCAGGTGAGGGCGATCCACGGAGGCGGACCCAGCCGCGCGAGTCGCTCACGCGCGGCGCTCGCGCGATCGGGAAGCGGGGTGAGCGGGAGGGGCGGCGGGAACCGCTGCGGGTCGTTCGCTTCGAGAAGCCAGGGAAGGTCGCCGATCGCGAGGCGCTCGAGGCCCGAGGACGGATCGGGCGGCGCGACGAGCCCGAGCGCGAACCATCCCGTGCGGCGCAGCATGCCGTGCAGACGTGCATCGCCGCGGAAGGCGAGCGCGGCGCCGCGCGCGACGAGCTCCGGCGCGAAACGCAGGAAGAAGAGCCCGTCGCCCAGGCCCTGCTCGGCCGCGAGCTCGAAGCGCCGCCCCGCGAGCGAGCGCGCGAGGGGCGCGGCGCTCGCGTCCGGCGCGTGGGTGGCGAGGCCCTGGGCGAGGAGGCGCCACCGGTATTCGCGCCACGCTTCGGCCGGGCGGCCGAGCGTGAGGAGCGCGCGGGCGAGGTTCTGGCGAGCGGCAGCGTGCGCCGGATGCGCCGCGAGCGTCGCGCGATAGGCCGCGACCGCCTCCTCGAAGCGACCGGACGATTCCAGCGCGAGGCCGCGGTTGTTGTGCGCCTCGATCCAGCCCGGGTCGACCTCGACGGCGCGCACGAAGCATGCGATCGCCTCCTCGGAGCGGCCGGTGTCGCGCAGCAGGAGCCCGAGGTTGTTGTGGAAATCGGCGATCGCGGGATTCGCGGCGATCGATTCGCGCATCATCCGTTCGGCGGCCTCGACGTCGCCGCGCTGCCAGCATGCAAGGCCCAGGTAGTGGGTCGCCATGGCATGGCCCGGCTCGCGCTGCAGGATTTCCCGGTAGCCGGCCTCGGCCTGCGCCACTCGTCCCTGCTGGTGCGCGAGGAGCGAGCGGCGCACGATCGCATCGACCGGCTCCGCTTCCGGCGCGAGGCGCCCATGGCACTCCTTGTAGCGGCGGCCGCTCCCGCACGGACAGGGATCGTTGCGCCGGACCGGTCCCATGCCGCTACGCCGCGCGGAATTCGCGCACGCGGCCCGCGAGGTCGCGCAGCTCCTCGCGCGAGGCGCCGGGGCCGTAGCGGGCTGCGATGTAGCGCCGCGTGATCTCCTCGGCGTTCGCGGCGAGCTCGGGCTTCGCCGCCTTCACGCGCGCGAGGTAATCGAGCGGCCCCTCGTGCGGCGCACGCGCGAGCCCGGCTGCGGCGAGCTTCGCGCAAAAGCGGTTCCACGCGACGAGCGAGGCCTCCTCGCGCCGCGGCCGCTCGCGCACCAGCAGCCCGAGGGTGACGGCGCCGCCGATGGCGAACGTCGCCACGAGCAGCCAGAAGCCGAGCGTGCGCCAGTCGACGGACGGATAGCCGAGGCGCGCGAAGAAGTCGCGCTGGCGCTCGGTGTCGTAGCCCACGACCCATTGCTCCCAACGGCCGTTGATCACCTGCCAACCGAAGCGCACGCTCGCGAGCAGCCCCAGCCGGTCGGCGGCGATGATCGTGGGCAGCACGCCGATCGGGCCGAGCGCGGCGTTCACGCCTTCCTCGACGCGCAGCGGCGAGACCGCCGCGGTCGGATCGACGCGCACCCAGCCCTCGCCGCGCAGCCAGATCTCGGTCCATGCATGCGCGTCGGCCTGGCGCACGATGATCTCCCCATTGAACGGGTTCACTTCGCCGCCCTGGTATCCGGTCACGACGCGGGCCGGGATCCCCGCGGCGCGCATGAGGAGCGCGAAGCTCCCCGCGTAATGCTCGCAGAAGCCGCGCCGGGTGTTGAAGAGGAAGTCGTCGTACGGATCGCGCGGATCGAGCGGCGGCGGCTCGAGCGTGTAGGTGAACTGGCGGTTGAACAACCGCACGGCGCGCGCGACGATCTCGCGCGGGTCGCGCGACTGGGCGGCCCATTCGCGCCCCAGCGCGACGGTACGCGGGTTGCGCGCCGGGTCATAGGCGCTCGCCTCGCGCAGCACCGCGGGATTCTCGTCCGCGCCGTACTTGTAATCGAGCCAGGAAGTCATGGTGTAGCGGCGCGGCTCGCTGATCGGGCGACGGGTGCGGATCTCGAGGTCCGACGTGATGATCGATTCGCGCGGCGGCGCGGCCGGCGCGTCGAGCGCGAAGAGCTGGTTGCGCTCGCTCGGCTCCTCGATCACCTCGTACTGCACCGGCCTCGATGCGGCCGCGTAGCGGTCGAAGACGGAAGGCGCGCGCGCGGCGCGCCAGGTGTTGCCGTCGAGGATCGTGAGGACGGGGCCGCGCCAGTAGAGGGTGGCGTACGGAGGGCGCGGGCCGTCGAATCGCACGCGGAAGGCGACGGCATCGGACTTGATGAGCTCGGAGATGCGTCCCGGCGTCATGGAGTCGCTGAGCCCGGTGCGTCCCGACAGCGTGTCGCGCGGCAGCGCCCAGAGCGGTCCCGGCACGCGCGGGAAGAGCAGGAAGAACGCGGCCATGAGCGGCAGCGCCTGCGCGAGGAGCGCCGCGGCGGGCTTCAGCCGCTCGCCCACGCTCGCCGCGCGCCCCATGCGGTTGAAGCCGATGAGGGTGCCGGTGAAGATCCACACGCAGGCGAGGAGGTAGAGCCCCAGGGGGATCGTCTGCGAGAAGAGGAAGTTGGTGAGCACCAGGAAGAAGCCGAGATAGATCGAGAGCGCCACCTCGCGCTGCGTGCGCATCTCGAGGAGCTTGAGCGCGGCCATCACGACGAGGAGCGTGACCCCGCCTTCGCGCCCCGTGATGCGGCCGTACTGGAGGAACGTGCCGACGGTCGCCGCGATGGTGATCGTCGCCACCACGAGCCGCGGCGGGAAGCGGATCGCCGACCACGAGATCCAGGCGCGCCAGCCGACCACGACGACGAAGAAGATGCCGACCCAGTAAGGCAGCCGCAGCAGGTGCGGCGCGACCACGAAGAGCATGGACGCGAGGAGCCACAGCACGTTGCGGATATCGAGGTGCGGCGAATAGGCCGGAGCGCTCATCGCGGCACCTCGAAGAGCGCGAGCGTCTCGAGGCAGCGTGCGCGGTGCGCCTCGCCGCGATCGGCGGCGACCACCGTCCCGGGCACGCGCAGCCCGTAGGCCTGCCCGTATTCCTCCGCCTTGAGCACCCATTGCACGAGGATCGACAGGCGCGCCTCCACGTCGGGGCCGCGCGCGTCGTTCCAGTCGATCCACAGCTCGCTCGAGGCCATCGCGCTGAACTCCTTCGTGAGGAGCTCCTGCTCGCGCGCGAGCGCCTTCCACGCGATCTGCCGCGGCGGATCGCCCGCGCGGTAGGCGCGAAGCATGTTGAATTCCTCGTCGCCCGCGATCGGGATCCCTTCCTCGCTCGCGTCGCTGCCGGTATTGGGCGGCGAGCCGGCGGTGGGATCGGGCCGCGGGTACACGGTCACCGAGAGGTCGAATTCCAGGTACGACCAGGCGTGGAAGAGGCCGATCGGATAGCGCGTGAAGACCTCGAGCCTGCCGCAGCGGATGCGTCCGCGGCGCTGCGTGGGGACCGCGATCGCGAGGGCGGCGGGCTCCTCGACGCGCACGTCGCCGTGCACGGCCTCCTCGCCGCGGCGCCTCAACCCGATCGCGAAGCGCGTGAGCGAAGGCGACTCGATGGTCACCGCGAACGCCGCCGTCTCGCCGGCGAAGACCGGCTCGCAGCGTCCCGGCTTGAGGCGCAGGTGCGCGAGGTTGCGCCAGGTGTGCAGCATGCCGACGCCTGCCATGCTGCCGAGCAGGAACGTGAGCAGGAACCCGAGCGAAAGGTTGTAGTTGATCGAGGCGAGGAGGAGCAGCAGCAGCATCAGCGCGAACGCGTAGCCCTGGCGCGTGGGCAGAATGAAGATGCGCCGCTGCCCGAGCGTGACGGGCGGTGCCTCCGGGATGGCGGCGCGGAAGATCCAGTCGGAGACGGATTGCCGCAGGTCGGCGAGCACGGGCCTCACGCGGACTCGGGGCGAGGTCGCCTCAGGGAATCGGGACGGCGCCGATCAGCTCGCGCGCGGGATCGAACCCGCTCTTCACCGCTTCGGCATTCCCGTGCAGGCGGTGGCCGACCACGGCGGGAAGCGTCGCCTGCACGTCTTCCGGAAGCACCTGGTGACGGCCTTCCATCAGCGCCCAGGACTGCGCCGCCCGCAGGATCGCGACACCGGCGCGCGGCGAGAGCCCCTGCGTGAAGCGCGGCGAGTGGCGAGTGTGGTTGATGAGCGCCTGGACGTAATCGAGCAGGGCATCGGAGACCTGCAGGTTCCGCGCCGTCTCCTGGAGCTCCTTGAGCTGCACGGGCGTGATCGCGGGCTGCAGGTGCGCGATGAGGTCGCGGCGGTCGGCGCCGCGCAGCAGCTCGCGCTCCGCGCGGGCGTCCGGATATCCGAGGTTGATGCGCATGAGGAAGCGGTCGAGCTGCGACTCGGGCAGGGGAAAGGTGCCCACCTGGTGCAGCGGGTTCTGGGTCGCGATCACGAAGAACGGGTCGGGCAGCGGGCGGGTCGCGCCTTCGGCGGTGACCTGGTGCTCCTCCATCGCCTCCAGCAGCGCGCTCTGCGCCTTGGGGCTCGCGCGGTTGATCTCGTCGGCGAGGATCACGTGCGCGAAGATGGGGCCCGGATGGAAGCGGAAAGCCGAAGTGGTGCGGTCGAAGATCGACACGCCGATGATGTCCGCGGGCAGCAGGTCCGAGGTAAACTGGATCCGCTGGTACTCGAGCCCCAGCAGTCGCGCGAGGGCGTGGGAAAGGGTGGTCTTGCCGACGCCGGGCACGTCCTCGATGAGCAGGTGGCCGCGCGCGAGGATGCAGGCGATGGCGAGCCGGATCTGGCGTTCCTTGCCGAGGATGACCTGTCCGGCGCCGGCGACGACCGCTTCGGTGGGGTTGGCCGAAACGCGGCTGCGCGCGTCGATCAGCATGAAAAGCGATGCCTTGTCAGCGAGTTGCGTTTGACTGCGTTATACGGGCATGAGGATATCACGCCCCTGCCGCGCTCACCCCCGCCGCAACGCACGGGTTCCCCTTGGAAGGCGGTTGGACCACAATGGTTGCAGTGCGGCAAGCACGCCGCCGGATCGAGGCTTCGCCATGCGTCGCATCATCATCACCGCCGTCCTCGCGCTGCTCGCGCTTCCCGCCGCCGCGCAGGTGACGCCGGCCGCCAACTACACCGATCTCTGGTACCTTCCGTCCGAGTCGGGCTGGGGCGTGAGCTTCACCCAGCACACCGGAAGCAACCAGGTCTTCGCCGTCTGGTACACCTACGATCCGCGCCGGTCCGATTCCGCGAATCCCGGCCGGTACAAGCCGCTGTGGATCGTCATGCCCGGCGGGACCTGGACTTCGCCGACCACCCTCCAGGGCGCCGTGTACGTTACCGATGGCCAGTCGCTGGGCCCGAAGGCGAACGCCACCCAGGTCGGCTCGTTCTCCTTCAGCTTCACGGGCACGTCCAACGGCACGTTCACCTACGACATCGCGCCGCCGCAGGGCCTCTCGCCGAGCGACCCGGCGTACGGGCTGCCTTCGTTCTCCGGCACCAAGAGCATCACCCGCCAGGGATTCTAGAAACCTCTAGAATCGGAGGATGGCGACCGCGCTCTTCACCCATCCGGATTGCATGCGGCACGAGATGGGCGAGGGCCACCCGGAATCGCCGCAGCGACTGCGGTCGATTCTCCTGGCGATCGAGTCCTCGGGCCTATCCGGGCGCCTCGACCTGCGCGAAGCGCCGGAGGCGACTCGCGAGCAGCTCGAGCGCGTGCACGAGCGCGAGCACGTCGACTTCGTCTACGAAGCGGCGCCGAAGGCGGGCTACGCCTACCTCGATCCGGACACCTCCATGAACCCGCGCTCGCTCTCCGCGGCGCTGCGCGCGGCGGGCGCCGTGGTCGCGGCGACCGACGCGGTGATGTCCGGCAGTGCGGAGCGCGCGTTCTGCGCGGTGCGCCCGCCCGGCCACCATGCGACGCGCGCGCGGCCGATGGGCTTCTGCATCTTCAACAACGTCGCGATCGGCGCCGCGCATGCGATCGAGGCGCACGGCCTCGACCGCGTCGCGGTGCTCGACTTCGACGTGCATCACGGCAACGGCACCGAGGACGCTTTCCACGAAGATCCGCGGGTGATGCTCTGCTCGACCTTCCAGCACCCGTACTACCCGTACTCCGGCGCCGACTCCGGCAACGAGCACATCATCAACGTGCCCCTCCCGGCCATGACCGACGGGCGCGGCTTCCGCGCCGCGGTGGAGCGCTTCTGGATGCCGGCGCTCGAATCGTTCCGTCCGCAGCTCGTGTTCGTCTCGGCCGGTTTCGACGCGCATCGCGACGATCCGCTCGCCTACCTCAAGCTCGACGACGAGGACTACCGCTGGATCACCGAGCGGCTGGTCGAGGTCGCGGAGCGCGACGCCGCGGGCCGCGTGGTCTCCACCCTCGAGGGCGGCTACGACACCGGGGCCCTCGCGCGCTGCGTGGTCGAGCACCTGCGGGTGCTCATGGGCTGAGGAGCCGCGAAGGGTCCGCGCGGGGATCGAGCACCTCGAAGCGCTTCTGGCGGGATCTCGATCCGGAGGCGAGCACCACGTCGCGCCGCGCCACGCCGAGCGCATCGGCGAGGAAGCACGCGAGCGCCTCGTTGGCGCGGGAGTCGAGCGCCGGCTCGCGGACGCGCACCTTGAGCGAGTCGCCGTGGAGCCCCGCCACCTCGGTGCGCCGCGCTCCCGGCTGCGCGTGCACGCGAAGGATCCACGCGCCGCCCGCCCCGCGCGAGAACCACTCGTTCATTCGGGAGCCGCTACTGGACCGGAGCGGTGCGCGCCTTGTCGAGGAGCGGCGGCTGCAGGCCGATCAGGGACCAGTTCTGCGTGTTGATCGCGGTGAGGATGATGCCGCTGTAGCGCACCGCCTGCGCGTACGCCCACGGCGAGGCGAGGAAGTTCTGGTAGAGCTCCTCGAAGCTCGCCGAGTTGCAGTAGCCGCCATAGGCGCAGGCGAGCTGCGGCTCGCGGCTCAGCGAGGTGCAATCGGGGCCGAGGTCGCACGCGACCAGCGAGAAGGCGCCGAGGAACGAGGAGGGCTCCGGCACCTCGCCGTTGGGGCCGATGCGAAGCTGGCTCGCGACGTTGGACTGCGCGAGGAACTGGCCGACGATGATCATCGCCTCCGGGTCGCGCGTCTGCAGCAGGCCGATGATGCGCGAGAAGTCGTCCGGGGCGATGGCGGGCACCGGCTGCGACGTATCGCTCGAGTGCTGCTGGTTGAGGTTCTTGTTGAGCTCGGCGACGAGGATGCGCGCCTGCGCGCGCACGTCGCCTTCCTGCGCGGCCTGCTGGAACAGGTCGTCGATGTCCTTCTGCGAGATCTTCGTGCCCTGGAAGCGCGCGCAGCGCTGCGTGTTGTCCACGGCCTCGTAGGCGGCGATGCGCTTCGCGTTGTTCGGGTCGTTGAGCGGCAGGCCTGCGAGGAACTGCTTGCGCTGCCGCGCCGCGTAGGCCGCGATGTCCTCGGTGAGCGAGGTGGCGAACTGGCACTCCTCGAGCGCCCTCGCGAGGTGGTAGCGCTCGTCCGCGGTGAGCGTCGCCTTGCGCGCGAGGAGCTCGTCGGCGAAGGCCTTGAGGTCGCGCGCCTGCCGGAATTCGATCGCAATGGCCGAGGCGTGCGCGCGCTCGGGCGCCAGCGCGCGCGGCGCGGCGAACGGCACCGGGCGCGGGGCGGGCGCGGGGTTCACCGCCACGACGTCCTCGTCGCGCGAATCGATCGAAGCCATCCGCACGGGCGCCTTCTCCTCCCGCGCCGCGGATACGACCGCCGAATACTTGGTCGCGATCAGCACCCCGTAGGCGACGAGCGAAGCCAGGCCGATGGCCGTAAGGCGATTCATGGAGGGCAAGTCTCCCGAAAAAGGGCCGTTTCGTCAATGATTTCCGATAACCGACCCCCGGGATCGCGGCCTGCCCGGCCCCCGTTCCGAGGGCTGTGCCGCGAATCACATCAATGGTGCAGGATCTTCGACAGGAACTGCTGGGCGCGCTCGCTGCGCGGCTTGCCGAAGAACTCCTCCTTGGGCAGGTCCTCGACGATCTGCCCGCGGTCCATGAAGACCACGCGGTGCGCCACCTTCCGCGCGAAGCCCATCTCGTGCGTGACGACCATCATCGTCATGCCTTCGCGCGCGAGCTCGACCATCACGTCGAGCACCTCGTTGATCATCTCGGGGTCGAGCGCGGAGGTCGGCTCGTCGAAGAGCATCAGCTTCGGGC
>DATIZV010000216.1:0-2163 GCA_035516915.1 Usitatibacter sp. | reverse complement strand
AACGTTGCGCCCAATGGAAAACGTGGTCTGTCCCCGGTTTCGTCGTTCCCGTCGAAGCGACCTTACGCCGCCTTCCGGTCCTGCGCCGCGAAGTGCTTCTCGAGCTCCTCGGAGCCGCCGATGAGCCGCCCGCCGATGAAGACCTGCGGCACCGTGCCCTTGCCCGAGACCGCGCGCAGCGCCGAGGTGGTGATCCCGTCGCCCAGCGTCACTTCCTCGAACACGGTGCCGCGCTCGGAAAGGAGCTGCTTCGCGCGCGCGCAGTACGGGCAGCCGCGCTTCGCGAACACCAGCACCGGCTCGGGCGCGGTCACGTCGGGCGCCACGTAGCGCAGCATCGTGTCCGCGTCGGAGACCTCGTAGGGATCGCCCTCCTTCTCCGGCTCGATGAACATCTTCCGGATCACGCCGTCCTTCACCAGCATGGAGTAGCGCCAGGAGCGCGGCCCGAAGTTGAGGTCGCTCTTGTCGACCAGCATCCCCATCTGGCGCGTGAACTCGCCGTTGCCGTCGGGGAGGAAGGTGACGTTGGGCGCGTCCTGCTCCTTCTGCCATTCCGCCATCACGAAGGGGTCGTTCACGGAGATGCAGACGATCTCGTCGACGCCCGCGCGCCGGAAGGTGGCCGCGAGCTCGTTGTAGCGCGGCAGGTGCGAGCTCGAGCAGGTCGGGGTGAAGGCGCCGGGCAGCGCGAACGCGACCACGGTACGGCCCTCGAAGATACGGCCGGTGGCGAGCTCGCTCCACTGCCCGTCGCGGCGCACGCGCAGCGTCACCTGGGGAATCCTGCGGCCTTCGGAATTCGGAAGCATGTCGATCCTTTCCGGGGTAACTCGGTTGCATTGATAGATTCGATACACCATTGTCGCGGGATGCGATTGATTCGTCCAATTGATTGTGGTTATAATTTCGATTGCTCCGCTCAATGGATTCCCGCCCATGACGCTCACCGAGCTGCGCTACGTCGTCGCCCTCGCCCAGGAGCGCCACTTCGGTCGCGCCGCGCAGAGATGCTTCGTCACCCAGCCCACGCTCTCGCTCGCGCTCGCGAAGCTGGAGGACGAGCTCGGGGTGAAGCTCTTCGAGCGCAACAAGAACGAGGTCCTGGTGACGGCGCGCGGCGTGGAGATCGTCGAGCAGGCGCGGCGCGTGCTGGACGAGGTGGCCAAGATTCCGCACATCGCCCGCGGCGGGCGCGACCAGCTCGCCGGGGCGTTGCGCCTGGGCGCCATCCCGACCATCGGGCCGTACCTGCTGCCCGACCTGGTGCCGATCCTGCACAGGCGCGCGCCCGCCATGCCGCTCGCGATCGAGGAGAACCTCACCGGCAACCTCGCGCCGATGCTGCGCGACGGAGAGCTCGACGTGGTCATCATCGCTCTTCCGTTCGCCGTGCCCGGGGTGAGGACGCGTGTCGTGTATGAGGAGCCGTTCAGCGTCGTGGTTCCCGAGGGACACCGCTGGCAGGATCGCAAGGCGGTGAAGCCCGGGGAGCTCTCGGAGGAGAACCTGCTGGTCCTGAACGCCGGCCATTGCTTCCGCGACCAGGTGCTCGAAGCGTGCCCGGGGCAGTCGAATACCGCGCTTCCCGACGGGCGCGCGGGGAGCTCGCTCGAGACCATCCGGAACATGGTCGCATCGGGCCTGGGCGTGAGCGTGCTGCCGGCGAGCGCGCTCGCGCCGCGCTATGCGACGCGGCTCCTGAAGCCCGTGCCGTTCGCCAATCCCGCGCCCTCGCGCAAGGTCGCCCTCGCCTGGCGCACGAGCTTCGACCGGCCGCTCGCGGTCGAGACGCTCGCCGCCGCCATCCAGTCCGTGAAGATCCCCGCCCTCAAGATGGCGAAGGCGGCGTAGGAAACTGGGGACAGACCACGTTTTCCGCTCTATGGAAAACGTGGTCTGTCCCCGGTTTTCCGTCAGTCGAGGTCGGCGAGGAGGGCGGCGCGCACTTCGGGCGGAGCCGGATCGAGCGCCGCCTTGTAGTGAGGATGATCGACCCCGATCGCGAGCGCCACGCCGTACTTGAGCGTTTCGACCATCTCGCGGGTGAGCTCGAAGCGCAGGAAGTGCACGGAGGAGGTCTTCTCCTCGGTCTCGCGCTCGAGGTCCTCGTCGGCGATCGCGTAGACCGGCGCGCAGCCCTCGACGCGCACCCAGGCGCGG
>DATIZV010000215.1:0-15798 GCA_035516915.1 Usitatibacter sp. | reverse complement strand
GAGACCTACCAGGAAATCGCCGCACTGCGCCACCCGTTCAACGATCGCGAGGTGGCCGCCGCCGCGCTCGCGCAGTGGCAGGGCGCGGCCCGGTGAACGCGATCGGATCGCCCATGCATCCGCCCGCGATGCTGGATCTCGCCGAAGCGGCCGCCGCGCTCGGCGGTCGCGTGGAAGGCGCGAACGTTCCGTTCTCCGGAGTCGCCACCGACAGCCGCCGCTTGAGCGCCGGCGACCTCTTCGTGGCGCTCGAGGGCGAGCGCTTCGACGGCCACCGCTTCGTCGAGGAGGCGGCGCGCCGCGGCGCGGCGGCGGCGCTCACGATGCGGCGCGTCGATTCGGCGATTCCCGTCGCGCAGCTCCTCGTGGCGGACACGCGCCTCGCGCTCGGGCGGCTCGCGGCCCATTGGCGCTCGCGCTTCCAGCTTCCGCTCGTCGCGCTCACCGGAAGCAACGGCAAGACCACGGTGAAGGAGATGCTCGGCGCGATCCTCGCGGCGCATTGCGGCTCGCGCGACGCGGTGCTCGCGACGTCCGGCAACCTCAACAACGACATCGGCATGCCGCTCACGCTGCTCGCGCTGCGCCCCGCGCACCGCTTCGCCGTGATCGAGATGGGCATGAACCACGAGGGCGAGATCGACTATCTCACGCGCATCGCGCAGCCGACCGTGGCGCTGGTGAACAACGCGCAGCGCGCGCACCTCGGGATGCTCGGCAGCCTCGAGGCGGTCGCGCGCGCCAAGGGAGAGATCTACGCCGGGCTGGGCGAGCACGGCCACGCCGTGGTGAACGCGGACGATCCGTTCGCGCCGTACTGGGAAGGGCTCAATGCCGGGCGGCCCGTCGTCACGTTCGGATTCGCGGCCGATGCGCAGGTGCGCGCGGTGCCGGCGGGCGCGGGCTGGCAGTTGCGCACGCCTGCGGGAGCGTTCGTCGTGAGCCTTCGGGTGGCCGGCGAGCACAACGTGAGGAACGCGCTCGCGGCCTGTGCCGCGGCGCACGCGCTCGCGATCCCGACCGCGGCGATGCAGGCGGCGCTCGCCGCGTTCTGCGGCGTTCCGGGACGCGTGCAGCGCCGCGCCGGCCCCGGCGCCTCGACGCTGATCGACGACACCTACAACGCGAACCCGGAGTCGATGAAGGCGGCGCTCAAGGTGCTCGCCGCCGAGCGCGGCCGGCGGGTGTTCGTGATGGGCGACATGGGCGAGCTCGGCGCGCAGAGCGCGGCGATGCACGCGGAGGTGGGCGAGTTCGCGCGGCGCCAGGGAATCGAGGCGCTGCTCGCGGTGGGCGAGGAGAGCCGCAGCGCGGTGCGGGCGTTCGGCGCGGGCGCGCGGCACTTCTCCGACCTCGCCGCGCTCCTCGCGGCGGCGCGGGAAGAGGCCGAGGGCGGGGCGACGCTCCTCGTGAAGGGGTCGCGGTTCATGCAGATGGAGCGGGTGGCCGACGCGCTCGCCGGGGGAAAAGCGGATGCTGTATGAGGCCGCCTTGTGGGTGGGCCAGGACGTGCGCGCGTTCAACGTGCTCACCTACATCACGCTGCGCGTCGTGCTCGCGGCGCTCACCGCGCTCGCGATCTCGTTCATCGTCGGCCCGGGAATGATCCGCCAGCTCACCGCGTACAAGATCGGCCAGGCGGTGCGCGACGACGGGCCCGCCACGCACCTCGTGAAGAGCGGCACGCCCACGATGGGCGGCGCGCTCATCCTCGTCTCCGTGGGCATCACGACCCTGCTCTGGGCGGACCTCGCCAACCGCTACGTGTGGCTGTGCCTCCTCACCACGCTCGGCTTCGGCGCGGTGGGCTGGGTGGACGACTGGCGCAAGGTCGTGCACCGCAACCCGAAGGGACTCCCGGCGCGCGCGAAGCTCGCGTGGCAGTCGCTGATCGCGCTGGTCGCCGTGTACCTCCTCGCCTACACCGCGAAGCTTCCGCAGCAGACCGAGGTGATCGTGCCGTTCTTCAAGACCATCGCGATCCCGCTCGGCACCGCGGGCTTCGTGATCCTCGGCTACTTCGTCGTGGTGGGCACGTCGAACGCGGTGAACCTCACCGACGGCCTCGACGGCCTCGCGATCATGCCCACCGTGATGATCGCCTCCGCCCTCGCGGTGTTCGCGTACGTCTCGGGCAACGCGGTGTTCTCCCGGTATCTCGGCTTCCCGGCGATTCCCGGCGCGGGCGAGCTCGCGGTGTTCTGCGGCGCGATGGCGGGCGCGGGGCTCGCGTTCCTCTGGTTCAACGCCTATCCCGCGGAAGTCTTCATGGGCGACGTCGGCGCGCTCGCGCTGGGCGCGGCGCTCGGGATGGTGGCCCTGGTCGTGCGCCAGGAAATCGTGCTGCTGATCATGGGCGGCGTGTTCGTCGTGGAGACCCTCTCCGTGATCATCCAGGTCGCGAGCTTCAAGCTCACCGGCAAGCGCGTGTTCCGCATGGCGCCGCTGCACCACCACTACGAATTGAAGGGCTGGAAGGAGAACCAGGTCGTGGTGAGGTTCTGGATCATCACGATGATGCTCGTGCTGTTCGGATTGTCGACCCTCAAGCTGCGATAGGGCTGGGAAAGGAGATGGGCGATGAATGGCAAGGCCGCAAGGTCCTCGTTCTTGGGCTGGGTGAAACGGGATTGTCGTGCGTACGCTGGCTCGCGCGGCATGGCGCACGCCTCTCTGCTGCCGACACGCGAGCGGCGCCTCCGGCCCTGGGAGCGCTCCGTGCGGAGCATCCGCAGCTACGCCTCGCCCTTGGACCTTTCGACGAAGCGCTCCTGGCGGGCGTGGACGCGGTCGTTGCGAGTCCGGGCCTTGCGCTCCGAGAACCGGTCCTGCGAGCGGCCGTCGCGCGCGGGATCGAGGTCCTGGGTGATGTCGAGATATTCGCCCGCGCGCTCGGGCGGGGCGGGAAGGGCGTACGCGTGCTCGGCGTGACCGGGACGAACGGCAAGTCGACCGTGACCGCGCTCGCAGCGGCGATGGGGCGCGAGGCCGGGCTCGAGGCGTGGGCGATCGGCAACATCGGCGTGCCGGTCCTGGACGCGCTCTCCGCGGCCGAGGCGCACCGCCAGCCCGACCTCTACGTCGTGGAGCTTTCGAGCTACCAGCTGGAGACCACGTCGTCCCTCGCGCTCGACGCGGCGACGATGCTCAACCTCACGCAGGACCACCTGGACCGCTACGACACGCTCGCCGAGTACGCGCGCGCCAAGGAGCGCATCTTCCGCCATTGCCGTCGCCGCGTCGTGAACCGCGACGATCCGTGGAGCGCCGCGATGGGCGACGCGGACGCGTTCTCCTTCGGCCTGGGCGAGCCCGTCGACGAGCTGCAATGGGGACTCGATGCGGAGCGCAGGACTCTGCGGCGCGGACACCGCACGCTCGCGGAAGCGGGCGAGATGGCGATGCCCGGCCTGCACAACGTCGCGAACGGTCTCGCCGCGCACGCGCTCGCGAGCGCGATCGGGCTCGATCCCGAGCCCCTCGCGCGGGCGATGCGCGCGTTCGGCGGGCTGCCGCACCGGGTGCAGCCGGTCGCCGAGGCGCGCGGCGTTCGCTTCTACGACGACTCGAAGGGCACGAACGTCGGCGCCTCGGTCGCCGCGCTGGAAGGCTTCGAAGTGCCGGTGGTGCTGATCGCGGGCGGGGATGGGAAGGGCCAGGACTTCGCGCCGCTCGCGCCCGCGGTGGCCTCCCATGCGCGCGGCGTGGTCCTCATCGGCCGCGACGCCGACGCGCTCGCGCTCGCGCTCGCGCCCACCGGAGTCGCGCTGGAGCGCGCCGCCACCATGGAGGAGGCGGTCGAGCGCGCGTTCGCGATGGCCCGTGCCGGCGACGCGGTGCTGCTCTCGCCCGCGTGCGCGAGCTTCGACATGTTCCGCAACTACGGCCATCGCGGCGACGCGTTCGCCGCGGCCGCGCGCGCCATCGCCTTGCCGAGGGGCCGCGATGCGGCGCCCGACGCGTCCTGCGGCAGGAAGCGCTGATGCTCTACAGCCCCGCGCGCCGCCAATCGAGCCTCGACCCGGGCCTCGTGTGGTCCGCGGTGCTGCTCGCGGCGATCGGGCTGGTGATGGTCTATTCCGCATCCATCGCGATGGCCTCGGCGGAAAAATTCACCGGCTACCGCTCGAGCTACTTCCTGGCGCGTCACGCGATCTATCTCTGCGTGGGGCTCGCGCTCGCCGCGGCATTCTTCCGGGTGCCGCTCTGGCTGTGGCAGAGGTCCGCGCCATGGCTCTTCCTGCTGGGAACGGCGGTGCTGGTCGCGGTGCTCGTCCCGGGCATCGGGCGCGAGGTGAACGGCAGCCGGCGCTGGATTCCCCTCGGCCTGGGCACGTTCCAGCCGTCCGAGGTGATGAAGCTCCTGGTGGTGCTCTACGCGGCCGACTACACGGTGCGCAAGGCCGCGTTCATGGACGATTTCCGCAAGGGCTTCCTGCCGATGTTCGGCGTGATGACGCTCGTCGCGGCGCTGCTGCTGCGCGAGCCTGACTTCGGCGCGCTGGTCGTCGTGACGGCGATCGCGATGGCGGTGCTGTTCCTGGGCGGGCTCGACTGGCGGCTCTTCGCCGGCCTCGCCGCGCTCCTCGCCGTCGCGTTCGCCGCGCTGATCGTCTCCTCGCCCTACAGGTTCCAGCGCATCCTCGGCTTCATGGATCCGTGGTCCGACGAGTTCGGCACGGGCTACCAGCTGTCGCACTCGCTCATCGCCTTCGGCCGCGGCGAGTGGTTCGGCGTAGGACTCGGCGCGAGCGTCGAGAAGCTCTTCTACCTGCCCGAGGCGCACACCGATTTCCTCCTCGCGGTGATCGCCGAGGAGCTCGGCTTCGCCGGCGTCGCGACGGTGATCGGGCTCTTCGTGTTCCTGATCTACCGCGCCTTCGCCGTCGGCCGCCAGGCGGCGAGCCTCGAGCGCTACTTCGCGGCCCTGGTCGCGCAGGGGATCGGCGTGTGGCTCGCGGTGCAGGCGTTCATCAACATGGGCGTGAACATGGGCCTCCTTCCGACGAAGGGCCTCACGCTCCCGCTGCTTTCGTTCGGCGGCACCGGCATCGTGGTGAACTGCGTGTCGCTCGCGATCCTCCTGCGGATCGATTGGGAGAATCGATATCTCATGCGCGGAGGCTCCGCGAGGACCGGCGCATGAGGACCATCCTGATCATGGCGGCCGGCACCGGCGGCCACATCTTCCCCGGGCTCGCGATCGCCCGCGAGCTCGCCGCGCGCGGCTGGAAGGTGCACTGGATGGGCACGCCGCAGGGCATGGAGAACCGCCTCGTCGCCGAGGCGGGCTACCCGATGGTGCGCGTGAACATGAGCGGCGTGCGCGGCAAGGGCCTCTCGGCGTGGCTCGCGCTTCCGCTGCGCATGGCGCGCGCGTTCTGGCAATCGACCGCCGCGATCTTCCGCATCCGGCCCGACGTCGTGCTCTCGCTCGGCGGCTACGTGTCGTTCCCGGGCGGGCTCATGGCGGCGCTCTGGAGGAAGCCGCTCGTGGTGCACGAGCCGGGCGCGGTGGCGGGGCTCGCCAACCGCGTGCTCGCGCCCTTCGCCGATCGCGTGATCGTGGGAATGGAGGGCGCATTCCAGCGCAAGGCCGCGCAGCGCTGGGCGAACGCGCTGCCGAAGCCGAGGCGCGTCGACTGGCTCGGCACGCCGGTCCGCGAGGAGATCGCCGCGGTTCCCGAGCCGGACGCGCGCTATGCGAATCGCAGCGGCGCGCTGCGACTGCTCGTGGTCGGCGGAAGCCTCGGCGCGCAGACGATGAACGAGCTCATCCTCGCCGCGCTCGCCTCCCTCGCTCCCCGGGAGCGGCCGCAGATCGTGCACCAGGCGGGCGAGAAGCTCTACGAAGGACTGCGCTCGGGATACGAGAAGGCGGGCGTCGCGGCGGAGGTGGTGCCGTTCATCGCCGACATGGCGTCGCGCTACGCGTGGTGCGACGTGCTCGTCTGCCGCTCCGGCGCGATCACGGTGGCCGAGATCACCGCCGCGGGCGTCGCCGCGATCCTCTTCCCGCTGCCCTGGTTCGTCGCCGACGAGCAGGCGGCGAACGCGGAGTACCTCGCCTCGCACGAGGCGGGCATCGCGCTCGCCCAGCTCGAGACCACCCCGGCGTCGCTCGCGCAGCTGCTGCGCGGGCTCACGCGCGAGCGGCTCGCCGCGATGGCGCGAGGCGCGCGCGCGCTGGGCCGCCGCGATGCGACGCGCGCCTGCGCCGACCTGTGCGAGGAGCTCGCGCATGCGGCATAAGGTGAAGCGCATCCACTTCGTGGGCATCGGCGGATCCGGCATGTCGGGGATCGCCGAGGTGCTCGCGAACCTGGGCTACGCCGTGAGCGGCTCGGACCTCTCGGAGAACGCGGCCGTGCGGCGGCTGCGGGGACTGGGCATCCGCGTCGTCCTCGGCCACGACGCGGGCAACGTCGCCGGCGCCGACGCGGTCGTCGTCTCCTCCGCGGTGAAGCCGGACAACCCGGAAGTGGCGCGCGCGCGCGAGTCGCACATCCCGGTCGTGCCGCGCGCGATGATGCTCGCCGAGCTGATGCGCTTCAAGCAGGGCATCGCGATCGCGGGCACGCACGGGAAGACCACCACCACCTCGCTCGTGGCCGCCATCCTCGCCGAGGCCGGGCTCGATCCCACCTGCGTGATCGGCGGACGGCTCAATTCCATCGGCACCAACGCGCGCCTCGGCAAGGGCGAGTTCCTGGTCGCCGAGGCCGACGAGTCGGACGCCTCGTTCCTCTACCTGCAGCCGGTGGTCTCGGTCGTCACGAACATCGATGCCGACCACATGGAGACCTACGGCCAGGACTTCGAGAAGCTCAAGGCGACCTTCGTCGAGTTCCTCGGCCACCTTCCGTTCTACGGCCTCGCCGTGATCTGCAAGGACGACCCGCACGCGCGCTCGATCATGCCGTCGGTCGCGCGGCCGATGCTCACCTACGGGATCGCGAGCGAAGCGGACCTGCGCGCCGAGGACGTGCGCTGGGACGCGGGCCGCATGCGCTTCCGCGCGGTGAGCTACGTGAACCACTTCGGCCCGCTCGAGGCGCTCCTCAACCTGCCGGGCGAGCACAACGTGCTGAACGCGCTCGCCGCGATCGCCGTGGCGCGCGAGGTGGGCGCGCCCGAGGCCTCGATCGCGAAGGCGCTCGCGGAATTCGCCGGCGTCGGGCGCCGCTTCCAGCGCTACGGTGACGTCGCGCTCCCCGGCGGCGGCTCGTTCGCGCTCGTCGACGACTACGGACACCATCCCGCCGAGATGGCCGCCACGCTCGCGGCGGCGCGGGGCAGCTTTCCGGGCCGGCGCATCGTCCTCGCATTCCAGCCGCACCGCTACACGCGCACCCGCGACCTCTTCGAGGACTTCGTGCGCGTGCTCTCGACGGTGGACGAGCTGGTGCTCTCCGACGTCTATCCCGCGGGCGAGGCGCCGATCGTGGCTGCCGACGGCCGGTCGCTCGCGCGCGCCGTGCGCGTCGCGGGGAAGGTCGAGCCCGTGTTCGTGGAATCCGCCGCGGAGATGGCCGAAGCGGTGCGCTCGAGGCTGCGCGACGGCGACGTGGTGATCACGATGGGCGCGGGGTCGATCGGCGGCCTCGCGGCGGAGCTCGCCGCGGCGCCCGAGCCGGCACGGGCGGCGCGAGGCTGATGGCGATGGACATGAGCGACGCCTTCCTCATCGAGCACGCCTTGCGCGGAACCCTCCGGCGCGACGAGCCTATGGCGCGCCACGTGAGCTGGCGCGCGGGCGGGGCCGCGCGCACCTTCTACCAGCCGGCCGACGTCGACGACCTGTGCGCATTCCTGCGGGCCTTCGCGGAGCCGCAGCCGGTGCTGTTCGTGGGGCTCGGCAGCAACCTCCTCGTGCGCGACGGCGGCCTCGCGGGCGCGGTGATCCTCACGCACCATGCCCTCACCGCAATCCGTTTCGAAAACCGGGGACAGACCACGTTTTCCGACGAAGCGGACGGCGTTCCGTCGCGCGGAAAACGTGGTCTGTCCCCGGTTTTCGCGGAGGCCGGCGTGCCGGCGCCGCATCTCGCGCGCTTCGTGGCGAAGCACGGCGGAGGCGACGCGGAGTGGATGGCGGGCGTTCCCGGCACCGTGGGCGGGGCGCTCGCGATGAACGCCGGCTGCTACGGCGGCGAGACGTGGAACCACGTGGTCGCGGTCGAGACCGTGGACCGGCGCGGCGAGCGGCGGCGCCGCGCGAAGTCCGACTACGAGATCGGCTATCGCCACGTCGCCCCGCGTTCGGCAGCCGACGAATGGTTCGTGGGCGGCCTCTTCGAGTTCGGCCCCGGCGACACCGCGCAATCGATGGCCCGCATGCGCGAGCTCCTCGCGAGGCGCGTGGCCACGCAGCCGTTGAGCCAGCCGAACGCGGGAAGCGTCTTCCGCAACCCGCCGGGCGACCATGCGGCGCGCCTCATCGAATCGTGCGCGCTCAAGGGCTTCACGATCGGCGCGGCGCAGGTCTCGCCGAAGCACGCGAACTTCATCGTCAACCTCGGCGGCGCGAGCGCGGCCGACATCGAGGCGGTGATCGATCACGTGGAGCGCACCGTGCGCGCGAAGACCGGCGTGGCGCTGGTCCGCGAAGTGCGCATCGTGGGGGACGCGCGATGAGCTTCGGCAAGGTCGCCGTGCTGATGGGCGGCCCCTCGGCCGAGCGCGAGATCTCGCTCATCTCCGGCAACGCGGTGCTGAAGGCCCTGCGCAGCAAGGGCGTGGACGCGCACGCCTTCGATCCGGCGGAGCGCGCGCTCTTCGAGCTGAAGGGCGAGGGCTACGAGCGCGTGTTCATCGCCCTGCACGGACGCTTCGGCGAGGACGGCACGGTGCAGGGGGCGCTCGAGGTGATGGGAATTCCCTATACCGGCAGCGGCGTGATGGCCTCGGCGCTCTCGATGGACAAGTGGCGCACGAAGCTCGTGTGGCACGCGGCCGGCATTCCCACGCCGCGCTTCGCCATGGTCGATCGCTCCAGCGCGTGGGACAAGATCGCGGACCTCCTCGGGCTGCCGGTAGTCGTGAAGCCGTCGCGCGGGGGCTCCACGATCGGCCTCACGAAGGTGATGCGCGTCGACGATCTACCCGCCGCCTACGAGCTCGCGGTGCGCTACGACGAGCTGGTGCTCGCGGAGGAATTCGTTCCCGGCAAGGAAGTCACGGCGTCGATCCTCGCCGAGGTGGCGCTGCCCCTGGTGCGCATCGAGGCGCCGCAGGGCAACTACGACTACCAGCACAAGTACTTCACCGACGAGACGAAGTACTACTGCCCGTCGGGCCTCGCCGCGCGCCTCGAGGACGAGATCCGCGCCGCGGCGCTGCGCTCCTTCCGCGTGCTCGGCTGCCGCGGCTGGGGCCGCGCCGACGTGATCGTGCGCCAGGACGAGAGCTACACCTTCCTCGAGATGAACACGGCGCCCGGGATGACGGGGCACAGCCTGGTGCCGATGGCGGCGCGCGTCGTAGGCATCGACTACGCCGAGCTGTGCGTGCGCATCCTCGCCGAGGCGAAGCTCGACAGCGCGGAGCGGCGGACATGAGCGCGCCGTCCGTCCTCGGCCGCCGCCTCCTTCCCGCCGTCGCGGCGACCGCGGTGCTCGCGGCCTTCGCTTGCGGCGGCTGGTACGGATATCGCGCGCTCGCCGCCCGGCCGATCGTGCACGTGGAGCTTGCCGGCGACGTCGCGCGCATCCCGCCCCCCGACCTCGACGCGTTCGCGCGAAGCCTCCGCGGCCTCGCCGCCGGGAGCGTGTCGCTCTCCGCGGTTCGGGAGGCGGCGCGGCGCCTGCCGTGGGTGCGCGACGCGGCCGTGCGCCGCCGCTTCCAGGACGGCATCGAGGTGACCTTCGACGCGCACCAGCCGCTCGCGCGCTGGGGGAACGACGCGCTGGTGAGCACCCGCGGCGAGGTGTTCTCCGCGCCGTACGATGGAAAGCTCCCGCGCTTCCTCGGGCCGGACGGCACGGCGCCGGTCATGGCGCAGGAATACGCGACGATCGCCCCGATGCTCGCGCCGCTCGCGAGCCCGATCGCCGAGCTGCGACTCTCGGCGCGCGGCGCGTGGCATGCGACGCTCGAATCGGGGCTCACCATCGAGCTCGGCCGCGGCGACGTGGGCGCGCGCATCCAGCGCTTCGTGGCGGCATGGCCCGGGCTCGCGGCCCGCGGCGTCGAAATCCGGCATGCCGACCTGCGCTACGCGAACGGCTTCGCGCTGCGCGTCGCCTCCAGCTCGCAACCCGCGGCCCGCGGCGCCGCGAATCCGCGCCAACCCCGACCGAAGAAGAAATGATCCCCACGCGCCCGCGCGACAACCGCAACCTCCTCGTGGCCCTGGACATCGGGACCTCCAAGATCGTGACGCTCGTCGCCGAGATCACGCCGGAGGACACGCTGAACCTCGTCGGCATGGGCAGCCATCCCTCGCGCGGGTTGAAGAAGGGCGTGGTCGTGAACATCGACTCGACGGTGAACGCGATCCAGCGCTCGCTCGAGGAAGCCGAGCTGATGGCCGACGCCAAGATCAAGGACGTGATCACCGGCATCGCCGGCAGCCACATCAAGAGCTTCAACTCGCACGGGATGGTCGCGATCAAGGACAAGGAGGTGTCGCAGTACGACATCGACCGCGTCATCGAGACCGCGCGCGCGGTGAACATCCCGATGGAGCAGCAGGTGCTCCACATCCTCGAACAGGAATTCATCATCGACGGGCAGGGAGGCGTGCGCCAGCCGATGGGCATGAGCGGCATGCGCCTCGAGGTGAAGGTGCACATCGTGACCGGCGCCGTCTCCGCCGCGCAGAACATCATGAAGTGCGTGCGCCGCTGCGGCCTCGAGGTGCGCGACCTCATGCTGCAGCCGCTCGCCTCCGCCGACGCGGTGCTCCTCGAGGACGAGCGCGACCTGGGCGTGTGCCTGGTCGACATCGGCGGCGGCACGACCGACATGGCGGTATTCACCGACGGCGCGATCAAGCACACGTCGGTGATCCCGATCGCCGGCGACCAGATCACGAACGACATCGCGATGGCGCTGCGCACGCCCACCAAGGATGCCGAGGAGCTGAAGATCACGAACGGCGTGGCGCTGCGCCAGCTCGCGAGCGCGACCGACATGATCGAGGTCCCGGGCGTGGGCGAGCGCGGGCCGCGCGAGCTCTCGCGGCAGACGCTCGCCGAGGTGATCGAGCCGCGCGTCGAGGAGCTCTATTCGCTCATCCAGCGGGAGCTGCGCTCCTCGGGGCTGGAGGAGCTGCTCTCCTCGGGAATCGTGATCACCGGCGGCTCCGCGCTCATGAAGGGCATGGTCGAGCTCGGCGAGGAAGTCTTCCACATGCCGGTGCGCGTGGGCGTGCCGAACTACAACGGAGCGCTCGCGGAAGTGGTGCGCAATCCGCGCTATTCGACGGGAATCGGGCTCCTCATGGCCGGCCTCGACCAGGTGAAGCGCGATCGCCACGCGCGCATCCAGGGCGCCGGCTTCAAGGAGGTGTTCGAGAAGATGAAGAGCTGGTTCAAGGGAAACTTCTAGGCGCCCGGCGCCTGGCGGTGGTGTGCGACTGCAACAGCGACAACAACAGGAGACGGAAATGATCGAGCTGCTGGAAAGCCAATCACCGGAAGCGGTGATCAAGGTGGTGGGAGTGGGAGGCTGCGGCGGGAACGCCGTGGACCACATGATCAACAACGGCGTGCAGGGCGTCGAGTTCATCTCGATGAACACCGACGCGCAGGCGCTCAAGAGGAACCTCGCGAAGACCACGCTGCAGCTCGGCACGGGCGTCACGAAAGGGCTCGGCGCGGGCGCGAACCCCGAGGTGGGACGCCTCGCGGCCGAGGAGGACCGCGAGCGCATCACCGAGCTCGTGGGCGGCGCCGACATGCTCTTCATCACGGCGGGCATGGGCGGAGGCACGGGCACGGGCGCGGCGCCGGTCGTGGCCGAGATCGCGCGCGAGCTCGGCATCCTCACGGTCGCGGTGGTGACCAAGCCCTTCAGCTTCGAGGGCAAGCGCCAGAAGGTCGCCGCGGTGGGCATCGACCAGCTCAAGCAGCACGTCGACTCGCTCATCATCATCCCGAACGACCGGCTGATGGAGGTCCTCGGCGAGGACGTCACGTACGAGGACGCGTTCCGCGCCTCGAACGACGTGCTGAACGGAGCGGTCGCGGGCATCGCCGAGGTGATCAACTGCCCCGGCATGGTGAACGTGGATTTCGCCGACGTGCGCACGGTGATGAGCGAGAACGGCGTCGCCATGATGGGCTCGGCGACCGCGTCGGGACCGGAGCGGGCGCAGATGGCGGCCGAGCAGGCCGTCCACTCGCCGCTCCTCGAGGACATCCACCTCTCCGGCGCGCGCGGCGTGCTGGTGAACATCACCGCGAGCCACTCCATGAAGCTCAAGGAGGTGCACGAGGTGATGAACACCATCCGCTCGTTCACCGCGGAGGATGCGACGGTGATCTACGGCAGCGTCATCGACGAGGCGATCGGCGATGCGCTGCGGGTGACGATCGTGGCGACCGGGCTGGGCGGAGCGGCCGCGCAGCGCCAGCCGGTGATGCAGGTGGTGCCGCGCACCGGCACCGACGACGCGCCCCCGGCGGTCAACTACGAGGAGCTCGACCAGCCGACCGCGATCCGGCGCCGGCGCGACGTGACCATCGAGGCCATGCGCCACTCGGGCGTCGACATGCTCGACATTCCCGCGTTCCTGCGCAAGCAAGCGGACTGAGTCGTCATTCCCGGGCCGGCGCGTCTCCCGCCGGCATCGCGGTTGCACCTTGGGCGGGCCCCGCGGGGCCCGCTTTTCCTATCCTCCGGGCGGGGGCTCGAGCCGGCCCACGCGAACGCGCACGCGGTCTCCCAGCCCGAATGCAGGCTTCTCGTTCAGGCGCAGGATCTGGTAGCGGCCGTCGTCCAGGCGCACCACCGCTTCCCATTGCGTCGAGACGTTCGGGGCCTCCTTGCCGACGCGCGACGACGATCCCGCGCGCATCGACCCGCCCCCGAGCGGAATGGTCGCCACGAGCCCCGAGGGCTCGCCTTCATCGATCGGTTGCTGGGCGAGCTCCTTCGAAACCGACTGCACCCTCGTGACCGTGCCGCAATCGTCGCAGGCCGCCTGCGGCAACGCGCTCTTGAAGGGCGCTTGCGCGAGCGCTGCGGTCGCGATCGCAGTGCCCAGGACTGCGGCCAGTGCTTTCATGGCGGGCATCGTAGGCGCCGCCCGCGAGCCGCGATATGGCCCTTGCGTGCCGGCGCGCGAAAGATTTGCCCGGCAAGTGTTAAGGGCATGATAAAATTGCGGAAATGATCCGACAACGAACCCTCAAGAGCGCCGTTCGCGCGACCGGCGTGGGCCTGCACACCGGCCAGAAGGTCGCGATGGCGCTGCGGCCGGCCGCGATCGACACGGGCATCGTGTTCTGCCGCACCGACCTGCCCGGCAATCCCGCCATTCCCGCGCACGCGCTCAACGTGAGCAACACGGTGATGGCGACGGTGATCGAAAAGGACGGCGCGCGCGTCTCGACGGTGGAGCACCTCATGGCCGCCTTCGCGGGCCTCGGCATCGACAACGCATACGTCGATCTCTCCGGTGAGGAGGTACCGATCATGGACGGCAGCGCGGGCACGTTCGTGTTCCTGCTGCAGTCGGCCGGCATCGAGGAGCAGGTGGCGGCGAAGCGCTACGTGCGCATCCTCGAGGCGGTCGAGGTCGAGCAGGGCGACAAGAAGGTGCGCCTCGAGCCCTACAACGGGTTCAAGGTCGCGTTCTCCATCGAGTTCAGCCATCCCGTGTTCGACCCGGCGCGCTCGCAGGTCGAGATCGACTTCGCGGAGGTCTCGTTCGTGCGCGAAGTCTCGCGCGCGCGCACCTTCGGCTTCAGCCAGGAGGTGGAGATGATGCGCGCCAGGGGACTCGCCCTCGGCGGCTCGCTCGACAACGCCATCGTGGTCGACGACTTCCGCGTGCTGAACGCCGAGGGCCTGCGCATGGAGGACGAGTTCGTGATGCACAAGGCGCTCGACGCCGTGGGCGACCTCTACCTCCTCGGGCATCCCGTGATCGGCGCGTTCGAGGGGCGGAAGTCCGGCCACGCGCTCAACAACCAGCTCCTGCGCAAGCTCCTCGAGACGAAGAGCGCGTGGGAAGAGGTCACGTTCGATCGCGTCGAGTCGCTCCCGCGCGCCTTCGCAAATCTCGTGCTTCAACCGCAGTAAGGAGATCTCCGCCCGATGGTATTGAGCGGCTGCCCGCGCCGCCGCAATTGCGCATCCGGCATCGCGGTCCGCTCCAACACCGTTCCCGCCTAGCGCTTCTTCGCGATGCGCTCCAGGGCTGTACGGAGCGGCGATTCCGAAAGGTCCCGCGCCACGGCCTGCAATTTCTCGCACGGCAACGGTTCGCGGGCCTTGATCGAGCGCCGCGATGTGACCTGTTTCACTTGTACTTCCACCCGTATTCCAGTAAATTCCTGATCCAGCGAGTGTTTCGAGGATTTTCGCGCACCTTCGCGCAGGCCCTCGAGCACCCGAGGCGCGAGCTGGCGGAGGATCGCTGCGACGGGACCGCTCGCCGCGCAAATGACAACAATCGTTCCTTCAATGGCGCATACCCGGCTCGCTTCGGCGAGCGCTTCGGGTACCAGAGTCCGGTAGCGGCGCTGCAGGCGCCGGAGGTACGCGAGTCGAGCCGCGATGGCGTGCAGCTCGGGGCTCGCGAGGTGCTTGGCGATGCGATCGGAGGCCATGATGAAGAACGGAGGCGCGGGTTGAACATTATTCTCGTTTCGGACAGCCTCGCGAAGAGCCGCTCGCTGGCGCTCTCGCAGGCCCAGGTGATGCTGGTCGCCTTCGGCATCCTGCTCGCCGGATTCATGCTCGCGACCGGGACCTACTTCGTGACCATGCACCTCGCCGCCGACACGAGCAACCCGTATTTCCGCTCGCTGGTCGCGGCGCTCCATCGCGACGACATGGCGCGCACGGAGGCCCAGACCAAGCAGAACCTCGACGCGCTCGCCGCGAAGGTGGGCGAGCTGCAGGCGCGCATCCTCCGGCTGGACGCCTTCGGCGAGCGGCTGGCGAAGGCCGCGGGCATCAAGAGCGAAGAGTTCCACTTCGACGAGAAGCCGGGACAGGGCGGCCCCGCGGTCCTCGTCGACCACGACCTCACCGTCCCCGAGTTCCAGCAGATGCTCGACGAGATGTCGCGCGTGCTCGACGACCGCAGCGAGAAGCTCGGCGTGCTCGACTCCTTCTTCATGGACGACCGGCTCGCGCGCAAGACCATTCCCACCACGATTCCGATCTCGGGCGGCTACGTGTCCTCGGGCTTCGGCTACCGCATCGACCCGATCAACGGCCACTCCGAGTTCCATACCGGTGTGGACATCGTCGCGCCCATCGGCACCAAGGTGATGGCCGCGGCGGGCGGTGTCGTTTCCTACTCCGGGACCATGCCCGAGTACGGCAATGTGATCGACATCGACCACGACAATGGCCTCACCTCGCGCTACGCGCACCTTTCCAAGCGCATCGCCAAAGTAGGCGACGTCGTGATGAAGGGCGAGGTGATCGGCCTGGTCGGAAACACCGGCCGCACCACCGGGCCGCACCTGCACTTCGAGGTGCGGGAAAAGGGAATTCCCCTGAATCCCGGCAAGTTCCTCGCCCTGGGCAAGAACGACGTGGTCCTCAAGGCGTCGCTGCAGCCGGGAGCCTCGCCGCAGGACTAGTTCGGCCGGGCGCCGCCCTTGCCCGGGC
>DATIZV010000214.1:0-6623 GCA_035516915.1 Usitatibacter sp. | reverse complement strand
CGGCGCTCGCCGTGTGGGTCTCCGCGGCGCTTCTTACGCGCACGATCGGCGTCGCGCTGGTCGCGGGACTCGCCGCGGCCGAAGGCCTGCGATGGCTGCGCTCCCGCGATGCGCGCCGGCTTCGCGCCGCCGCGATCGCCCTCGCCGTGCCGCTCGCCGCGATCGCGCTCTGGTACCTGCTGCGCCCCGCGGGACGCGAGGACACGTATGCGGCGATCGGGGCGAACATGCTGAAGAGCCTGCGCAAGGAGGGCGCGCCGTGGATCGTTCGCGTGATCCTCGGCAACCTCGATTCCTTCGGGTATTCCTGGCTGCGCGCGCTGGTGATCTTCTGGAGCGGCGCGCTCGATCCGAAGGCGATCCTCGCCTCGGCGATCGGCCTCGTGGCGCTCGCCGGAGCCGCGTGGCGCGCGGCGCGCGGCGAGCCCGACGGCCTCTACGCCGCGTGCTACCTCGCGATCCTGCTTCTCTTTCCCTACCCCGCGCACGTGTACCGGCTGGGCGTTCCCATCGTGCCGGTGCTCCTCGCCGCGGCCGCATGGGCGCTCGCCCAGGCGTCGCAACGGCTTTCGGCGAGCCCGAAGGCCCGCCGCTACGCCGCCGCGGCTTGCTTCGCGCCGCTCGTGCTGTGCGTGCCCGCGATGCTCTTCGTGGCGGGGCGCGCGCTCGAGCGTTCCGCGCCGGGCCAGCGCTACGCGCGCGCGGACATCGCCGAGTTCTATCGCTTCTCCGTGGGCCCGCTCGCGGCGGCGACCGCCGACCGCGAGATCGCGATCTTCCGCGACCTCGACCGCATCCGCGAGACGACGCCGGAGGACGCGCGCATCGCATGGTCGCTGCCCGACTACATCGCGCTCCTCTGCGGCCGCACCGGACTCGGCGTGCCGCAGGCGGCCGATCCCGCCGCCTTCGCCGCGGCGCTCTCGCGCCGGCGCGTCGACTACCTGTACGTAAACGCGCAGCCCATGCGCGAGGAAGGACCCGCGGCCGCCGATCCGCTCGTGTCCGCGCGGCTCGCGATGGAGTACGCCCATCCCGTGTGGACGCGAAACGGTCCCGACGGCAAGCCCGCCGCGTCGCTGCTGCGCATCGATCCACAAAGGCTGGAGGCCCGCGCACGCCCATGAAGCTCTCGGTGATCATTCCCTGCTACAACGAGGTCTCGACCATCGGCCGCATCATCGACGCGGTGCGCGCCGCGCCGTACCCCGACAAGGAGCTCATCGTGGTCGACGACGGCTCCACCGACGGCACGCGCGAGCGCCTCGCGGGCGAGGACGGGCGCCGCGTCGACCGCGTGATCCTGCACGAGGTGAACCGCGGCAAGGGCGCGGCGCTGCGCAGCGGCATCCATGCCGCCACCGGCGAGGTCGTGATCGTGCAGGACGCGGACCTGGAATACGACCCGAACGAGTACGGGCGCGTCCTCGCGCCGATCCTCGAGGGCCGCGCCGACGTGGTGTACGGGTCGCGCTTCATGGGCGCGGAGCCGCACCGCGTGCTCTACTTCTGGCATCGCATGGGCAACGGCATGCTCACGCTCCTCTCGAACATGTTCACCAACCTCAACCTCACCGACATGGAGACCGGATACAAGGCGTTCCGGCGCGAGGTGATCCAGTCGATCGAGATCGAGGAGGAGCGCTTCGGCTTCGAGCCGGAGATCACGGCGAAGGTGGCGAAGCGGCGGCTGCGCATCTACGAGGTGGGCATCTCGTACTACGGCAGGACGTACGCCGAGGGCAAGAAGATCAACTACAAGGACGGCCTGCGTGCCATCTACTGCATCCTCAAGTACAACCTTTTCCGCTGAGCGACGCGCGCTCGCGCGCTACTTCCTGGTGGGCGGGGCCGCCGCCTGCGTCGACGTGGGCCTCTTCACCCTCTTCGCGCGCGAGCTCGGGCTGCCGTACCAGCCGGTGGGCGCCGCCACTTTCGTCCTCGCCACGCTCGTGAACTACGTGCTCAGCATCCGCTACGTGTTCCACAGCGGGCGCAAGCTCGGCCGGCGCTGGGAGATCGCCATGGTGTACGTGGTGAGCGGCGTGGGCCTCGCCGTCAACGCGGCGATCCTGTGGGCGGGCGTGGAGGTCGCGCGGCTCGACCTCCTCGCGGCGAAGCTGCTGGCGACCGGGACGGTCTTCTTCTGGAACTACCTCGCGCGGAGGCTCCTCGTCTTCGGCGCGCCGCGCGCCTGAGCCTCAGCTGTTCCGGTCCCGCGCGAGGAAGCCCGCGAGCCGGCCCGGATCGACCTTCATCAGCACGAACTCGTCGCCGCCCACCGCGGGATTGCGCATCGCGTAGAGCGGGTCGGCGTATTTCTCCACGCCCGCGAGCGTCGCGAAGGGATCGCCGGGCCGTCCGCTGAGGTCCGCCTTGTACTCCCGCGACAGGACCACGTACTGCGTCCCCGTGCGCCTCACCTCTTCGGCGATGCGGCGCTCGTCCCAGCCGTAGTAGAACGGCACGCCCACGCGCCCGCCGAGGATCGCGACGTACTCGGGGCGCATCCACATCACGCGCGCGCCCGGAGGCGTGCGCTCGGCGAGCGCATCGAACCCCGCGAGCACCGCGATCTGCTTGCCGGCGAGCGCCTGCGCGCGCTGCACGTTGAGCGTGAGGTAATAGTCCGTGATGTCGGCGAAGGCGTGGCGCCCCGCCGCGTCGCGCGGCTCGCGGTCGAAGGACTTCTGCTGCACCACCACCTGCGCGGGGAGGCAGAGGAGCGCGGCGGGCGCGAGGGCGCAGGCGGCGATCCAGCGCGCGCGCGGCGGCGGCGCGATGCGCGCGGCGAGCGCGACGAGCAGCTCCGCGGCGTGCATCAGGAGCAGGGGGAGAACCGGATAGAGCAGGCGGCGCATGTTCTCCTCCGGATACACCCAGAGGAAGACCATCGCGCACGTGGCGAGGACGTACCAGCCGTCCAGGCGGTTCGCCGCGGCCGCGCGCGCCGCGCCCGCGAGGCCGGCGATGCCGAGCACGGCGAATGCGGCACGGAACGCTGCCGGCGCTTCGGGGTCGGCCGCGAACGAGGAGACCCAGCCGCCGAAGAAGAAGTGCGACGCGAGCCGCGCCATGAGCGCCGGCTCGCGCAGCCAGTCCGCGAGCCCGGAGCTCGCTGCCGCGCCGTAGCGGTCCACCCCTGCCGCGGGACGCAACGCGATCCACGCGGCGACCAGCAGCACGACCGGGACGAGCGCGAGGAACGGCGCCCAGCGGGGACGGTCCGCGCGGCGCAGCGCGCGCACGGCGGCGTGGACGGTGAAGGCCGCGACGAGCGCGACCCCCGCCGCGCGAGTGAGGACGGCCGCGGCGAGCAGCATGCCGAACGCGACCCACGCGCCCGGTGCGACGTCGCGCCGCGGCTCCATGCGCGCGGCGTGAAGGTCGAGCGCGACGACCGACAACAGCAGGTACATCGGCTCGCTGAGGATGCCCTTGATGCCGATCCACGCGCTCGGCGTGAGGAGGAACCCGGCCGCGAGGAGCACGCCGGCCGTCTCGCTTCCCAGCCGCAGCGCGCCGTAGCGCTGGATGGCGTAGACCGCTCCGATCGCCGCGGCCGCGACGACGAGGTGCGCGACGAGAAGGTCGGTGGCGCCGCCCGCGGCGGCGAGGACCAGCGGGAAGAGCGGGGGAAAGTTCGTGTGGTATGCGACCCAGGGCGCGACGAGGGGACCCGCCTTGCCGGCGAAGAAGCGCGCGAGGACGAGATAGGCGACGCTGTCGTCGCCGATGGTGGGAATGCCGCGCTGCCAGGCGAAATGGACCAGGAACGGCGCGGCGAGCGCCGCGAGGGCCGCGCCGATGGCGACCCCGCGGAAGCGGAAAGGCCGGCGCGAGGGCCGGCCTTCGTCGGTCGCGACGCCGCTCAAGCGGCCGCGGCTTCCTTGCGCGCGCGCTTCGCGGGCTTCTTCGGCTCGCCGGCCTCGTCCTCGCCCGCGGGACGGCCGACGAGCTCGACGAGCGCCATCGGCGCGTTGTCGCCCTGGCGGAAGCCGAACTTGAGGATGCGCAGGTACCCCCCGTTCCGCGCCTTGTAGCGGGGTCCCAGCTCGTCGAAGAGCTTCACCACCATGTCGCGGTCGCGCAGCCGGTCGAAGGCGAGGCGCTTGTTGGCGAGCGTCGCGCTCTTGCCGAGGGTGATGATCGGCTCGGCGACGCGGCGCAGCTCCTTCGCCTTGGGCAGCGTCGTGCGGATCGACTCGTGCTTGAGCAGGGACACGGTCATGTTGCGCAGCATCGCGAGGCGATGGGCGCTGGTGCGGTTGAGCTTGCGCAGCCCGTGGCGGTGACGCATTCCAGTTTTCCTTTCACTCTCTTGGCTTATGCAGCCTTGTTGGTATTGTGGGTTATGAACGACGCGACGAAACGGGGGACAGACCCCAATGTCGTGGACCAACGGGGCTTGCGGCAACCACCCCGCGCTTGAATTGGGGTCTGTCCCCCTATTTCGTCAGTCCTGCGACCGGCCAGTTTTCGAGCTTCATGCCCAGCGTGAGGCCCTTGGAGGCGAGCACTTCCTTGATCTCGTTCAACGACTTGCGGCCGAGGTTCGGCGTCTTCAGCAGCTCGTTCTCGGTCCTCTGGATGAGGTCCCCGATGTAGTAGATGTTCTCGGCCTTGAGGCAGTTGGCGGAGCGCACCGTGAGCTCGAGGTCGTCCACCGGCTGCAGCAGGATCGGATCGACCTGCGGCTGCGCGGCCTCCTGGCGCTCCTCGCTGGTCGACTGGAGCGAGGCGAACACCGAGAGCTGGTCCACCAGCACGGAGGCCGAGTAACGCACCGCCTCCTCGGGCTCGATCACGCCGTTGGTCTCGATGTCGATCACGAGGCGGTCGAGGTCGGTGCGCTGCTCCACGCGCGCGCTCTCCACCTGGTAGCTCACGCGGCGCACCGGCGAGAACGAGGCGTCGAGCAGGATCGAGCCGATCGAGCGCGAGTCGTCCTGGCGCCGGGAGGTCGCCGGCACGTAGCCGCGCCCCTTCTCGATCTTGATCGTCATGTCGATCTTGCCGCCCTGGGTGAGGTGCGCGATCACGTGCTCCGGGTTGATGATCTCGACGTCGTGCGTCTGCTCGATGTCGGCCGCCGTGACCGGGCCCGCCGTGGATTTCTTGAGCTTGAGCGTCGCCTCCGAGCGGTTGTGCAGCTTCATCACCACGCCCTTGAGGTTGAGGATCACGTCGACGACGTCCTCCTGCACACCTTCGATCGTGGAGTACTCGTGCAGGACGCCCGCGATCTTCACTTCGGTCGCGGCGTAGCCGGGCATCGAGGAGAGGAGGATGCGCCTGAGGGCGTTGCCCAGCGTGTGGCCGTACCCGCGCTCGAAGGGCTCCATGACCACCTTCGCGTGCGTGGGCGAGAGGTTCTGTACGTCGATGATGCGGGGCTTCAGGAAATTCGTGGCGTTGCTTTGCATTCGGGGGTACCTCTGCCAGATGCGTTAGAGGAAGGGTCCTCCAGCGGTGCTGCTTCCTTCGGTTGCTGCGGGCTGAAGCGTTACTTCGAGTAAAGCTCGACCACCAGCTGCTCGTTCACGTCGGAGGCGAACTCCGCGCGCTCGGGCAGCTGCTTGAACGTGCCCTTGAAGTTCTTCGCGTCCACCTCGACCCAGCTGGGGAACCCGTTCTGCTCGGCGAGCTCCAGCGACGACTTGATGCGCAGCTGCGCGCGCGCCCTCTCGCGCACGGCCACGGTGTCCCGGGCGCGCAGCAGGTACGACGGGATGTTCACGGGCTTGCCGTTCACCTCGATCGCGCGGTGCGAGACGAGCTGGCGCGCCTCGGCCCTGGTGGACGCGAAGCCCATCCGGTAGACGACGTTGTCGAGCCGGCTCTCGAGCATCTGCAGCAGCACCTCGCCGGTGGCGCCGCGCTTGGTGATCGCCTTGTCGAAGTACTTGCGGAACTGGCGCTCGAGCACTCCGTACATGCGCCGGATCTTCTGCTTCTCGCGCAGCTGCGTGCCGTACTCGGAGATGCGCGTCGACTTGGCGCCGTGCTGGCCGGGCCGCGAGTCGAGCTTGCACTTCGTGTCGAGCGAGCGGCGCGCGCTCTTGAGGAAAAGGTCGGTGCCTTCCCGGCGCGAGAGCTTGCACTTGGGTCCGATATAGCGTGCCACGGCGTTCTCCTGGTCTCTTTACGTGGGGCCGGCCGCGCCTCGCGGCAACCCCCTCTGCGTTACATCCGGCGGCGCTTGGGCGGCCGGCAGCCGTTGTGCGGCACCGGCGTCACGTCGGCGATCGACACGATCTTGAGGCCGAGGGCGTTCAACGCGCGCACGGCCGACTCGCGGCCCGGGCCGGGGCCCTTGATGCGCACCTCGAGGTTCTTCACGCCGTGCTCCTGCGCGGCGCGCCCGGCCGCCTCCGCCGCGACCTGCGCGGCGAAGGGCGTCGACTTGCGCGAGCCCTTGAAGCCGGCGGCGCCCGAGGTGGCCCACGAAAGGGCGTTGCCCTGGCGGTCGGTGATGGTGATGATGGTGTTGTTGAAGGACGCGTGGATGTGCGCGATGCCGTCCACGACGGTCTTCTTCGTGCGTTTGCGGGCGCGCGGCGCGGCGGCGGGCGTTGCAGCCGCGGCGGCGGGGGTCGCCGGTGTCGGTGTTGGTGTGTCAG
>DATIZV010000213.1:0-12918 GCA_035516915.1 Usitatibacter sp. | reverse complement strand
ACGTCGAGCGGCTCGAGCCCGGAGAGGCGCAGCTTCGGCGCGAGGCGCGGCACGGTGCGCGGCTTCGACGCGGCCACCGCCTCGATGTAGTCGAGCCCGTAGCGGTTGTGCTCCTCGATGCCGGTGGCGATCGCGAAGACGTTGGGGTCGAAGATGATGTCCTCGGGCGGGAAGCCGACCTTCTCCGTGAGGATCCGGTAGCAGCGCTCGCAGATCGCGGTCTTCCTCTCGAGCGTGTCGGCCTGCCCCTTCTCGTCGAAGGCCATCACCACGACCGCCGCGCCGTAGCGCCGCGCGAGCTTCGCCTGCTGGACGAACTCCGCTTCGCCGCTCTTGAGCGAGATCGAGTTCACGATGCACTTGCCCTGCACGCACTTGAGGCCGGCCTCGATCACGCTCCATTTCGAGCTGTCGATCATCACCGGCACGCGCGCGATGTCGGGCTCGGAGGCGACGAGCTGCAGGAAGCGCGTCATCGCCGCCTGCGAGTCGAGCATCGCCTCGTCCATGTTCACGTCGATCACCTGCGCGCCGTTCTCCACCTGCTGGCGGGCGACCGAGAGCGCCTGCGCGTAGTCGCCGGCGAGGACGAGGCGCGCGAAGGCCCTGGAGCCGGTGACGTTGGTGCGCTCGCCCACGTTCACGAAGAGCGAGTCGTCGCCTACGTCGAGCGGCTCGAGCCCGGAGAGGCGCAGCTTCGGCGCGAGGCGCGGCACGGTGCGCGGCTTCGAGGCGGCCACCGCCTCGGCGATTGCGCGGATGTGCTCGGGCGTCGTGCCGCAGCAGCCGCCGGTGATGTTGAGCCAGCCGCTCTGCGCCCAGTCGCGCAGGTACGCGGCGGTTTCCGCCGGCCGCTCGTCGTACTCGGCCATGGCGTTGGGCAGGCCGGCGTTGGGGTGCGCCGAGACGTAGACGTCGGCGATGCGCGCGAGCTCCTCGACGTGGGGCCGCAGCTGCCGCGCGCCGAGCGCGCAGTTGAAGCCGACGGAAAGCGGGCGGGCATGGCGCACCGAGTTCCAGAACGCTTCCACGGTCTGACCGGAAAGCGTGCGGCCCGAGGCGTCGGTGATCGTGCCCGAGATCATGATCGGGAGCCGCACGCCGCAGGCCTCGAAATGCTCGTCGATCGCGAAGAGCGCCGCCTTCGCGTTCAGCGTGTCGAAGATCGTCTCGACGAGCAGCAGGTCCACGCCGCCCTCGACGAGCGCGGCGACCGCGGTCCGGTACGCGTCCTTCACCTCGTCGAAGGTCACGGCGCGCAAGCCCGGGTCGTTCACGTCGGGCGAGAGGGAGAGCGTGCGGTTCATCGGCCCCAGCACGCCGGCGACGAAGCGCGGCTTGGACGGCGTGCGCCGGCCGAAGGAATCGGCCGCCTCGCGGGCGATGCGCGCGCCGGCGAGGTTGAGCTCCGCCGCGAGGTGCTCCAGCGCGTAGTCCGCCTGCGAGATCGCGGTCGAGTTGAACGTGTTCGTCTCGAGGATGTCCGCGCCCGCCTCGAGGTACTGCTCGTGGATCGCGCGGATCACTGCGGGCCGCGTGAGGTTCAGCAGGTCGTTGTTGCCGCGCAGGTCGTTCTTCCAGTCGCGGAAGCGCTCGCCGCGGTAATCGGCCTCGGCGAGGCGCTCGCGCTGGATCATGGTGCCCATGGCGCCGTCGAGCACGAGGATGCGCTGCTTCAGCGCGTCCTCGAGTGCTGCGATCCGGGCGGGGCGTGCGGCGATGGTCTGGTCCATGTCCAAACGAAAAAAACCCGCCAGCGGAAGCGAACGGGTTTTCAGGTCCGATCGCTTTAGCGGCATTTGTAGCGCGCCCGCAAGCTGACGATCAAATCGGCGCGTCCGACTATCTTATCATGCGCCGATGCGCGCGCTCCTCCTGGCATGCATCCTCGCCTTTGCCGTCGCGGCCGGCGCCGGCGCGGCCGAGCCCACCCTCGCGGTCGGCTCGAAGCGCTTCACCGAGTCGTACATCCTCGGCGAGATCGTCACGCAGGCGGCACGCGAGGCGGGCGCGCCGGCCGAGCACCATCCCGGCCTCGGCAACACGGCGATCCTCGTCGCCGCGCTCGAGCACGGCGCGATCGACGTGTATCCCGAATACACCGGCACCATCGCGCGCGAGATCCTCGGCGCCGGCCGCGACCTCACGCTCGCCGAGATCGACGGGCGCCTGCGCGCGCGCGGGCTCGCGGCATCGGTCCCGCTCGGCTTCTCCGACAGCTACGCGATCGGCGTGCGCGGCGACTTCGCGCGCGAGCACGGCATCACGAGGATCTCGGACCTCGCGCGCTTGCCGAAGCTGCGCCTGGGCTTCTCCCACGAGTTCCTCGGCCGGCCCGACGGCTGGCCCGGCCTCGCGGCGGCGTACGCGCTCCCCCAGGCGACGCCGCTCGGCCTCGACCACGGCCTCGCCTACGAGGCGCTCGCCAAGGGCGAGGTGGACGCGATCGACCTCTACTCCACCGACGCGAAGATCGCGAAGTACGGCATCGCGGTGCTGGAGGACGACCGCCATTACTTTCCGCGCTACGACGCGGTGCTGCTGCATCGCCTCGACGTCCCCGCGCGCCATCCGAAGGCGTGGGCGGCGATCGCCGCGCTCGCGGGAAGGATCGACGCGCGGACGATGATCCGCATGAACGGGGAGGCCGAGCTCGGCCACCTCGATTTCGCGACCATCGCCGCGCGCTTCCTCGGCGCCGGCGCCGGCAACGCGCGGCGCGGCCTCCTCGCCGCGGTGTTCGCGCCGGACTTCGCGCGCCTGCTCGGCGAGCACGCGGCGCTCGTCTTCGCCTCGCTCGCGGCTGCGGCGCTGATCGGGATTCCGCTCGGGATCGTCGCCGCGCGCTCGCGTGCCGCCGCGCAGCCGATCCTCGTCGCCGCCGGCGTCGTGCAGACCATCCCGGCGCTCGCGCTCCTCGCGTTCCTCATCCCGATCACCGGCTCCATCGGCGTGAAGCCCGCGATGCTCGCGCTCTTCCTCTACGCGCTGCTGCCGATCGTGCGCAACACGCACGCGGGCCTCGCCGGCGTTCCCGCGGGGCTCGTGCAGGCGGCGACCGCGCTCGGGCTCGGGCGCCGCGCGACGCTCCTCCACGTGGAGCTTCCGCTCGCGTTGCCCACGATCCTCGCCGGCGTGAAGGTGGCGGCGGTGATCAACGTCGGCACCGCCACGATCGCCGCGTTCATCGGCGCGGGCGGCTTCGGGGAGCGCATCGCGCAGGGGCTCGCGCTCAACGACGACGTCACGCTCCTCGCGGGCGCCCTTCCCGCCGCGGGCCTCGCCCTCGCCGTGCATTTCCTGTTCGAGGGCCTCGAGAGGCTCGCGCCGGGCAATCGCTAGCGCGCGGCGAGGACCTGCTGCACGCGGCTCAGCGCGCGCTGCCAGGTGTCCACGTCGCGGGCGGTCACGATCTCCACCGAGGGATACCAGCGGCTCCTGCCCTCGGGCGTCGGGGCCCAGTAGTGCGAGGGCGCGTTCGCGGACAGGTAGAGGAGCAGCGTGCGCTTCCCGGCCGCGCCGGCGAGGTGCGCGGTCGCGTTGTCCGTGGTGACCACCGCGTCGCAAGCCGAGATGAGCGCGACGAGGCCGTCCAGGTCGTTGTAGAGATCCAGCTCCTCGATGCGCGTGAGCTCGCCGCTGTCGTGCGCGAAAGCTTCCCGCTCGGCCTTCGTGTCCCCGTACTGCAGGTCGACGAGCCGGATGCCGGGCATGCGCGAGAGGTCGCCGAACGCGGCGAGCGGCGCCGAGCGCGTGCGCTCGTAAAAGCCGCGTCCCCTGGCCTGGAACGTGCGCCACGAGACTCCGATCGGCCCGCGGGCGCCGTCGGCGATGCGCGCGCGATAGGACTCCGCGCGAGCGCCATCGGGCGCGAGGAACGCGCGCGGTTGCGCGGCGAAGTCCTGCAGGCTCCTGCGGAACAGCGCGCCCAGCGAGCCGAGCGGCAGGTGGCGGTCGCAAGGCAGGAATTCCTTCGGCGAATCCTCGCGCGACACCACGTTCCAGCCCGGATGCGCGCGGGAGATGGACGCGACCAGGCGGCGATCGGCCTCGAGCACGAACGCCTCGCCGCGCCGCGCCAGTTCCTCGGTGAGCGTGGAGAACGCGAGGTTGTCGCCCAGGCCCTGCTCGCACCACAGCGCGATGCGACGACCCTTGCCGAAGTCGGCGGCCTGGAAGGTGGGGAAGGGGAACGGGCGCAGTCCGCTCGGCGTCTCTCCGCCGGGCCAGCGCCACTCGTAGTCTTCCCACGCGTCCGGAAAGACGCCCAGCATGAGGCGCGAGAGGCCGCGGTTGTGCCGCGCCCGGGCATACTTCGGCTCCGCCTCGAGCGCGCGGTCGTAGCATTCGACCGCCTCGCGATGGCGGCCCAGGGCGGCGAGGGTGACGCCGCGGTTGTTGAGGATCGCCGCCGAGCGCGGCTCGAGGGCGAGCGCGCGATCGTAGTCGGCGAGCGCCTCGTCGAAGCGGCACAGCGCGCGCAGCGCCGCGCCGCGGTTGGAGAGCGCCTCCGCATTGCGCGGGTTCGCCTGGATCGCGCGGGAGGCGAGGCGCACGCAGTCCTCGTGCTCGCCCTGCGTCGCGGCGATGGTGGCGAGCAGGTGCAGCGCGTAGAAATGATGCGAGTCGGCGCGCAGGATGTCCTCGCAGAGCGAGCGGGCGGCTTCGAGGTTTCCGGCCTCGTAGAGGCGCGCCGCACGTTCCATCGCAGCGTCGAGCGGAGGAGCCGGGCCCCGCACTTGAGCGCCCTGCTACGCGTTGGCGGCGAGCCAGTCGAGCGCGAGCGCCGCGAGCGTGCGCACGCCGAGCGGCAGGCAATCCTCGTCGACGTAGAAGCGCGGGCTGTGGTTGGGCGCGGCCGTGGAGGCGTCGCTCCGCGGCGGCGTGCAGCCCATGAAGTAGAAGAAGCCCGGCACTTGCTTCTGGTAGAAGGAGAAGTCCTCGGCGCCGCAGATCTTGTCGATCACGCCGACGTTCGCGTCGCCGGCGATGCGCCCGAGCGTCGGCACCGACCACTCGGTGAGGGCGGGATCGTTCACGGTCACGTCGTACCAGCGGTGGATGTGCACCGTCGCCCTGGCACCCCCCGCCGCGGCGATCATCTCCGAGATGCGCTTCACGTGCGCGTGGATCTCGTCGCGCTGCTCCTCGTCGAAGGTGCGGATGGTTCCCTCGAGCCTCGCCTCGTCGGGGATGATGTTGTGGCGCACGCCGCCCTGGAAGACGCCGACCGTGACCACCGACGGCTCCTTCGTGATGTTCACGCGGCGCGAGACGATGGTCTGCAGGCCCATCACGATCTGCGAGCCGACGACGATCGGATCCACCCCGCGCCAGGGCATCGCCGCGTGGGTCTGCGTGCCGCGCACGAACACGCGGAAGTCGTCGGCGGAGGCCATGAAGGGGCCGGGCCGGTAGCCGATCCTGCCGGTGGGCTGGATGGAGGTGACGTGCAGCCCGAAGATCGCTTCCACGCGCGGGTTCTCGAGCGAGCCTTCCTCGATCATCATGCGCGCGCCGCCGTCCTCGCCGGCGGGCGGCGTCTCCTCGGCCGGCTGGAAGATGAACTTCACCGCTCCCGGGATCCTCTCGCGCAGCCCCGCGAGCACCTCCGCCACGCCCATGAGGATCGCGGTATGCGCATCGTGGCCGCACGCGTGCATCGCGCCGCACGATTGGCCGTTCCACTCGGTGCGCACCTTGCTCGCGAACGGCACGTCGACTTCCTCGACCACGGGGAGCGCGTCCATGTCGGCGCGGAGCGCGACGACCGGACCCGGGAGGCCGCCCTTCAGCAGGCCGACCACGCCGGTGTGCGCGACTTTCTCCCGGACCGTGTCGAAGCCGAGGGCGCGCAGGTGGTCGGCGACGATCTTCGCGGTGCGCACCTCGCGGTTGCCGAGCTCGGGATGCTGGTGGAAGTCGCGGCGCCAGGCCACGAGGCGCTCGCCGATGCGCCGCGCGGCTTCGGCCACCGCGGCATCGAAGGGGAATGGCTGTTCGGGCGCGTTCATGGAGGCGATTCTACGCTCGTCCTATAATGGCCGGTCTATGGAGCACCTCGAGCCGAAGCAGGCCCACCAGTACCTCAAGGACCATCCGAACGCGGTCTTCGTCGATTGCCGCAGCGAGATGGAGTACATGTTCGTGGGCCACGCGGTGGGCTCGATGATCGTCCCCTGGTACGACGGCGCGGATTGGGAGCTCAACCCGCACTTCGTCGGCCAGGTGAAGCGCATCGCCGGCGCCAACTTCCACGAGCGCCCCGTGGTGCTCATTTGCCGCAGCGGCAACCGCAGCGTCGAGGCGGGCGAGGCGCTGGAGAAGGCCGGATTCCGCCACGTGATGAACGTGCTGCACGGCTTCGAGGGCGAGCTCGACGAGACGCACCATCGCAACTCCCGCAACGGCTGGCGCGTGGAAGGCCTGCCGTGGGAGCAATACTGAGACGAGGACGCTTCAGCCGCGCAACGCGGCGAGCGCCGCGGACCAGTCGCCGTCGAGCGACTGGCGAAGGACGCGAAAGCCGGGAAACCACGGCGAGTCGCCTTCGGGACGCCAGCGCCATTCGGGAGGGAACGGGACCAGCACTTCCGCGCTTGCGCCGGCGAGAGCGGCGAGGTGCATGTTGGTGCTGCTCACGCCGATGTGGCGGTCGACGAGGGACGCGACTGCGAGCGCGTCCTCCGGATCCTCGCTCGCGTCCGAGAGGTCGTGGACCGGACGTCGCAGCGCTTCCCGCGCCGCCGCGAGCTCTCCGGCCGTCGCGGCCCGCTGGAAGGCGAAGACGGTTCCCGGGGACTGGGCCAGCGCGCCCAGCAGGTCGCGCGGGGCGATGGACTTCGAGAGCGCCTGGGCCGATTTCTCGCGCGGCGTGCCGCTGCGCCACGTGACGGCGATCCACGGCCGCGGCCCCGCCGCGGCGAGCCGCTCGCGAAGCGCTGCCGCGCGCGCAGCGTCCGCGGGCGCACGCAGCGACGCGGCGAAGACGTCCTCGCCGGCGCCCAGCGCGAGCGGCAGGTCCGCCGCGAGGATGCGCGGCGCCTCTTCGGGCGCGGTCTCGGCGAGGCGATCGAACGCGTGCGTGCGCTCGAGCAGCGAATGGAGCCTGCGATCGCCGGCGAAGCTCACGCGCGCGGCGTGGGAACGCAGGCGCGGCGCGAAGCGCAGGAAGAAGAGGACGTCGCCCAGCCCCTGCTCGCCGAGCACCCACGCTTCGCGTCCGCGCAGCTCGCCGAGCGCCGGGACGCGGTACGTTCGTCCCGCGGCGTGCTCGGCCGCCTCGAAGGCGATCCTCGAGTCGCGTCGCGCGTACCAGAACCACGCGTCGCCCCAGCGCCCGACCAGCAGCAGCGTCTGCGCGGCGTAGAGCGCGAGGTCGCGATCGCCGGGATCGAGCGTCGCGGCCCTCGCGTAGAGCCCGGCCGCACGCGCGTAGTTGCCGCGGGAAACTTCGTGTCGGCCCACCGCGCGCAGCGCCTCCACGTGGTCGGGATTGCGCGCCAGCGCCTCCTCATGGCGCTCGAGGGCCGCCTCGCGCTTCCCGAGCCGTCCCAGCAGCCAACCCATCGCGTGGCGGGCGCTCGCCGCCTCGGGCGCGAGCTCGATCGCGCGCCGCAGCAGCGCCTCGGCCTCGTCGTGCCGGCCCTGCTCGGCCAGGCACTGGCCGAGGTTCACGAGCGCCTCGACGTTGCGCGGGTCGGTGTCGAGCACGCGGGAGAAATGCGCCGCTGCGCGCGCCCAGTCGCCCAGCGCGTAGCCCGCGACTCCCGCCGCGAAATGGCCCGGGGCGAACCCCGGCCGCAGCGTCGTGCAGCGCTCGAAGTGCGCGAGCGCCTGCTCCGTGCGCTTCGCCGCATCGAGCAGCACCCCGAGCTCGTATTGCGGCGCATAGTCGTTCGGCGCGAGGCGCGCGGCGAGCTCGAGCTCCCGGCGCGACTCGTCGGCGCGGCCGATCACGCGCAGCGCGATGCCGGCGGCGAGGTGCGCTCGCGCGTTGCCGGGATCCGAGGCGGCGATCGCCGAGGCCGCGCGCAGCGCCCCTTGCGCGTCCCCGTCCTGCAGGAGACGGAAGGGATCGGCGGGGGACGTCGCGCTCACCGCACGCGCCCCGGCGCGACCGGCGCATGCCTGCGCTCCCCGGTGCGCACGTAGGCGAACCAGCAGAGCGCACCCGCGAGCATCATGCCGGCCATCCCGAACGCGAGCGAGCGCGTGTCCTGCGACAGCGCCGGCGAGACGATTCCCGCCGTGAGCGTGTTCACCATGCCCGAGACGAAACCCTGCAGCGAGGCTGCCATCCCGCGCCGCGTCGGAAACAGCTCGAGCGTGGTGAGCGTGATCGACGGCATCGCCATCGCGAAGCCGACGCCGTACACCATGATCGGCAGCACCGCCCAGGGAAGCGAGGGGCGCGCGGCGAGCGCATAGGCGAGGTTCGAGGCGGCGGCCGCGGCCATGAACGCGTAGGCGAACCTCACCGTGTCGCGCGGCGCGAGCCGCCCGGCCGCCCGCCCGGAAAGGTGCGCGCCCGCCATGATCCCCGCGATGCAGGGGATGAAGAGCCACGCGTACTGCCGCGGTCCGAGCCCGAGGTGCGTGCCGAGGAAGACCGGCGCCGAGACGATGTAGAGGAAGAACGCGTTGAAGTTGAACCCTGCGGCGAGCGAGAGCAGCAGGAAGCGCCGGTTCACGCCGACTTCCTCGTATCCCTTGAGGAGCGCCAGCATGTGGAAGGGCTGGCGGCTCGAAGGCGGATGGGTCTCCGGCAGGAGCTTCCAGCTCACGCCGAAAAGCAGCAATCCCACCGCGGTGAGGAACCAGAACACGGAGCGCCAGCCGAGCTCGGCGAAGAGCCAGCCGCCGATCACCGGCGCCACCGCCGGCGCGAGGCCGAAGAAGAGCGTCACGAGCGACATCATCCGCTGCGCGTCCTCGGGTCCGAGGAGGTCGCGGATCATCGCGCGCCCGACCACCATCCCGGCGCCGACGGAAAGTCCCTGCACGATGCGCCACGCGATGAGGCCATTCACCGAGCCGGTGAGCGCCGCGGCGAGCGAGGCGAGGGCGTAGACGAAGAGCGCCGCGAGGATCACGGGACGGCGCCCGAAGCTGTCGGAAAGCGCGCCGTGGAAGAGGAACATCACGCCGAAGGCGAAGAGGTAGCCCGAGAGCGTCTGCTGGATCTGCAGCTGCGAGGCGCCGAGGGAGGCGCGGATCCCGTCGAACGCAGGCAGGTATGCGTCGATCGAGAAGGGCCCGAGCGTCGCGAGCGAGGCGAGAAGGGCGGCGAAGCCCGCGCGCTCCCGCCGGGAGCCGATGCGGTGGGGCATCAGCCGGGCGAGCGGGCGATCGCGGCGAGGCGCATCCCGCCATTCTACGGGCGCGGCGCGCGAAAGCCGGTTTCCGGCGCGATTGTGAACTGCGTCACAGCTAACCAGCGTTAACTACACGATACTCGTCCGCATAACGTCCGGTATCGATCCCCCAGGACGAGACGACGGACCGGCGCCCCACGGTCCCGCAAACGGGAGGATGCGCATGCGTTGGACCGTGCTTGCAGTGCTTGCGATGTTGGCTTTCCCTTCGGCGTCCCGGGCCCAGGGCGTCACGGCGAACGAGATCCTGATCGGGCAGACGTCGAGCTTCTCCGGCGCGATCGGCGGCGAGGTGCGCGAGCAGACCGCGGGCGCGAGGCTCTACCTCGACTGGGTGAACGCGAACGGCGGGGTCTACGGCCGCAAGATCCGCCTCGAGTCGCTCGACGACGCCTTCGACCCGAAGCGCGCGGCGGAAAACGCGAAGAAGCTCATCGCGCAGGGCGTGTTCGCGCTCTTCCTCACCCGCGGCACGCCGCAGAACCTCGCCATCCTGCCGGTCATCAAGGCGACGGGGACGCCCCTCATCGCGCCTTCCACCGGCGCGATCGCGCTGCACGAGCCGGTGAACCCGCTGGTCTTCAACGTGCGCAGCCGCTACCAGAACGAGGCCGGGGACGCGATCGCGCAGCTCGCCGCCGAGGGCATCACGCGCATCGCGATCGTCGCGGTGAACGATTCGTTCGGCGCCGACTGCCTCGCGGGCTACCTCGACGGAATGAAGGCCGCGCGGCTGCAGCCGGTGGGCGTCTTCTCCTACGACCGCAAGAAGGGAGACACCAACGACGCGGCGGCGAAGGTGATCGCGCTCCAGCCGCAGGCGATCGTGACCGCGGGGCACTCGAAGCCGCTCGCGAACCTGGTGCGCAAGGTGCGCGAGGCGGGCCTCTCCGGCACGCAGATCGTGACGCTTTCGAACCTCTCCTCGCAGTCGTTCCTGAACGACCTGGGGGACGTGAAGCACGGGATGATCGTGATGCAGGTCTTTCCCAACCCGGCGCACATGACGACGCGGCTGGGGCTGGAGCTCCACCACCTCGCGGCGGGGCATCCGGACTTCGTGATCTCGCACATGGCGATGGAGGGCTTCGCCGCGGCGAAGGTTCTGGTGGAGGGCCTGCGCCGCGCCGGGCGCAATCCGACGCGCGCCTCGTTCATCGCGGGGCTCGAGTCGATGAAGGACTACGACCTGGGCGGCGTGAAGCTCAGCTACTCGAAGGACGACCACACGGGGCTCGACTACGTCGAGGCCTCGATCGTGAACAAGCGCGGCACCTTCACCCAGTGAGCGCGGCGAGGCAGGACGGCGGCGGGCTCGCGCGGTAGAGGAGCGCCTCGGCGACGTGGCGCTCCTGCAGCACCGGCGAGCCTTCGAGATCGGCGGCGGTGCGCGCCATCTTGAGCACGCGGTGATGCGCGCGCGCCGAAAGCCGGTGGCGCACGACGGCGTCGCGCAGCATGCCGCGCGCCTCGCCCGCGACCGGCGCGACCTCTTCGGCCTCGCGGCCGGTGAGCTCCGCGTTCGCGCGCCCCTGCCGCGCGAGCTGCGCCTCGCGCGCCCGCACCACGCGCTCGCGCACCGAGGCCGAAGCCTCGCCGGCGCGCGCGCCGAGCAGCTCCTCGTCGGCGAGCGCCGGCACCTCGACGTGCACGTCGATGCGGTCGAGGAACGGCCCGGAGATGCGGTCGCGGTAGCGCGCGATCTGGATCGCGCTGCAATGGCATCGGCCGCTGTAGTGCCCGAGATACCCGCACGGGCACGGGTTCATCGCCGCGACGAGCTGGAAGCGCGCGGGGAAATCGGCCTGCCGCGCGGCGCGCGAGATCGTGATGCGGCCCGATTCGAGCGGCTCGCGCAGCACCTCGAGCACGCTGCGGTGGAACTCCGGCAGCTCGTCGAGGAACAGCACGCCGAGGTGCGCGAGGGAGATCTCGCCGGGACGCGGCGGCGAGCCGCCGCCCACCAGGGCGATGGCGGAAGCGGTGTGGTGCGGCGCGCGGAACCCGCGCACGCCGAAGCGCTGCGGCGAGAAGGCGCCCGCGAGGCTCTGCACCGCCGCCGCTTCGAGCGCCTCCTCTTCGCGCATGGGCGGCAATATCCCGGGGAATCTCGCGGCGAGCATGGTCTTGCCGGTGCCGGGCGGGCCGGCGAGGAGGATCGAATGGCCGCCCGCCGCGGCGATCTCCAGCGCTCGCCGCGCCGCCGACTGGCCGCGCACGTCGGCGAGGTCCGGATACTGCATCTCGCGTCGCCGGCTCGCGCCGCGCCACGGCTCGAGCGCCACACGCCCGTCGAGGTGCGCGCACACCTCGCCGAGCGAGCGTGCGGGAAGGATCGTCGCGCCGCGCGCGAGCGCCGCCTCCTCCGCCACGGACGCCGGAAGGACGAAGGCGCGCCCGTCGCGATGGGCGTTGAAGGTCATCGCGAGCGCGCCGCGGATCGGCCTGAGCTCCCCCGATAGCGCGAGCTCGCCGGCGAACTCGAGCGAGGCGAGGCTGCGGTCGCGCACCTGTCCCGTCGCGGCGAGGATGCCGATCGCGATGGGCAGGTCGAAGCGCCCGCTCTCCTTGGGAAGGTCGGCGGGCGCGAGGTTCACGGTGATCCTGCGCTGCGGAAACTCGAACCCCGCCGTCTGCAGCGCCGCGCGCACGCGATCGCGCGCTTCCTTCACCTCCGTCTCGGGAAGGCCGACGATGTGGAACGACGGAAGGCCGTTCGCGACGTGCGCCTCGACGCGTACCAGCGGAGCCTCCAGGCCCGCGAGCCCGCGGCTGTAGGCGACGGCGACGTTCATTGGGCTGCTCCTCGCGAGGGCGGGCGCCTCGCGAGGGCGCCCGTCATCCGGACGTGCGGGGCGAACCGAGCCGCGACTCGAGATCGGCGATGCGCGCCTCGAGGACCGCGAGCTTCTCTCGCGCGCGCGCGAGCACTTGTGCCTGCGCGTCGTACTCCTCGCGCGTGACGAGGTCCATGCGCGCGAACGCGCTCGAAAGAAGGCCGCGCACGTTGCGCTCCAGGTCCTTCGCCGGGTTCGACGCCGCGAGCTCCGCGAGGCGTGCGCTCAGTTCGCTCAAGAATTTGTCGTTCATCTCAATTCCCGAAAGCGCGTGCGGTTGACGCGCGGCCGCATGCCTTGGCCGGCGCCGCACCCGCTTGGTGCCGCGCCGCACGCCGGCGCACATCCGCGGTGCGCGAAGCGCGATGCGCACCAGCGACTCGTTTGGAAACAGTGCGTTGGAGCGGGGACCCCACTGGCACGCTTGCTGCTATCCAGCCCACGGAATCGTTCCGTCCAACCGCCATAAGGATATCAACATGCCCAAGCTGTCCCAAGTGCTCGCCGTTGCCGCCGCACCCCTGGCGCTCGCGAGCCTCGCCGCGCATGGCGAGGATGCACCGGCGCCCGACTACACCCTCACGCCGAAGCTCGCGATCTACAGCGAGTACGAGTACCGCGGCATCGCGCAGTCGTCGGAGAATCCCGCGGTCCAGTTCAACCTGGACTACGCGCACAAGAGCGGCTTCTACCTCGGCACCTTC
>DATIZV010000212.1:0-6180 GCA_035516915.1 Usitatibacter sp. | reverse complement strand
ACCCCCGAGGGCCTGGAATGCATCATCGAGGTCGACGAGGGCGAGACCATCGAGATGAATTGCGAGCCGTGAGCCGCACGACGGGATGAGCTCCGCGCGTGCCGGCTAGCCGCGCCGCACGTCGACGAAGTGGCCGGCGATCGCCGCGGCGGCGGCCATCTCGGGGCTCACGAGATGCGTGCGGCCGCCCGCGCCCTGGCGCCCCTCGAAGTTGCGGTTCGAGGTGGAGGCGCAGCGCTCGCCGGGCGAGAGCTTGTCGTCGTTCATGCCGAGGCACATCGAGCAGCCCGCCTCGCGCCACTCGAAGCCCGAGTCGCGGAAGACGCGGTCGAGGCCCTCCTTCTCGGCCTGCGCCTTCACGAGGCCCGAGCCCGGGACGACCAGCGCGAGCATCACGTTCTTCGCCACGCGCCGGCCCTTCACCACCCGGGCCGCGGCGCGCAGGTCCTCGATCCGCGAGTTGGTGCACGAGCCGATGAAGACCTTGTCGATGCGGATGTCGGTCATCGGCGTGTTGGGCTCGAGCGCCATGTAGGTGAGCGCGCGTTCCATGGCGTCGCGCTTGACCGGGTCCTTCTCGCGCTCGGGATCGGGCACGCGGTCCTCGATCGAGACCACCATCTCGGGCGAGGTGCCCCACGTGACCTGGGGCTTGAGCTTCGCCGAATCGATCTCGACCACCTTGTCGAAGCTCGCGCCCGGATCGGAGACGAGCTTGCGCCAGTACGCCACGGCGCGGTCCCACAGCTCGCCCTGCGGCGCGTACGGACGGCCGCGCAGGTACTCGAGGGTCTTCTCGTCCACGGCGACCATGCCGGCGCGCGCGCCCGCCTCGATCGCCATGTTGCACATCGTCATGCGCCCTTCCATCGAGAGCGCGCGCACCGTGGAGCCGCCGAACTCGATCGCGTAGCCGGTACCGCCCGCGGTGCCGATCCTGCCGATCACCGCGAGCACGAGGTCCTTCGCGGTGACGCCCGGCGGGAGCGCGCCCTCGCACTTCACGAGCAGCGACTTCGACTTCTTCTGCACGATCGTCTGCGTGGCGAGCACGTGCTCGACCTCGCTCGTGCCGATGCCCCACGCGAGCGCCGCGAAGGCGCCGTTGGTGCTGGTGTGCGAATCGCCGCACACCACGGTCATGCCGGGCAGCACGGCGCCCTGCTCCGGCGCGATCACGTGGACGATGCCCTGGCGGCGGTCGCGCATGCCGAAATAGGTCTTCACGTGGAACTTGTCCACGTTGCGGTCGAGCGTCTCCACCTGCAGGCGCGAGACGGGATCGGCGATGCCGGTCTCGGCACGGTTCGCCGTCGTCGGCACGTTATGGTCCGCCGTGGCGACGATCGATCCCACGCGCCAGGGCTTGCGATGCGCGACCTCGAGGCCCTCGAAGGCCTGCGGGCTCGTCACCTCGTGGACGACGTGGCGGTCGATGTAGAGGAGCGCCGTGCCGTCGGCTTCCTCGCGGACGACGTGGGAGGACCAGAGCTTTTCGTAGAGGGTTTGCGGCATGGTGCGATCAACCGGTGAAACTGAAATTATACCGCCGGGTCGCTCCCTCTCCCTTGGGAGAGGGCCGGGGTGAGGGTCAGATGACGAGGAGGTGCTTCCTTTGCGCCTTCACCACCGCCGAGAGCGGCACCGAGCGGTCGAACGTGACCAGTCGCCCTCCCCTCGAAACCGCGAGCGACAACAGGTAGACGTCCGTGAGTTGCCTGGGACCGTGAATGCGTGCGGTATCGACGGCTTGCCTGTCGAGAAGGCTCACCTCGTCGGGCCAGAACTCGTGGCGCGCATGCGATGCCGCCTCGCGCAAGCGTTGGGCGACCACGTCCACGGGAAGCGGATTGGGATAGCCCGGCTGCGAGACCACGCGAACGAAGCCGTTCTGCGTGAGCGGACAGCTCGCCCAGCCATCGCGGGCATTCGACTCGAACCAACGGGCCGCCGGTTCGTGGAGCGTGTGGTCCGGATCGAACAGCGCGATAAGGACGTTCACGTCCAGGAGCGACCGCATCAGTAAGCGTCGTCTTCGCGCAACCGGTTGATGAGCTCGTTGGTCACGACGCCGCCGCGCCTGGGAAACGGCCGGATGCCGTAGTGCGACCGAGGCTCCGCAGCCTTGTGCGCCTTGGCAGCGGGCGCGGTGAGTGCCGCGCGGGCGAGCTCCGAGATGACCTGGCCCGCGGTCTTGTTCTCGCGGCCGGCGCGCTCCTTGGCCGCCTGGAGGACGTCTTCGTCGATGTCGAGGGTGGTTCTCATGCATCAGATGCTACAGCATCAACGCATCAGATGTCAAGCGCATCATGGCTTCCGTCGCGCCCCGAGGAGCCCGGCCCATGACCGTCGCCGCCGTCGACAAGGTGTTCGCGGGATCGATCCCGCAGCTCTACCAGTCGCATTTCGTGCCGCTCATCTTCCAGCCGTATGCCGATGACCTCGCCCGCCGCCTCGCCGATCGCCGGCTTTCGCGCGTGCTCGAGCTCGCGGCCGGCACCGGCGTCGCCACGCGCGCGCTGGACCAGGCGCTCGACCCGGACGTGGCGATCGTCGCGACCGACCTCAACGACGCGATGATCGAGGAGGCGCGCGCGCACGGCACGCGCCGCGCGGTGGAGTGGCGCACGGCGGATGCGATGGCGCTGCCCTTCCCCGACGCCTCGTTCGACTGCGTGGTGTGCCAGTTCGGCGTGATGTTCTTCCCGGACAAGGCGCACGCGTTCGCCGAGGCGCGCCGCGTGCTGGCGCCGGGCGGCGTGCTCGCGTTCAACTCGTGGGACCGCATCGAGGACAACGAATTCGCCGACGTCGTCACCGAATCGCTCGCCGGCCTCTTCCCCGCCGATCCGCCGCGCTTCATGGCGCGCACCCCGCACGGCTACCACGACGTCGACGCGATCGCGCGCGACCTCGCGGCCGGCGGATTCACGGCCGCGCCGCGCATCGAGACGATCGCCGCGCGCAGCATCGCGCCGAACGCCCTGCACCCCGCCATCGCCTATTGCCAGGGCAGCCCGCTACGCTCCGAGATCGAAGCGCGCGGCTCGCTCGAGGAGGCGACGGCGGTGGCGGCGCGTGCGATCGCGGCGCGCTTCGGGGACGGCGAGGTGGACGGCAAGATCCAGGCGCACGTGGTGATGGTGGAACGCTAAAGCGCTCCCTCTCCCTTGGGAGAGGGCCGGGGTGAGGGTGAGTGGATCCTATGGTGCCCTCAAATCGCGTTTTGCATTCGCCTGATCCTATGGATCACACAATTGATCCAGCGGATCAGTTAGCGCATCCAGTGGATCAGGCGAATGCAAATGGGCCCGAAACGGTGCCCATGAATCTTCGGTGTGGCTCACGCCCTGAGCCTGGCGTCCCCTACCCTGCCTCCATGACTTCCCGCCCCAATTCGTCATTCCCGCGCAGGCGGGAATCCATCGGCGGCGGGGACGATCGGAGGCCGCAATGCACCCGTCCCTCACCGAGCACGCCCGCGCGCGCATGCAGCAGCGCGGGATCTCCCGAGACGCCCTCGAGCTGCTGCTCGATTTCGGCCGCGAGACGCACGACCACCGCGGCTGCACGATCGTGCGCTTCGACAAGCGCTCGCGCCGACAGGTGCTGCGCGCGCTCGGCCCGGAGGCGCTTCGGCGCTTCGAACGCTACTTCAACGCGTACGCCGTCGTCGCGGAGGACGATGCGGTGGTGACGGTGGGGCATCGCATGGGGAGGATGGGACGATGAAGGACGGCGTCGCCAACACAGCTCACGATTCCGGCGCCATCCCGGAAACCACGCCGAGCAACTCCTGAGCGGCGCGCAAGAAACCTTCCATCAGCGTTTCCTCGATTTCGAAATCACCGGTGTACTCGGCCTTGTTGCGGCGATCGTGGCAGAGGGAAAACAGCCGAGCCTGTGAACGATCCAGCGTGGTCGTATGCTCGAGACACTGGAACACGAGGTAGCGGCTCTCCGAGCGGTAGCCGTGCAATCGCAAGGCTGCGCTCGCCAACGCATACGATGCGCCGTACACGAGACGGAATCGGCTCTCCTGCGAGAGCTCCTCTCGCCCGGCATCCGCCAGCAGCGCCCTTGCCGTCCGGACCAGCGACTCGAACTCACCGCGCGTGATGCGTTCGCGCTTCAGCTCACCTGCGTGCGCGAGCCTTTCGAGGTTTGGGGATGTCACCTTCGGATCCGATGAGGAAGAGTTTGGGGCCTTCCAACACTCGGCTCAGGAATCCGCCTTCCTCCGAAGCCCGCTTCTCGAATTCAACGCGTCGATAGATGCGAGGGTTGACCTCCCGCCCGAGCGGATTCGCCATGACATCGAGCGCGGCCAGCACATCCGGATACGACACCTTCTCGGAAACGATCATCACGTCGATGTCACTTCCGGCCCGGTCGACGCCCTTCGCGATGGAACCGTACACGAACGCGACTTCGATCCGGCTCGCGAGCGACTCGAGGCGAGCCCGAAGGACATCGACCAGGCCAAAGGTCTTGAGGACGATGCCACGCAGTTCCTCGAAGATCGGCGCTGCCGCGTTCGCCTGGTAGTGCTTCTGGTTTCCGATGAGGCCTGCAGTCACCAAGCCGCACGTCACAAGCTTGCCCAGCTCACGGTGCACGGCGCCATTGCCGGCTCGCGACAAACGCACGATCTCGTTGAGGTAGAAGCTGCGATGCGGCGCGCCGAAGAGGATCCCGAGGACGCGCTGCTGCGTCTTCGTGAAAAGGGCGCTGCCGAGCCCGGTACTCGATCCCATTTTGGGAATGATAACACCCAATTTGGAGTTGGCTCTTGGGGCCTCGATTCATCGACCCGGCCGCGACCTCTTTCGATTCGACGGTGCCCGCTTCACTCGATATCGAGCGGAAGCCTCGGCAGCCCCGTGATTCCGCGGCGCCGCGGGTCGATCCACTACCGAGAGCCGCAACTCCTTGCCGAGCGATTTCAGAACCCGCGCGACACGAGGGAGCTTGGATGCATGGCGAGGATCGAGCATCCGGCGCAACTCCTTTTCGTCCACGCCGAGCGCCTTCGCGATGGCGAGCCGGCTGCTTCCGCTGCTGGCGACGGCCCTGAAGAGCGCAGCCTTCGTCGCCGTCTCGATCGGCACTCCGACGAGGATCTCACCCGCGCGAGGCTCGCCGGGCACCGGCACTTCGAGACCGTCCAGGAGTCGGGCTTCGATGCACGCCTGGAGAAGTCCCTCCGCGGCCTCGACGACATCCTCTCCCCCTTCGGCCTGGGAGTGACCTTCGGGAAAGTCGCGGAACCGGATCAGCCACCCGCCTTCACGGGCCTTGACGATCTTCGAGGGGTACGCGTAAGCATCCATGCCACTCACTCCTTGTCGCGGGACAGCTCCTCGGCGGCAATCCCGAGGTCCTTGAGGATTGCGCGCAGCGTTCCCGTCTTGAGCTCGGCCTTGAGGTACGGAACGATGGTGCGCCGGCCGTTGATCATGAGGCGCCCGTGGCTTCCTTTCCCCAGGTCCGGCCGCCAGTCGTAGCTCCAGCCTCGTCGAACGGCGAGGCGCCGGAGGAGACGAAGCAACTCGCCCGCCCTCATCGATCGTCATTATCGGACAATTATGTCCGACCCGGAAGAGTCCGCCGCCATTCGAGTTCAACGCGATGGCAATCGGGCGAGTTGACCGCGTCAGGAATCCTCGCGAAGGATGAGCCCCTGCCCGCGCTCGAGATCCGCGAACACCGTCCGCAACAGCGCATACGCCCGCGCATGAATCCCCGGCCATCGCGACTCGCGCGGCCCCGCGACGTTCAACGTCCGCACGCGATGCGCCTCGACGAATTCCTCGACGACCCGCGCGGTGTCGTAGAGATCGAGCCGGCCCACGAGAAGCGGCTTCGCAGCCGAGCGCGCCGCATCGGCCGTGAGCCGGGAACCGCCCGAGAGCTCGCCCAGCGCGAGGATCAGCGTCGCATCGGAATCGCGGACGTTCCACCTCGTGCGCTGCTCGTAGCGCTTCGACGGCGTCTCGACGAGCGGATAGCGCTCCGCGATGACGCCATCCTCCGCGCGCCGTCCTTTCGGGCACCAGCCGCCGACCGCGAGGCCGCAGGCGAGCGCCGCGTCGAGGGCGGCTCGGTCGACGCCTGTTTGGCCGCCGGAGAGGATTCGGATGAGGGGCATGATCTAAGGCAGAGCGAATGGCGGACCGT
>DATIZV010000211.1:0-6369 GCA_035516915.1 Usitatibacter sp. | reverse complement strand
ATCGGCGAGAGCGCGCGCGGCGTGCGGATTGTGCGCGACGTCGAGGACGACCTGCGGCCGCCCGGGAAGCGACTGGAGGCGTCCGGGAAGTCGCACGTTCGCCAGTCCCCGCTTGAGCTCCCCCACGGAAACCGGAAGCCGTGCCGCGAGCTCGTCGAGGGCGGCGATCGCGGCGGCGGCGTTGTTCAGCTGCCAGCGCCCGCGCAGCGCCGGGATCGGCAGCGCGTGCCTCGCGCCGCGGCGCCCGACGAAATCCCATTGGCCCGGGTGCGCCTCGACCCGGAAATCGCGCCCCAGCACCTGCAGGTCGGCGCCGATCGCGCGCGCGTGCTCCACGAGCCGTGCGGGAGGATGCAGGTCGCCGAAGATCGCCGGGCGCCCCGCGCGGAAGATGCCCGCCTTCTCGAAGCCGATCGACTCGCGGTCGCCGCCGAGGAGCTCCACGTGGTCGACGTCGACGCTCACCACGATCGCGCAGTCGGCGTCGACGACGTTCACCGCGTCCAGGCGCCCTCCCAGGCCCACCTCGAGCACCATCGCGTCGAGCCGCGCCTCGGCGAACACCGAGAGCGCGGCGAGCGTCCCGAACTCGAAGTACGTGAGCGGGGTCGCGCCGCGCGCCGCCTCGACCCGCTCGAAGGAGCGCTCGAGCGCCGCGTCGTCCGCGTCCTCGCCCTGCAGGCGCACGCGCTCGTTGTAGCGCAGGATGTGCGGCGAGGTGTAGGTCCCGACGCGATAGCCGGCCTCGAGGAGGATGCGCTCGAGCATCGCGCAGGTCGAACCCTTGCCGTTGGTGCCGCCCACGGTGATCACGCACGGACGGATCCCCGCCTTCGCGGGGATGCCGGGAGAGGCGAGCGGCAGTCCCATGCGGTCGAGCACCTCGCGCACGCGCTCGAGCCCCATCGCGATGGTCGACGGATGCTGCGCCGAGATGTAGGCGAGCCAGTCTGTGAGCGATCGCATGGCCTGCGGGCCGGACTCCGGGAAAGGCGCCGGGAAACCTCTCAGCTTTCCGGTACGGGCTCGCGCTTGAGCAGCGTGATGAGGCGTGCGACCTTGTCGCGCAATTGGCGCCGGTCCACGATCATGTCGACGGCGCCCTTCTCGAGGAGGAACTCCGCGCGCTGGAAGCCCTCGGGGAGCGTCTCGCGCACCGTCTGCTCGATCACGCGCGGGCCGGCGAAGCCGATGAGGGCGCCCGGCTCGGCGATCACCGCGTCGCCGATGAAGGCGAAGCTCGCCGACACGCCGCCCATGGTGGGATCGGTGAGGATCGAGATGAACGGCTGGCGCGCCGCGGAGAGCTGGTGCAGCGACGCGGTGGTCTTCGCCATCTGCATGAGCGAGAGCAGCCCCTCCTGCATGCGCGCGCCGCCCGTCGCGGTGAAGCACACGAACGGCAGCTCCTCGTCGCAACAGGCCTGCACCGCGCGCACGAAGCGCTCGCCGACCACCGAGCCCATCGAGCCGCCGAGGAACCCGAACTCGAACGCGGCGGCCACCATCGGCACGTTCTTCACCGAGCCCTGCATCACGACCAGCGCGTCGGTCTCGCCGGTCTCCTTCTCCGCCTCCTCGAGGCGCTCGCTGTACTTGCGGCTGTCCTTGAACTTGAGCGGATCCATCGGCACCACCTCGGAGGCGAGCTCCGCGCGCCCCTCCGGATCGAGGAAGAGGTCGAGGCGCTGGCGCGCCGAGAGGCGGTTGTGGAAGCCGCACTTCGGGCACACGTGGAGGTTGTTCTCGAGGTCGGTGAAGTAGAGCACCGCCTCGCACGAGGGGCATTTGCTCCACAGGCCCTCGGGGACCGCCTTCTTCTGCTGCGTTCCCTCGCGCTTGATCTTCGGCGGAAGGAGCTTGCGGAACCAGCTCATGCCGATCCCCGATCGCGGCCCGCCACCGCCAGCGTCGGGGACGACGTGCCCGCGTCCATGGCGCCGCGGAACTCGCGCACCAGCCGCGCTGCGCGCTCCGCCGCGCCCTCCGCGGGACCTTCCGCCATCTCCTGCACGATGCGGCTCCCGATCACGACCGCGTCGGCGACGCGCCCCACGCGGCGCGCGGTCTCCGCGTCGCGGATGCCGAAGCCCACGCCCACGGGGATCTTCGTGTGCCCGCGGATGCGCGCGAGCATCGCCTCGACGTCCTTCGTGTCGATGTGCGAGGCTCCCGTCACGCCCTTGAGCGACACGTAGTAGATGTAGCCCCTCGCGAGCTTCGCGACGTTCGCGATGCGCGCCTCGCTCGAGGTGGGCGAGAGCAGGAAGATCGGGTCGATGCCGGAGCCCTCGAGCGCCTTCAGCCAGTCGCCGCTCTCCTCGGGCGGATAGTCGACGATGAGCACGCCGTCCACGCCGGCTTCCTTCGCGGCGAAGGCGAACTTCGCGAGGCCCATCTGCTCGATCGGGTTGGCGTAGCCCATGAGCACCACCGGCGTGGTCGAATCATCCCTGCGGAATTGCGACACCATCACCAGCACGTCGTGCAACGAGACGCCCTGGCGCAGCGCTCGCTCGGAGGAGCGCTGGATCACCGGTCCGTCCGCCATCGGGTCGGAGAACGGGACGCCGAGCTCGATCACGTCCGCGCCCGCCTTCACCAGCGCGTGCATCACCGGAACCGTCTGCGCGGGAGCCGGATCGCCGGCAGTGACGAAGGGAACGAGGGCGGCGCGCTTCGCGGCGGCGAGCTTCTCGAAGGCGGATGCGATGCGGCTCACGGCTCGCTCAGAGCTCCATGCCCGAGGCCTTGGCGACGGTGTGCATGTCCTTGTCGCCGCGGCCGGAGAGGTTCACGAGCAGGATCGCCTCGCGCGCCATGCTGGGCGCGATCTTCATCGCATGGGCGAGCGCATGGCTCGACTCGAGCGCGGGGATGATGCCCTCGAGGCGGCAGAGCGCGTGGAAGGCCCCGAGCGCCTCCTCGTCCGTGACCGACACGTATGCGGCGCGGCCGGAGTCCTTGAGCCACGCGTGCTCCGGTCCCACGCCCGGATAGTCGAGGCCCGCGGAGATCGAATGCGTGTCCTGGATCTGCCCGTTCGCGTCCTGCATCAGGTAGGTGCGGTTGCCGTGCAGCACGCCCGGAGAGCCCGCGCACAGCGAGGCCGCGTGCTTGCCCGTCTGCAGCCCGAGGCCGCCCGCCTCGACGCCGATGAGCTTCACCTCCTCGTACGGGATGTACGCATGGAAGATGCCCATCGCGTTCGAGCCGCCGCCCACGCATGCGAGGACCGCGTCGGGCTGGCGGCCGGCCATCGCGACCATCTGGCCGAGGCACTCCTTGCCGACCACCGAGTTGAAGTCGCGCACCATCATCGGATAGGGGTGCGGGCCCGCGACGGTGCCGATGATGTAGAACGTGTTCTCGACGTGCGTCACCCAGTCGCGCATCGCCTCGTTCAGGGCGTCCTTGAGCGTCTTCGAGCCGCTCTCGACGGGGACGACCGTCGCGCCCAGCAGCTTCATGCGGTAGACGTTCTGCGCCTGGCGCGCCACGTCCTCGGTGCCCATGTAGACCACGCATTCCATGCCGTAGCGCGCGGCGACCGTGGCGGTGGCGACGCCGTGCTGCCCGGCGCCCGTCTCGGCGATCACGCGCGGCTTGCCCATGCGGCGCGCGAGCAGCGCCTGGCCCACGGTGTTGTTCACCTTGTGCGCGCCGGTGTGGTTCAGGTCCTCGCGCTTGAGGTAGATCTGCGCGCCGCCCTGCCGTTCCGAGAGCCGCTTCGCGTGGTAGATCGGGCTCGGGCGCCCCACGAAATGCTCGAGATCGTAGTCGAGCTCCCTGCGGAATTCCGGGTCCTCGCGGCTGCGGCTGTAGGCGAGCGTGAGCTCGTCCAGCGCCGCGCGCAGGGTCTCCGCGACGAACACCCCGCCGTAGGGACCGAAGTGGCCCGTCGCGTCGGGAAGCGAATAGTGCTCCCAGTCAGGAGGGTGTCCCTGCATCTTCACGTCGCACGCTCCGAATGAATTCGACGATCTTCGCCGGGTCCTTGAGGCCGCGGCCCGACTCCACGCCGCTCGACACGTCCACGGCCCAGGGCCGCACTTCACGCACCGCGCGGCCGACGTTCGCGGCGTCGAGGCCGCCGGACAGGATGACGGGCATCGGGAAGTCGGCGGGGATCGCCTTCCAGTCGAAAGTGAGTCCCGTGCCCCCCGGCGTCCCCGGCGAATGCGCATCGAGCAGCAGCGCCTTCGCCGACGAGAACCGGCGTGCATATTCTAGCAAATCGGTCCCCGGCTCCATGCGCACCGCGCGCAGGTAGGGCCGGCCGAACTTCTCGCAGAAATCGGGCAGCTCGTCGCCGTGGAACTGCAGGAGGTCGAGCGGGACTTGCGCGAGCACGCGGCGGATCTCCTCCTCGCGCGCGTCGACGAAGAGTCCCACCGAGGCGACGAAGGGCGGCAAGGCGGCCGCGACCGTCGCGGCGGCCTGCGCGGTCACGTACCGCGGGCTGCGCTCCCAGAAGACGAGGCCGATCGCGTCGGCGCCCGCCTGTGCCGCCACGCGCGCGTGCGCCGGATCGCGGAGGCCGCAGATCTTCACGCGGGTGCGCTCGGTTTTCATGGGACGAGGTCGACGAGGGGATGGCGCGGAAAGGCGGGCAGGCCGAGCGCCGGATCATACTCGACCGCGGCGAGGTAGAGCCCGTCGGGCATGAAGGTGGGCGCCGAGCGCGTGCGATCGCGGGCGGCGAGGAGCTCGCCGATCCATGCGGGCGATTCGCGTCCCGCGCCCACGTACACGAGCGCGCCCACGAGGTTCCTCACCATGTGGTGCAGGAAGGCGTTCGCGCGGAAGGTGAACGCGACGAGGGGCCCGGCACGAGCCACGCGCGCCTCCATCAAGTCGCGGACCGGCGATTTCGCCTGGCACTGCGCGTCGCGAAACGCGCTGAAATCGTGCGCGCCGCGAAGCGCCCGCAATCCCTCCTCCATCGCCGCGACGTCGAGCGGCTTGTGGAACCAGCCGATGCGGGCGCGCAGGACCGCCGGCGCGACCGGCGCATCGAGGAGCAGGTAGCGGTAGGTGCGCGAGCGCGCGTCGAAGCGCGCATGGAAGTCCGCGGGCACGCCGGCCGCCCAGAGCACGCGGGCGCGCTCGTCGAGGAACGCATTGGTCCCGCGCACCCAGGAGAACGATTCGCGCTCGACCGGCGAATCGAAATGAACCACCTGCGCGGTCGCGTGCACGCCGGCGTCGGTGCGTCCCGCGGCGGTCGCTTCGATGGGAGCGTCGGCGAAGCGCGAGAGCGCCGCCTGCAGGTGGTCCTGCACGCCGCAGGCCGAAGGCTGCGTCTGCCAGCCGCAGAACGCGGAGCCGTCGTACTCGACGCCGAGCGCGATGCGCATGGGCCCCCGGAGGGGCTCAGAGCGAGGCGATGAGCTTCTTCGCCTCTTCCTTCTGCGCCGAGGAGCCTTCCTTCGCGACCTCGTTCAGGATCTCGCGCGCGCCGTCCTTGTCGCCGATCTCGAGGTACGCCTTGGCGAGCTCGAGCTTCGTGCCGACCGCTTCGCCGCCCGATTCCGCGGCGGGCGCATCGAGGCTCAGGTCGGCGAGGTCGAGGCCGCCGCCGGAGGGAGCCGGAGCCGCGGCGGGCGCCGCTTGTTTCGTAGAGGCGAGGTCGAGGCCCGAGAGGTCGAAGTCGAACGAAGGCTTCTCCTCCTTCTGCGGCTCGGCGGGAACGTCGACGCGCGGGCCGGAGCCCCCCGGCAGGTCGAAGTCGACCGAGGGCGAAGCCGACGCCGCTCCAGCGGGCTTCTGCGCATCGAGGTCGAGGTCGAAGCTCGGCGCGGGCGTGGCGCCGGCGCCCGCGGCGGACGAGCTCGACTCGAGGTCGAAATCGAGGTTCGGCTTGGCGGGCGTGGGCGCCGCGGCGGGCGGCGACATCGCCGTGAACGTGGCGGTGGCCCCGCCGGCCGCGCCGTAGAGCGAATTGCCCGGATCGATCTGCGCGCCCATCGCCGCGGCCTTCTGCCACAGCGGCGAGGTCTCGCCGACCGAAGCGCGCAGCTCCTTCGCGACGGTCTCGAACGCAGTCGCGCTCTTGCGCGCGTGGTAGATCTCGAGCAGCTTCAGCGCGATCTCGTGGCGGCCCTTGTCGCGCGCCATCGCTTCCTTGAGGATCTCCTCGGCCTGCGCGTCGCGCCCGTACGCGATGTAGACCTCGGCCTCGGCGACCGGGTCCACCTCGTCGGTGTCGATGGTGCCCGGGCCGGTCTTGTCGAAGTCGGTGAGGAACGAGCTGTTGCCGGTATCGACGAGGCCCGCGGCGGGCTTCGCCGTGGTCGCGCCGGGCTTGAGGTCCGAGGGGAAGGCGCTCGTCATCTGGCTCGGCTCGCCTTCCGCGCCCCCGGAGCG
>DATIZV010000210.1:0-5194 GCA_035516915.1 Usitatibacter sp. | reverse complement strand
CGCGGCAACGCTCGCCGCAGTGCGCTCGGCGACTCCGCGCCCGGTGATGTCGCCGAGCATCCTCTTCCTCGACACGCCGACGACGAGCGGATAACCGATCCGGGCGAGCGCGGCGAGCGCACGGAAGAGCGCGACGTTGTGCTCGAAGGTCTTGCCGAAGCCGAAGCCCGGGTCGAGCGCGATGCGTGCTCGCGCGATCCCCGCCGCCCCGAGCTGCCTCGCGCGCTCGCCGAGGAAGTCCGCCACTTCCGCCGCCACGTCGCCGTAGCGCGGGCTCTCCTGCATGGTGCGCGGCGTGCCCTGCATGTGCATCACGACGAGCCCCACGTCGCGATCGCGCACCGCCTCGAGCGCGCCGGGCGCACGCAAGCCGTTCACGTCGTTCACCGCCGCGCACCCTGCCGCGATCGCCTCGCGCATCACTTCGGGCTTCATCGTGTCGGCGCAAACCCGCACGCCTTCGCGCGCCAGCGCTTCAATGACAGGGATCACGCGCCGCAGTTCCTCGTCGGGCGGGACGGGCGCGGCGCCCGGCCGGGTCGACTCCCCGCCCACGTCGACCAGGTCCGCGCCGTCGGCGACGAGCGACAAGCCGTGCTCGATCGCGCGCCGCGGGTCGCGGAACTTCCCGCCGTCCGAGAAGGAATCGTCGGTGACGTTGACGATGCCCATCACCAGCGGGCGGTGGAAGGACCAAGAAAAAGGGCTGGCGCGAGGCCAGCCCCAGGTTCGATTCACGATGCCTTCCCCGCGCTACGCGCTTTCGGTCGAGGGATTCGGCTCGACACCGCGGCTGCCGCCGCCTTCGGGCGGGGACGCGGGCTTGGTCGCCACCGGCTTCGGCGGCCGCGGCGGGCGGCCCGACATGATGTCGTCGATCTGGTTCGCGTCGATGGTCTCCCATTCGAGGAGCGCCTTCGCCATCATCTCGACCTTGTCGCGGTTCTCCTCGAGGAGGCGCCTGGCGAGAGCGTACTGGCCGTCGATGATGGAGCGGACTTCCTTGTCCACCGCCTTCATCGTCTCCTCGGACATGTTGTGGTGCTGCGTCACGGTGCGGCCGAGGAACACCTCGCCCTCGTTCTCGCCGTACACCATGGGCCCCAGCGCGTCCGACATGCCCCACTCGGTCACCATGCGGCGCGCCATCTCGGTCGCGCGCTTGAAGTCGTTCGAGGCGCCGGTGGTCATCTGGTTCATGAAGAGCTCCTCGGCGACGCGGCCGCCGAAGAGCACGGCGATCGAGTTGAGGAGGTGGTCGCGGTTGTAGCTGTAGCGGTCCTCCACCGGGAGCTGCATCGTGACGCCCAGCGCGCGGCCGCGCGGGATGATCGTCACCTTGTGCACCGGGTCGGTCTTCGGCAGCAGGCGCGCGACGATGGCGTGGCCCGACTCGTGGTACGCGGTGTTCCTGCGCTCTTCCTCCGGCATCACCATGGACTTGCGCTCCGCGCCCATGATGACCTTGTCCTTGGCGCGCTCGAAGTCGTCCATGTCCACCAGGCGCTTGCTCGCGCGCGCGGCGAAGAGCGCCGCCTCGTTCACGAGGTTCGCGAGGTCCGCGCCGGAGAAGCCCGGCGTGCCGCGCGCGATGATCGAGGCGTCGACGTCGGGCGCGATGGGGACCTTGCGCATGTGCACGAGGAGGATCTGCTCGCGCCCGCGGATGTCGGGCAGCGGCACCACCACCTGCCGGTCGAAGCGCCCGGGGCGAAGGAGCGCCGGGTCGAGCACGTCCGGCCGGTTGGTCGCGGCGATGACGATCACGCCCGAGGTGCCCTCGAAGCCGTCCATCTCGACCAGGAGCTGGTTCAGCGTCTGCTCGCGCTCGTCGTTGCCGCCGCCCAGCCCCGCGCCGCGCTGGCGGCCGACCGCGTCGATCTCGTCGATGAACACGATGCAGGGCGCGTTCTTCTTCGCCTGCTCGAACATGTCGCGCACGCGCGCCGCGCCCACGCCGACGAACATCTCGACGAAATCGGAGCCGGAGATGGAGAAGAACGGCACCTTCGCCTCGCCCGCGATCGCGCGCGCGAGGAGCGTCTTGCCGGTGCCCGGCGAGCCCACCATCAGCACGCCGCGCGGGATGCGGCCGCCGAGCTTCTGGAACTTGGAGGGATCGCGCAGGAAGTCGACCAGCTCGCCGACCTCTTCCTTCGCCTCATCCACGCCCGCGACGTCGGCGAACGTCACCTGGTTCTGGTTCTCGTCGAGCATGCGCGCGCGCGACTTGCCGAACGAGAAGGCACCCCCGCGCCCGCCGCCCTGCATCTGGCGCATGAAGAAGATCCACACGCCGATGAGCAGCAGCATCGGGAACCACGACACGAAGATGTTCATGAGGAGCGAGGGCTCCTCCTCGGGCTTCGCCTCGATGGTGACGCCGTCCTTCATGAGGTCGCTCACCATCCACGGGTCCTGGATGCCGGGCGTATTGACGATGTAGGTCTTGCCGTCGCGCGTCGTCGCGCGCACGGTCTTCATGTTCTCGATCTTGGCCTTCGCGATCTGGCCCTGCTTCGCCTGCTCCATGAAGGTCGAGTAGTCGAGCGTGTTCTGGCTCGACGTGCGGTTGCCGACCTGCATGAACACCATGGTCAGGATGACTCCGATGACGAGCCAGACCATGATGGTTCGAATGGTGTTGTTCACTGAACGTCCTTCCGCGGATAAATAGCCCCAAGAATCATAGGGATGAAGCGGCCCTTCCGTGCACATCGGGCCTTCGGGGAGGAATTCAAGCCCCCGCGGGAGAAGATTCGGCCTCCCTCGGCCCGCGGGCGAGCAGGTACTGCTCGGCGCTCTCGTCGCGCGACGCCGCGGGCTTTCTCACCACCACCTTCTCGAACGCGCCGCGCAGCGACCTGAGGTAATCATCATACCCCGCGCCCTGGAAGATTTTGACCAGCAGCACCCCGTGGCGTTTCAGGTGCAAGAGCGCGAAGTCGCGCGCGGCTTCGGCGAGGGCCATCGATCGCGCCTGGTCCGCAACGGCGATGCCGGAGAGATTGGGCGCCATGTCCGAGAGGACCACGTCGACCGCGCGGCCTTCGAGCCGCGCCGCCAACTCGGCGAGCCCCTTGCCGGTGGTGAAATCGCCGCGCACGAAGTCGACGCCCTCGACCGGCTCCATCTCGAGGAGGTCGATCGCGACCACCCGTCCCGAGCGTCCCACGCGCTTCGCGGCGACCTGCGACCAGCCGCCCGGCGCCGCGCCGAGGTCGACGACGATCATGCCCGGCTTCAGGAACCGGTCGCGCTCGTCGATCTCGGTGAGCTTGTAGGCGGAGCGCGAGCGATAGCCTTCGCGTCTCGAACGCTGCACGTAGGGGTCGTTCACGTGGCGGCGCAGCCATTGGCGGCTCGATTGCGAGCGCTTCAAGGCGCGTCCTCGCGGGTCGGGTTCCGGGAGCGCATCATCTCACGCTCGCCTCCCGCGCCCGGAACCCCGATGCGCGAGCGGATGTCGTTCCACCTCCCCATGAGCCCGCAGCTCCGCACCGGCCGTCCGCAAGCATCGACCACCGCGCCGTGGTGAGGATCCGCGGATGGCTGCGATCGCATGCGAAAGCGGTCCGTGCCGCCGACCTCGTCCTGCGCGTGGGGGTCACCGTCGGAATGCTCGCGCTCATCCTGCGCGCGATCGACGTGTCGGCGGTGTGGAGGGCGCTGCGCCACGCGCACCCGGCGCTCCTCGCCGCCGCGCTCGTCTTGCAGCTCGCGAGCAACGCGGTGACCGCGCGCGAGTGGCAGATCGTCATGCACAACCTGCGCTTCGGCGGAAGCGGCCGGTTCTACCTGCGAAGCCTCTTCAAGGCGGCGTTCTTCAACCAGGCCATGCCGGCGCTCGGCGGCGACGCGCTGCGCGTGCTCGACGTGGCCCGGCGCGGGTTCCGCAAGCGCGACGCGGCCTATGGAGTCTTCCTCGACCGGGTGCTGGCGTTCGCCTCGCTCACGGCGCTTTCGCTCGCGGCGCTCGGCGCGGACCGGCACCTGCTGCCCCCGCTCGTGGAGCGAACCCTCGCGATCGTCATGGGCGCAGGCCTCGTCGGATCCTCGATCGTCCTGTGCCTGGGGAAGCTGCCGCTCCCCCGGCGCCCGGCGCTCCTCGCCCTCGTCCTGCGGGAAGCGGGCGAGCGGGCGCGCCGAGCGCTCTCGGCGCAGCGCACCGCCCTCGTCCTCCTGTCGCTCGCCGCGCACCTGCTCTCGATCCTCTCCTTCTTCGCGCTGGGACGCGCGTTCGGGCTTGCCTTCGGGCCCGTCGCCTACGCCGTGTTGGTGCCGCCGGCGATCGTGCTGAGCGGGCTGCCCGTCTCGATCGCCGGATGGGGCGTGCGCGAGGGAACGCTCGTCGCCTTGTTCTCGCTCGCCGGCGGGGACCCTGCCGCGGTCCTCGCGTTGTCGCTCACGTACGGGGTGATCGCCCTCGGCGCGAGCCTGCCCGGACTCGTGGTGTTCCTCGATCCGCGCCGCCGCCGCGCCGGCCGCCGGACGGCCCCGTGAATGCGACGGCGCTCCTCACCGCAGCGGCCGCGCCCTGCGCGCCGGCCGGGGCTTTTCGGGGATAATCGCGCGATGAACGAAAGCCTCTCGCCGCGCCGGCGCAGCGAGCTCCGCGCCCGCGCGCATCGCCTGGATCCGGTGGTCCTCATCGGCGACAAGGGCCTCACCGACGAGGTGATCGCCGAGGTCGACCGGGCGCTGAAAGCGCACGAGCTGATCAAGGTGCGCGCCGCGACCGACGATCGCGACGCGCGCAACGCGTGGATGCAATCCATCTGCGAGAAGCTCGAGGCCCATGCGGTGCAGAGGATCGGGAAGGTGCTGGTGATCTACCGCGAGAATCCCGAACCCGAGGTCAAACGTACCTCACGTCCACGATCTCGAACTCCTTCACCCCGCCCGGAGTCCGCACCTCGGCGACGTCGCCCGAGAACTTCCCGATGAGGGCCTTCGCGATCGGCGAGGAGTAGGAGATCTTGCCCTGCTTGATGTCGGCCTCGTCCTCGCCGACGATCTGGTAGGTCACCGTCTCGCCGCCCGCGGTATCGGCGAGCTCCACGGTGGTGCCGAACACCACGCGCCCGTCGTCCTCGAGGAGCCCGGGATCGATCACCTGGGCGTTCGCGAGCTTCGCCTCGAGCTCGAGGATGCGCCCCTCGATGAAGCCCTGGCGCTCGCGCGCCGCCTCGTA
>DATIZV010000209.1:0-7704 GCA_035516915.1 Usitatibacter sp. | reverse complement strand
GTGAGGGACGGGTCCTTGCGCACGATGACTACGCGGACCGTCTCGCCGGAACGCTCGTCGGGCGCCGGCACCGCGCATACCTCGCGCACGCCGGGAAGCATCGCGACCACGTCCTCCACCTCGTTCGGATACACGTTGAATCCCGACACGAGGATCATGTCCTTCTTGCGGTCGACGATCTTCACGTAGCCCTCGGGCGTCATGAGCCCCAGGTCGCCGGTGCGGAAGGCGCCGTCCGCGGTCATCACCCTGGCCGTCTCGTCGGGGCGGTTCCAGTAGCCCTTCATCACCTGCGGGCCCGCGATGCAGATCTCGCCCGTCTCCCCGATCGCGAGGACCCGCCCGTCGTCGTCGCGGATGGTGACGATCGTCGAGGGAATCGGCAGGCCGGCCGTGCCGTTGAAGTCCGCGCCCTCGACGAGGGGGTTGATGCACGCGCCGGGCGAGGTCTCCGTGAGCCCGTAGGCTTCGAGCAGGGGCTTGCCGGTGATCGACTTCCAGCGCTCGGCCACCGCGCGCTGCACCGCCATCCCCCCGCCCAGCGCGAGCTTGAGGCGCGAGAAATCCAGCGACGCGAAGCCGGGCGTGTTCATGAGCGCGTTGAAGAGCGTATTCACCCCGGAGATCGTGCTGAAGGGATGGCGCGAGAGCTCGTTCACGAACGCCGGCAGGTCGCGCGGATTCGTGATGAGGACGTTGTGCGCGCCGATCCTCAGGTTGAGGAGGCAGCCGCCGGTGAGCGCGAAGATGTGGTAGAGCGGCAGCGCGGTGATCACGACCTCGCGGCCCTCCTCCAGTCCGCCGCAGATCCACGCCGAGACCTGCTCGAGGTTCGCGACGATGTTGCCGTGCGTGAGCATCGCTCCCTTGGAGACGCCCGTGGTGCCCCCGGTGTACTGGAGGAAAGCGAGGTCTTCGGGACCGAGCGGCGGCTCGGTGAGCGCGTGGCGGCGCCCTCCCGCGAGCGCCGCGTTGAACGCGACCGGGTCGGGCAGCGACCACGACGGCACCATCCGCTTCACGTGCTTCACGGCGGCGTTCACGAGCAGCGACCTCGGGAATCCGAGCAGGTCGCCGACCTGCGTCGTGACGATGCGCCGTACCGCGGTTCGCGCGACCACCTCCTGCAGGGTGCGTGCGAAGTTCTCGAGGATCACGATCGCGTCGGCGCCCGAGTCGTTCAGCTGGTGCTCGAGCTCGCGCGGCGTGTACAGGGGATTGCAGTTCACCGCGACGAGGCCCGCCCGCAGCGCGCCGAACAGGGCGACCGGATACTGGAGCAGGTTCGGCATCATCAGCGCGAGCCGGGCCCCCTTGGCGAGGCCGGCCTCGTTCTGCAGCCAGCTCGCGAAATCGCGCGAGAGCCCGTCGACCTGCGCGTACGTGAGCGTCCGCCCCATGCAGGTGAATGCGGGGAGATCGGCGAACTTCTCGAAGCTGCGCTCGAGGACGCTGCGCAGGCTCGCGAACTCGTCGACGCGGATCTCCGCCGGAACTCCCTTCGGGTAGGATCGAAGCCAGATCCGCTCGACCCCCGACGCTTCCATCGCCATCGCCATAGCGGGCCTTCCTTGCTCCAACGCAAAAGTGTAACCCGGGGGACCGCTACGCTGGCGCCTATACTCTGCGACTCGCTCCGGCAGGCGCGGGGATCACGTCCGACGAAGAAGGAGCTCCAACCATGGCAAGAAGAAAAGGTTCCCGAGGCACCTCGCGCGCGAGCGCCGACAAGACGGTCCGCGATTCCGCGCAGAAGATCTGGCTCGCCGGGCTCGGCGCGTTCGAGCGCGCGAGGACCGAGGGCCCGCGCATGTTCGATGCGCTGGTCGAGCAGGGCCGCACCATGGGCGCACGTGCGGCCGGCGCGGCGGACCAGGCGCTGAAGACGATGCGCGGGGCCGACTACGCGGGACGCTTCGACAAGCTGGAGAAGCTGTTCGAGGAGCGCGTCGCAACCTCGCTCAAGCGGCTCGGCGTCCTCACGACCGGGCAGGTCGAGGACCTCGCGCGGCAGGTGCGCGAGCTCAACGACCGGCTGCAGGCGTACGGGAAGCCGCCCCGCGCCCGCAAGGCCGCCGGGAAGCCGGGTGCACGCCGCGCCAAGCGCAAGGCGGGCGCGCGCAAGAGCATGTCGCGCTCGCGGGCGAAGCGCTCCGCCGCCTGAGAGCCGCGAGGCGCGCGTCCCGTGGGGAGCGCACTTCGCGAGCGGATGTCCGGAGTGGACCATGCGTGGCTGCGCATGGAGGGCCCGGCACATCCGATGACGATCGTGGGCCTCCTCGTACTCGAGGGGCGCCTCACGCTCGCCGCCCTGAAGCGCGTGATTTCCGCGCGCTTCCTCGCCTATCCGCGCTTCCGCTGCCGTCCGGTCGCCGACCCGACCGGCGGAGGCCTGTGGGAGATCGCCGAGGACTTCGACCTGGACGCGCACGTGGTGGCCGCGCGCCTCGGCGCACGCGCGAGACAACGCGAGCTCGAGCATCTCGTGGGACGGCTCGCGTCGGCGCCCCTTCCGGCGGGCCGGCCGCTCTGGCAGTTCCACCTGGTCGAGCGCTATGCAGGCGGCAGCGCAATCATCGCGCGAATCCACCACTGCTATGCCGACGGCATCGCGCTGGTCCGCGTGATGCTCTCGATGACGGGAGCGACTTCGGCCGAGAGCCGGGTCGCACCCGAAGCGCGGCATCCGCAAGCCGGCTCCGGCGCCGCCGGGTGGACCGACCTCCTCGCTCCGGTCGCGGACGTGTTTTCCGGACCCATGACCGATGCCCTCGGAAAGAGCGTCGATGTCGCCGCCGAAGCGGCGAAGCTCGCCTGGATGGGCCGCGACGCGCGGACTCGATTCAAGGGCGCGCTCTCGGGAGCGAAGCGCGTCGCATGGGCCGCTCCGGTTCCGCTCGACGAGGTGAAGGCGATCGCCGCCGCCCTGGACTGCTCGGTGAACGACGTGCTGGTCTGCGTCGCCGCCGGCGCGCTGCGCGGCTACCTCGCGGGCCACGGCGAGCGCATCGAGGGCGCCGACGTGCGCGCGATCGTTCCGGTGAACCTGCGCCCCGCGCGGACGGAACCCGAGCTCGGCAATCGCTTCGGCCTCGTCTTTCTCGACCTTCCGCTCGTCGAGCATCCGCTCGAACGCCTCTACGAAGTGCGCCGGCGCATGGCCGCGCTGAAGGGCTCGCGCCAGCCTGCGATCACGCTCGCGCTGCTCGCGGCGGTGGGCCTCGGGCCGCGCGCCGTGCAGGAGGGCGTGACGCGCTTCCTGGGCCGGAACGCGAGCGTCGTGATGACCAACGTTCCCGGTCCCGGGACGCCGCTCTATCTCGGCGGCGAGCGCCTGCGCGAGGTCGAGTTCTGGGTGCCGCAGGCGGCCGGCATCGGCCTCGGCCTCTCGCTCCTCTCGTACGACGGCCGCGTCGGGTTCGGCGTCATGTCCGATGCCGCCCTCGTGCCCGATCCGGGTCGAATCGTGGCGCGCTTCGCCGAGCAGTTCGCCCTGCTCACCTGGATCACGCTGATGAGCCCGTGGGAGGGACGGCGCCGGCGGCCACGGCGTCCGCGTTCCTGAGCGCGGCGATCGCATCCATCTCGACCAGGAATCCGTGGTGCAGCTGCGCCACGGGGACGACGGTACGCGCGGGTCTGTGATCGCCGAAGCGCTGCGCATAGATGGCATCGAACGCCGGCCAGTGCGCGACGTCGGCGATATACACCGAGGCCCTGAGCACGGATTCCGGGCCGCTTCCGGCAGCCTCGAGGATCGCGACGACGTTGTCGATGACCTGGCGGGCCTGCGCCTCGAATCCCTCGAGCCTGCGGTCCGGTTCCCGAGGCACGATGGGCAGCTGCCCCGCGACGTAGACGAGTCCTGCATGGACGGTCGCCTGCGAATAGTGGCCGCGCGGTCCCGGCGCGGACGGAGTCGAGACGAATCGCACGGTCGTCCTCCCAAAAGAAACGGGCCGGTCGGACCGGCCCGTTGCGTGGCATTGCCGGCGAGCCGGCGCCCGGATCACTTCATGTGCTTCGAGACCAGCTTGGTCATCTCGAACATGGACACCTGCTTCTTGCCGCCGAACACTTCCCTGAGCTTGTCGTCGGCATTGATCATGCGGCGATTCGTCTTGTCCTGGAGGTTGTTCTTCTTGATGTAACCCCAGAGCTTGCTCGTCACTTCCGTGCGGGGCATGGGGTTGGAGCCGACCACCGCAGCGAGCGTGCTGTCGGGGGTCATCGGCTTCATGAAGGCTGCGTTCGGCTTGCGCTTCGTGGCGGGCTTCTTCGCCTTGGCGGCCGGTTTCTTCGCCGCGGATTTCTTCATCGGCTTCTTGGCGGCGGACTTTCTGGCCGCCGGCTTTTTCGCTGCCTTCTTGCCTTTCTTAGCTGCCATTGATGAATCCTCCAATCTGGTAGTGACGTTGAGTTCTCATCCATCTCGCCCGGAAGGCGCGACAGCGAGAGGATGCACAGGGCGAAAACCAGTTGTCAATGGTTTTCACTCGGAAAAAGCGCTTTCTTCCCTCTGACGTAGCGGCTCCGCAACATCGCATCCGCGCCGAAGCGCGTCGGCGGCGCGCGACGCGGCGACCGCCCGATTCGCGCTCCGTTTGCTCGGCGTCAGAATGGCACGAGGCCGATCGTCCCGACAATCACGCCATGGCCGTACCGCGGAGGATTCCATGGCGTATTTCGTGACGGGCGCGACCGGGTTCATCGGTCGCTTCCTGGTGGAGCGGCTGCTCGCGCGCGGCGCCGCCGTGCACCTGCTGGTGCGCAGGCAATCGATGCCGAAGCTCCACGCATTGCTCGCGCGCTGGGGCGCCCCGGCCGATCGGGTGGTGCCGGTCGTGGGCGACCTCGCGAGGCCGAGGCTCGGGCTTTCCTCGGCGGCGGTCGCACGCCTGCGCGGGCAGGTCGACGGCTTCTTCCACCTCGCCGCGCTGTACGACCTCGCGGCGCCCGCGGCCGAGGTCGAACGGGCCAACGTGGAAGGGACGCGCCACGCCCTCGAGGCGGCGCGCGCGCTGGAGGCGCGGCGCTTCCACCACATGAGCTCGATCGCCGCGGCGGGACGCTACGACGGCGTCTTCCGCGAGGACATGTTCGAGGAGGCCGAGGGCCTGGACCACCCCTACTTCCGCAGCAAGCACGAGGCCGAGGCGTTGGTGCGAGCCGAGCGCGGCATCCCGTGGCGCATCTACCGGCCCGGCATCGTCGTGGGCGATTCGCGCACCGGAGAGATGGACAAGGTCGACGGCCCTTATTATTTCTTCGGCGCGATCCGGAAGCTGCGGGACGCGGTCCCGTCGTGGCTTCCGATGCCCGGCATCGAGGGCGGCCCGGTCAACCTGGTGCCGGTCGACTACGTCGCCCGCGCCACGGATCATCTGGCCCACGCGCGCGGCCTCGACGGGCGTTGCTTCCACCTCACCGATCCGGACCCGCGCACGGCGGGCGACGTCCTCGAGATCTTCGCCGCCGCGGCGCACGCGCCGCTTCCGCGGCTGCGCATTCCCCTCGGCCCGGCGCGGGCCGCGGTGGAGACGCTGCTCGCGGAGCTGGGCGTGCCGCGCCAGGCGCTCGCGTTCCTCGACTATCCGACACGCTTCGACTCGCGTGCGACCCGGGCGGCCTTGAAGGGCACCCGCATCTCGGTGCCGCCGCTCGAGAGCTATGCCTGGCGCCTCTGGGATTACTGGGAACGGCACCTCGATCCCGAACGGGGCACCGGTCGCACGCTCGAAGCGCGCGTGAAGGGCAAGGTCGTCGTGCTGAGCGGAGGTACTTCGGGCATCGGGGAGGCGACGGCCTATCGCCTCGCGGACGCCGGAGCGCGCCTCGCGGTGATCGCCCGCGACGCGAAGCGCGCCTCTCCCGTGATGAAGCGGCTGCGTGCGCACGCCGCAGAAGCGCATTTCTTTCGCTGCGACCTCGCCGACGGCGCCGATTGCGAGCGCGTCGTGTCCGCCGTGCTGCGCCAGTACGGCGGCGTGGACGTCCTGGTGAACAACGCCGGCCGCTCGATCCGTCGCAGCATCGCCGCCTCGCTCGGCCGCTTCCACGACTTCGAACGCACGATGCAGCTAAACTACTTCGGGAGCCTGAGGCTGATCCTCGGGTTCCTTCCGGCGATGCTCCGCGCGGGAGGCGGCCACGTGGTCAACGTTTCCTCCATCGGCGTGCTCACGCGCGCGCCGCGCTTCTCCGCCTATGTCGCCTCCAAAGCCGCGCTGGACGCCTTCAGCGAGTGCGCGGCGAGCGAGTTCGCCGACCGGGACGTGCGCTTCACGACCGTCAACATGCCGCTGGTGCGCACGCCGATGAGCGCACCCACCGCCATCTACCGGCGCGTTCCGATGCTCTCCGCGGAGGAGGCAGCCGAGCTCGTGGTGCGCGCCATCGTGGAGCGGCCGGCGCGCGTCGCCACCGGCCTCGGCGTCCTGGGCGAGGTCCTGCGGGCGCTCGCTCCCCGCGCATCGCAGCTCATCCTCAACGCCGCGTTCCGCGCCTTTCCGGAATCGGGGCCCGCGTCGGGCGCGCCGTCGGAAGCGCGCTTGTCGCCCGCGCAGCTCGCGCTGGTCCAGGCGACGCGCGGCATCCATTGGTAGGGCCGTGCGTCCCTCTCCCGGCGATCCTGCCCCGCCGTTCCAGGGCGTCACCACCGACGGGCGGCGCGTGTCCCTCGACGATTTCCGCGGACGCAAGCTCGTGCTCTACTTCTATCCGCGCGACGACACGCCGGGATGCACGCGCCAGGCTTGCTCGCTTCGCGACCACATGCCGCTCCTCGCGGCGAAGGGCGCGGCGGTGCTCGGCGTCTCGACGCAGGACGTCGCCTCCCACCGCGCCTTCACGAGCAAGCACGCGCTGAACTTTCCGCTGCTCGTCGACGCGGACGGCGAGATCGGGCGCGCCTACGGAGTGCTCGGCGGACCCGGGCTGCTCGCGCGGCTTCGTACCGCCGCCGGGCTCGCCGAGCGCGTCACCTTCCTCATCGATCGCGACGGGCTCGTCGTGCAAGTGATCGATCGACCCGATGTCGCGCGCCACGGCGAAGAGGTGCTCGCGCTGCTCTAGGCGGTGGGCGCGGCGCCGGCGGCGCGCAGCTCCGCGAGCAGCGCCCCCAGCAGGAGCGGCGAGCGCAGCATCGCGATGTGGCCGACGCCGGAGATCGCCAGCAGGCGCGCGCCCGCGAGGCGGCTGGTCGCTTGCGGGAACACCATGTTGTCGTGGCGGGAATAGATCGAAAGCGCTTCCACCCGCACGCCCGCCCGCGCCTCGTCCTTCTCCAGCCGCTCGAGGAACTCGCTGCCCGGCTCCATCTCGCGCGCGTTCTTGCCCATCCCCAGGTATGCGAGGACCGTCCCATGGTGGGGGCTTCCCAGCGTGACGAGCCGCTCCACGCGACGCGTTCCGTGCCGCACCAGATAGCTCCTCGCGACGAGCCCGCCCATGCTGTGCCCCACGAGCACGACCCGCGGCTGGCCCGTGGCGGAGACGATGCGCTCGACGTGCCCGTGCAGCTCGTCGGCGTACGCTTCGATCGGAGCGGTCATGGCATCGCAGGTCGGCACGAAGATCGGACCCACGCCGAGCGGTTCGAGGCGGCGCAGCAGGGGACGGAAGTATCCCCGATTGGCGAAATAGCCGTGGACGAGCACGACCGGCACGCGATCCGACCGCGCATCGGGCGGATCGGGGCGCACG
>DATIZV010000208.1:0-26770 GCA_035516915.1 Usitatibacter sp. | reverse complement strand
CGATTTTCTTTTGCGCCACGAGCGCGCGACCGGCGCCGCACGGCATCGGCCGCGAGGCCGCTCGTCGAATTGTCACATCGCGGCACTACGTTGGCGCGATGGACCTCTCCGACCTCGCCGGCGGCGCCCGCGATCCGCTCGAGCCCTACCTCGCGTTCCATCGCCGCGCGGAGAGGAGCCTCGCCGCGCTCGTCGATCTCGCGGGACGCCTGGAGGCGGGCGAGATGGACGAGCGCACGAGCGCCGCGGCCGCGGGCCTGCTGGGCTTCTTCGGCGAGTCCCTTCCCAGGCACCACGAGGACGAGGAGCGCACGCTGATCCCGTACCTCGAACGGCGCATCCCCGCGGGCGTGCGCCGCGCGCGATTCCGCGAGCTGTGCGAGGAGCTCGAGGCGGACCATCGCGCCATGCACGAGACGTGGAAGCGCATCCGCGGCGTCCTAGCCGCCGTTTCCGAGGGCGCGGCGCGGCGGCTTCCGCTCGAGCTCGTGCAGTACTACCGCGCGGTGCAATCGATCCACATCTGCGCGGAGGAAGCGGCGCTGCATCGCGCGGCGCGCGGTCACACGATCGTCACGCCGCTGCCATGAAACGGACTTCCGGCGCGGCCACAATCGCTTGCGCATGGATGCTCAGAAGCGGGATCAAGTGGCCGAGGAAGAAGCCGCCACGCTGCGGTTCCGGGCGATCTTCCTCTCCGACGTCCACCTCGGCACTCCCAACTGCCAGGCCGAGCGGCTCCTCGACTTCCTCCGCCACACCGACAGCGACCACCTCTACCTCGTCGGGGACGTGATCGACGGCTGGCAGCTCAAGCGCCGCTGGTTCTGGCACCAGACCCACAACGACGTCGTGCAGAAGGTGCTGCGCAAAGCGCGCAAGGGCACGCGCGTCACCTACGTCGCCGGCAACCACGACGAGGCGATGCGCCAGTTCCTCGGCCTCGCGTTCGGCGGCATCGAGATCCGCGACGAGGCCGAGCACGTGACCGCCGACGGCCGGCGGCTCCTGGTGATCCACGGCGACCTCTTCGACGCGGTGGTGCAGCGGGCGAAGTGGCTCGCGCACGTGGGCGACGCCGCGTACATGCTCGCGCTGCAGGCGAACCGCTGGTTCAACCACCTGCGCGCGAAGCTCGGCTTGCGCTACTGGTCGCTCGCGCAATACCTCAAGCACCGCGTGAAGAACGCGGTGAGCTACATCGGCAGCTTCGAGGACGCGCTCGCGCACGAGGCGCGGCGGCGCGGCTTCCACGGGGTCGTGTGCGGCCACATCCACAAGGCCGAGATCCGCGACATCGGCGGGATCCTCTACTGCAACGACGGCGACTGGGTCGAGAGCCTCACCGCGCTCGTGGAGCTGGAGAGCGGCGAGCTGCGCATCATCGACTGGAAGGCGATCGAGGCGCTGCGGCAGGGCGCCATCACCGGCGCGGAGCACGCATGGATGCGCGGGCTGCTCCGCCCCGCGGGAGCGAACATTGCGTATTCTGCTGGCGACTGACGCCTGGGCACCGCAGCTCAACGGCGTCGTGGTGACGCTCGCGAACACCGTGCGCTGGCTCGAGCGCTGGGGGCACGAGGTGCACGTCCTCTCGCCCGAGGGCTTCCGCACGATTCCGATGCCCACCTATCCCGACATCCCCCTCGCGGTGCTTCCGGGAAGGAAGGTCGCGGAGCGCTTCGGCGCGTTCGACCCGGATGCGGTGCACATCGCGACCGAGGGCCCGATCGGGATCGCCGCGCGCGCCCATTGCCTCAAGAACCGGCTCGCCTTCACGACCGCGTACCACACCTGCTTTCCCGAGTACGTGAAGCCGCGCTTCGGCGTGCCGCTCGCGCTCACCTACGCATGGCTGCGCCGCTTCCACGGCCCTTCCTCCGCGGTGCTGGTCGCGACGCCGGCGATCTCGGAGATGCTCGCGCGGCGCGGCTTCGCGCGCATCGCCGAATGGTCGCGCGGCGTGGACCCCGAGCTCTTCCGTCCCGCGCGCGAGCGGCGCAGCGATCTGCCGCGCCCGGTATTCCTCTACGTCGGCCGTCTCGCCGTGGAGAAGAACATTCCCGCGTTCCTCGGCCTCGACCTTCCGGGCAGCAAGGTCGTAGTGGGCGACGGCCCGCAGCGCGAGGAGCTCGAGCGGCGATTTCCCGGCGCGCTCTTCGTGGGCGCCAAGCACGGCGAGGAGCTCGCTTCGTATTACCAGCAGGCCGACGTGTTCGTCTTTCCCAGCCGCACCGACACCTTCGGCCTCGTGCTCGCCGAGGCGATGGCTTGCGGCACGCCGGTCGCCGCCTTCCCCGTACGCGGGCCGATCGACGTCGTCAGGGAAGCGCACGCCGGCGTCCTCGACGAGGACCTGCGCTCCGCGGCGCTGGCGGCCCTCGCGCTCGATCGCGACCGGGTGCTGCGCTACGCCGCGCGCTTCTCCTGGCAGGCGAGCAGCGCGCAGTTCGTCTCGCACCTGGTCCCCGCGCGCGAGGGCGGCGATCCCCTCCCGCACGCCGCATGACGCCGCAGGGCCCGCTCGCCGAATCCGTCGAAAGCCCGTTCAAGGGCAAGCGCGGCATCGCCCGGATCGTCCAGGCGTTCTTCAACTCGATCGCGGGCCTCGCCGACGCGTGGCGCCACGAGAGCGCCTTCCGCCAGGAGATCCTGCTCGCGGCGATCCTCGTGCCCGCCGCCTGCGCGATTCCGCTCGAGCCGACCGAGCGCGCGATCCTCATCGCCTCCGTGCTGCTGGTGCTGGTGGTGGAGCTCCTCAACTCGAGCGTCGAGGCGGCGATCGACCGCATCTCCTTCGAGCACCACTCGCTCTCGAAGCGCGCGAAGGACATCGGCAGCGCCGCGGTCCTCGTGACGCTCCTGCTGATGACGCTCGTCTGGAGCGTGATCCTCGTCCCGCACCTTCGCTAGGAGGCGCCCATGCTGCAGCTCGAACAGGTCCTCGAATCGCGGTTCCCGGAATTCGCGCCGAGGCCCGAGATCCTCGCGCGCCCGATGCTCGCCCTCATGAAGCGCATCGCCCGCGAGGACGACGCGAACGCGTTCCTCGCGCAGTGCGAGGGGCTCGAGGGCTTCGAGTTCGTCGACCGCATGCTCGAGTGGTTCAATTTCAGCTACAAGGTGGTCGGCCGCGAGATCGAGAACATTCCCGCCGAAGGACGCGTGGTGATCGTCGCGAACCATCCGCTCGGCCTCCTCGACGGCGTCGCGCTCCTGAAGCTCGTGGGCGAGGTGCGCCGCGACGTGCGCATCGTCGCGAACGACGTGCTGCTGCAGCTCGACGCCATGCGCAGCCTGATGCTTCCGGTCGCGAACATGGGCGGCGGCGACAACCGCGAGAACGTGAAGGCGATCGAGGCTGCGCTCGGCAACGACGAGGCGGTGATCGTGTTCCCGAGCGGCGAGGTGTCGCGCGCCGGGCTCACCGGCATCCGCGATCCGCGCTGGCGCGGCGGCTTCCTGCGTTTCGCCGAGGCGACCCGCGCGCCGCTGCTTCCCGTGCGCCTGCGCGCGCGCAACTCCGCGCTCTTCTACGGCGTCTCCACCATCTTCCGGCCGCTCTCGACGCTCATGCTGCTGCGCGAGCCGCACCTGCAGAGGAACGGCACGATGGAAGTGCGCATCGGCGAGCCGATCCCGTGGAAGGCGCTCGCGGCGCTCGACGTGCCGCGCGAGGAGAAGATCCGGCGCGTGCACGGCGCGGTCTACGGCATGCCGCGTGCGAAGGTGGTCGCGCTGCGCACCGAGAAGACCGTCGCGCGCCCGGAAGACCGGCTGCGGCTGCGCCGCGAGCTGCGCGAGGCGCGGACGCTCGGCCGGACCGGCGACGGCATGCAGGTCCTGCTCTTCGACCCGCGTCCCGACTCCGCGGTGCTGCGCGAGCTGGGGCGGCTTCGCGAGATCGCCTTCCGCCGCGTGGGCGAGGGCACCGGGCGGCGCCGCGACCTCGATGCGTTCGACGCGTATTACTCGCACGTGGTGCTGTGGGACGACGCGCAGCTGCAGATCGCGGGCGCCTATCGCGTGGGCGACGTGGCGAGGATCGTCGCCGAGCGCGGCACGGCGGGCCTCTACACGAACCGGCTCTTCGAGTTCGAGGAGGGAATCCGGCCCCATTTCGAGCAGTCCCTCGAGCTCGGCCGCAGCTTCGTGCAGCCGCGCTACCAGGGGCTGCGCGCGCTCGAGCACCTCTGGCAGGGCATCGGCGCGCTCCTCGCCACGCGGCCCGACGTGCGCTATCTCTTCGGCGCGGTGAGCCTGAGCCCGCTGTATCCCGAGGATGCGCGGCGCATGGTCGTGCATTTCTACTCGCGCCACTTCGGCATGCGCGAGAGGCTCGCGACGCCGCGCAGTCCCTACGCCATCGCCGAGGCGCAGATCGCCGCGCTCGAGCGCCTGATGCCCGGCGACGATTGCCGCGCGGACTTCCGGGCATTGAAGCGCGAGCTCGCGCGCCGCGAGCTTTCCGTTCCCGCGCTCTACAAGCAGTACACCGAGCTCTGCGAGCCGGGGGGAACGCGCTTCCTGGGCTTCCACCTCGACACCTCGTTCGGCGACTGCGTGGACGGCCTCGTGCTGGTGGACCTGCTGCGCATGAAGCCGGGCAAGCGCGCGCGCTACATCGGCGGCGCCTGCGGGGAGGCGGTCGAGGCGGCCGAGCTGAGCGCCTGAGTATCGAGCTGCCAGTCGCGGATGCGTGCGGCGACCCAGCCCGGGTCGTCGAGCGGCAGGTCGTGCCCGGCAGCCGGATGGATCGCGAGCGATGCGTTCCATGCCGAGGCGAGGCGCATCGAGCAGTGCACCTGCACGAGGCGGTCGCCGCGGCTCGCGAGCACGAGCACCGCGGCAACGGGCGGGCGAAGCGACGCGCGGAAGCGCGCCGCCGCGAGGAGCTGCCGCGCGAGGTTCACGAGAGAGACCGGCCGTTCGCGCGCATAGCGGGCCCACTCGTCCGGCAGCATCGCGTGCGCATCGGGGTTCGCGCTGACGAGGCGCAGCACCTGCGCCTCGCGGCGCTCGGGCGTGCGCGAGGCGAGCGCAACCCGTGCCAGGGCGAGCGCGGCGCCCGGCCGCAAGCGCTCGTGCGCGGCGCACCATGGCCGCGCGCTCGTGTTCACCAGCACGAGCGAGGACACCTCGCCGGGATACCTCGACGCCCACGACATCGCGGCCATGCCGCCCAGCGAGAGGCCGAGGATCGCGAGCGGTCCCGCGATGGCGTGCTTCGCGGCCATCGCGCGATACGCGTCCGCCATGTCCTCCACGCGCGTGGGGCTGCTCCGGTCGTGGAGCGCGCCGTTGCCGGGAAGGTCGAGCGCATGGACGCGCGCGGACGGCAGCGCCGCCTCGAGCGCGCGCGGAAAATCGCCCCAGTGCCGCGATTCGCGCGCGAGGCCCCGCAGCAGGATCCAGTTCATGCGACGTCGAACCAGCGCTCGAGGGCAGCGCGCTCGTGCCGCAGCCGCTCGACGCCCGCGGGGAGCCACTGCGCGTGGGTCGCCGCCGCCTCGCACAGGTAGGCGAGCCATGCGAGGTGGTTGCGGCGCACGCGCTGGCGCCGGTCGGCCGGCATCGGATTGAAGATGCCGAGGCGCGAGAACGCCTGGCGCGGGCTCTTCCGGATCCACCGCCACGATCCCATCTCGAGCGTGAGCGGCAGGAACACCGCGCGCGCCTCGCAGGAAAGCGCGAGGTAGTCCCAGAGGTCGCCGTGCGTGAGGTACTGGCGGCACTGCGGCTCGAAGAGATAGGGATGCTTCGGCTGCGACGCCGCGAAGCGCATGAGGAGCGCGTGGACCTCGGCGATGCGCGCGAACGGCTCGTGCGTGTGGGCGTGCGGAAACCAGATCCGGTCGGCGAGCCCGAATCCCGAATGGCAGTCGAGCGCGATGCTGAAGCGGCGGCAGGCGAGCTCCTCGAGGACCAGGTCGCAGAGCGCGCGGCTTTCCGCCTCCATCGGCGCGCCCGCGCGTCCCCGGTACCACGGCAGGCGCGCGCTCAAGCGGTGGCCGCCGGCGAGGAGGGCCACGCGCTCCGACGACTGCAGCGGGGCATTGCGCATGAGGTCGACCCCGTTCGCGTTCGCGCGCGTGCCGAGCCACATGCCGGCCGGATTCACCAGCGGGACGAAGACGAGGCGCACGCGTTCGAGCTGGCGTCGCAGCGCCTCGTCCACCGGCAGGCGCTCGAGGAGCAGGGCGAGGAACGACAGCACGACCTCGGTTCCGATGCGCTCGAGGCCGTGGACGCCGCCGAAGAAGCCGACCGCCGCGTCGGCCGACGGGCTGCCGAGCGCGATCGCGTGCACCGGAAAGGTTCGTCCCGCGGCCCGCACCTCGCAGAGCACCCGGGTCTCGTGCCGTCCGCGGACCTCCTCGAGGATCGTGTCGAGCTCGGGCGTCCCGGCCGTCACGCGGCGCGGGCGAGGAATTCGCGCGCGTAGCGCCCGCGCATGCGCGCGAGCGGCAGCAGCAGTGGGATCGCGGCGCGGTCGAAGGCGGGATCGATCGCGGGCTCGCCGCATACCCACGCGCCGAGGTCGAGCCAGGCGCGCAGCAGCGCGGGCGGATCGTGCGGCAGGAAGCTCCTCAGCGCCTCGAGCGGCAGGCGCTGGCGCGGGATCGCGCGCAGGTCCTCCGGGCTGATGTGGGCCTCGCTCACGCAGCGGTAGGCCGAGGCCGCCGCGTGCCCGCCGTCGGCGAGGGGGATCTCGACCGACGCCATGACGTAATCGTAGCCGTGCTCCACGAGGTAGCGCGCGAGCGAGGACCCGAGGTGCTGCAGGATCGCGCCGGTGCGATAGCCGCGGTCGATGCGCGGGCCGCCGAGCTCCACCATGCGGCTCCTCAGCACGTCGAGCATGGCGAGGTCGAAGATGCGCTCCGCGTCGTAGCCGCCCGCCGTCTCCACGATCGCCGGGGGAAGCAGGCTGCACGCGCAGACGACGCGCTCCGCGCGAAGGTCGCGGACCAGAAGATGCTCGCGGGAGGCGCTGGCGCGGAAGCGCGGCGCGTTCGCGGCCCCGCGCGCCGGGTTCGCCGCGCCGGACGTTGCTCCGATTCCCTCCATGGCAGTCTCCGTCGAGGATGCGCCGACTGTACCGGCCGAAGATGACCGCCGCGTGACGGCAAAGCTCCGGCTCCCCGCGGCGACGCCGAACGCGCCTCCATCTCGCGAGGGAGAGGGAGAACGCTCAGCCGAAACGTCCGGTGATGTAGTCCTCGGTCGCCTGCTTGGAGGGCTTCACGAAGAGCTGGTCGGTCTCGCCGACCTCGATGAGCTCGCCCAGGTACATGTAGGCGGTGTAGTCGGAGACCCGGGCGGCCTGCTGCATGTTGTGGGTCACGATCACGACCGTGTAGTCGTCCTTGAGCTCGGTGATGAGCTCCTCGACCTTGGCGGTGGAGATCGGGTCGAGCGCGCTGCACGGCTCGTCGAGGAGCAGCACCTCGGGCTTCACCGCGACCGCCCGCGCGATGCACAGGCGCTGCTGCTGTCCGCCCGAGAGGCTCAGGCCGCTCTGGTGCACCTTGTCCTTCACCTCCTTCCAGAGCGCGGCCTTGGTGAGCGCCCATTCGACGCGCTCGTCCATCTGCGCGCGCGACAGGCTGTCGAAGAGGCGCACCCCGAAGGCGATGTTGTCGTAGATCGACATCGGGAAGGGCGTCGGCTTCTGGAACACCATGCCGACCTTCGCGCGCAGCAGCGACACGTCGCCCTTCGCCGTGAGGACGTTCTCGCCGTCGAGGAGGATCTCGCCGGTGGCGTGCTGCTCCGGATAGAGCGCGTACATGCGGTTGAAGGTGCGCAGGAGCGTCGATTTCCCGCATCCCGAGGGACCGATGAACGCGGTCACGCGTTTCTCGGGGATGTCGAGGCTCACGCGCTTCAGGGCGTGGAAGGCGCCGTAGAAGAAGTCCAGGTTTCGCACCTGGATCTTGGTCGCGGGAAGGATCTCGGTGACGGGCTCGGGCACGGCGTTCATGGAGGCTACTTGGGACGGAAGAAGGTGCGCGCGGCGATGTTGAGCCCGAGCACGAAGAGGGTGATCAGGGCCGCGCCGCCCCAGGCGAGGCGGTGCCAGTCGTCGTACGGGCTCATCGCGAACTGGAAGATCACCACGGGCAGGTTCGCCATCGGGCGGTTCAGGTCCGCGGACCAGAACTGGTTGTTGAGCGCGGTGAAGAGGAGCGGCGCCGTCTCGCCGGAGATGCGCGCCACGGCGAGGAGGATGCCGGTGACGATGCCCGCCTTCGCCGCGCGGTAGGAGACCATCGTGATCATCTTCCAGGTCGGGCAGCCCAGGGCGACCGCCGCCTCGCGCAGGCTGTTCGGGACGAGCTTCAGCATGTCGTCGGTGGTGCGCACCACGACGGGGACCACGAGGATCGCGAGCGCGAGCGCGCCCGCCCATCCCGAGAAGTGCTTCGCGCGCGCCACGTAGACCGAATAGACGAAGAGGCCGATCACGATCGAGGGCGCCGAGAGGAGCACGTCGTTGATGAAGCGGGTGGCCGGCGTGAGCCAGCCGCGCTTGCCGTATTCGGCGAGGTAGGTGCCGGCGAGGATGCCGACGGGGGTGCCGATGAGCGTGCCCGCGCCCGACATCAGCACGCTGCCGAAGATGGCGTTCGCAAGGCCGCCGTCGGAGCCGGGCGGAGGCGTCATGAGGTAGAAGAGCGAGGGCCGCAGCGCCGCCGCGCCTTCCAGGAGGAGCTCGCCGAGGATCCAGGCGAGCCAGAAGAGGCCGAAGGCGAGCGCCAACGAGGAGAGCGTCATCATCACCGCGTTGGTGCGGCGGCGGCGCCGGTAGGGCGGATTGTCGTGGGTCGCGATCGCCATCGCTACGTCTGCGTGCCTTCGCCGCGGGCGAGCCGCAGCAGCAGGAGCTTGGAGCCGGCGAGCACGATGGTCGTGATGAGGAAGAGGATGAGGCCGAGCTCCATCAGCGCCCCAGTGTACACGGCGCCGAAGGCCTCGTTGAACTCGTTGGCGAGCGCCGAGGCGATCGAGTTGCCTGGCATGAAGAGCGAGGTGCTGAAATCGTGCGCGTTGCCGATCACGAACGTGACCGCCATGGTCTCGCCGAGCGCCCGGCCGAGGCCCAGCATGATGCCGCCGATCACGCCCACCTTCGTGTAGGGCAGCACCACGCGGCGGACGACCTCCCAGGTGGTGGAGCCCAGGCCGTAGGCCGACTCCTTGAGCATGGCCGGCACCAGCTCGAAGACGTCGCGCATCACCGCGGTGATGAAGGGGATCACCATGATCGCGAGGATGATGCCCGCCGCGAGCATGCCGATTCCCATCGGCGGGCCGGAGAAGAGGAAGCCGATGCCGGGCACCTTCCCCAGGGTATCGGAGAGGAAGGGCTGCACCTGGTCCTGGAACACCGGCGCGAAGACGAAGAGCCCCCACATGCCGTAGATGATGCTCGGGATCGCCGCGAGCATCTCGATCGCCGTCCCGAGCGGCCGGCGCAGCCAGACCGGCGAGAGCTCGGTGAGGAATACCGAGATGCCGAAGCTCACCGGGATCGCGATGCCGAGCGCGATCGCCGAGGTGAGGACGGTGCCGTAGATCGGGACCAGCGCGCCGAAATTCTCCTGCACCGGGTCCCACTCGGCGCTCACGAGGAAGCCGAGGCCGAACTTGCGGATCGCGGGCATGCTGCCCACGACCAGGGAGACGAGGATCGCGGCGAGCAGGCTGAAGACCGCGAACGCGAAGAAGCGCGTGAGGTTGCGGAACAGCGCGTCCATCAGCGCGTTGTTTCGGAGCACGGGTGGCCTGGGTGTAAAAGCGACGACCGCGGAGGGTTCCGCGGTCGCCAGCCCGGTATTATCCAGCACTGCGCTCATGGGCGTTGAGCGCCGGTCCTCAGATGATCGGCTTGCCGGACGCGTCCTTGATTTCCTTCCAGTTCGACTCGATCAGTTTCGCGACGCTCGCCGGCATCGGGACGTAGTCGAGGGATTCGGCGATCTTGCCGCCGTTGGCGTAGGCCCACTTGAAGAACTCGAGGACCTGCTTCTCCTGCGCCGGGTTGTCCGACGTCGTGTGCACGAGAATGAAGGTCGCGCCCGCGATCGGCCAGGCGCCCTTGCCCGGCGCGTCGGTGAGCATCAGGTTCATGCCCGGCGCCTTGCTCCAGTCCGCGCCCGCGGCGGCCGCCTGGAAGGACCTGGCGTTCGGCGACACGTACTCGCCTTCCTGGTTCTTCACCACGGCGTACGTCATGTGGTTCTGCAGCACGTACGCGTACTCGACGTAGCCGATCGCGCCGTTGATGCGCTGCACGTAGGAGGCGACGCCCTCGTTGCCCTTGCCGCCGACGCCCGTGGGCCAGTTGATCGAGGTGCCCTCGCCGACCTTCGACTTCCACTCGTCGCTCACCTTCGAGAGGTAGTCCGACCAGATGTAGGTCGTGCCCGAGCCGTCCGAGCGGTGCACCGGGGTGATGGCGGTGTCCGGCAGGTTCACGTGCGGGTTGAGGCTCTTGATCTCGGGGTCGTTCCACTTCTTCACCTTGCCGAGGTAGATGTCGCCGATCACGGTACCCGTGAGCTTGAGCTCGCCCGGCTTCACGCCTTTCAGGTTCACGGCCGGGATCGCGCCGCCGATGCAGGTCGGGAACTGCTGCAGGCCGTCCTTCTGGAGGTCTTCCACGGTGAGCGGCATGTCCGAGGCGCCGAAATCGACGGTCTTGGCGATGATCTGCTTGATGCCGCCGCCGGAGCCGATCGACTGGTAGTTGAGGCCGACCCCGGTCTTCTCCTTGTAGGCCTCGGCCCATTTGGAATAGATCGGGTAGGCGAAGGTGGAACCGGCGCCGGTGATGTCCACTGCGTACGCCTGGGTCGCCAGGGCGGCCACGGCCATGCTGGCCGCGGCGAAGACGCGTTTTGCACGCATTCGCTTTTCTCCGTTTGGTCGTCGGGGTGACCTTCGGACTGTACGAAGGGCGCATGACGGTTTCGTGACGGTGGTTCCCGCCGCGGATCCCGCCTGCCTCACAATGGATACCCGGCATCCGTAGCACTCGCCCCTTCCCACCATCCCGAACGGAGGACATCGTGAAGCTCTACTACGCGCCCGGCGCCTGCTCGCTCTCCCCGCACATCGCGTTGCGCGAGGCGGGGCTCCCGTTCGACCTGGTGAAGGTGGACACGAAGACCCACCGGTACGAGGGCGGCGGCGACTTCTACTCGGTGAACGGCAAGGGCTACGTGCCGGTGCTCGAGCTCGACGGCGGCGAGCGCCTCACCGAGGGCCCGGCGATCGTGCAGTACATCGCCGACCGCAAGCCCGAGTCCGGTCTCGCTCCGAAGGCGGGCACCCTCGAGCGGGTGCGGCTGCAGGAGTGGCTGAATTTCCTCACCTCCGAGATCCACAAGGGCTTCACGCCGCTCTTCTCGCCGGAGACGCCCGAGGACTACAAGCCGGTCGCGAGGAAGCGCCTCGCGGGTCGCTTCGACTGGCTTTCGAAGGAGCTCGAGGGCCGCCAGTATCTCGTCGGCGATCGCTTCACCGTCGCGGACGGCTATCTCTTCGTGCTGCTCGGCTGGACCCACTTCGTGGGCATGAAGCTCGAGGACTGGCCGGTGCTCAAGGGCTGGCGCGAGAACATCGCCAGGCGGCCCGCAGTGCAGGCGGCGCTGAAGGCCGAGGGGCTCGTGAAGTAAAGCTCGTAGTGCGAAAATGGGGACGGACCGCTTTTCCGCTGCGTGGAAAAGCGGGTCTGTCCCCATTATCCCTTCGCCCATGGACCCTTCCATTCCGCGCCAGGTCGGCGATCCGCACGATCCGGATTCCGATCCCCTCGAGACCCGCGAATGGGTCGAGGCGCTCGACGCGCTCATCGAGTCCGAGGGCGCCGACCGCGCGACCTTCCTCCTGCGCCGCCTGCTGCAGCATGCGCGCGCGCGCCGAGTGCCGCTGCCGCAGGTGCTCGCGACGCCGTACGTGAACACCATCGGGCTCGCCGAGCAGCCGCCTTACCAGGGCAACCTCGAGATCGAGGCGCGCATCTCGGCGCTGGTGCGCTGGAACGCGCTCGCGATGGTGGTGCGCGCCAACCGCGCGAGCGGCGAGCTGGGCGGCCACATCGCGAGCTACGCCTCGGCGGCGGATCTGTTCGAGGTCGGCTTCAACCATTTCTTCCGCGCCGGCGAGCGCGGCGACCTCGTGTATTTCCAGCCGCATTCCGCGCCTGGCGTCTACGCGCGCGCGTTCCTCGAGGGACGCCTCGCCGAGGGCGAGCTCGACAACTACCGCCGCGAGACCGCCGGCAAGGGCCTCTCGTCCTATCCGCATCCGTGGCTGATGCCGAACTTCTGGCAGTTCCCCACCGGATCGATGGGAGTCGGGCCGCTCTTCGCGATCTACCAGGCGCGCTTCATGCGCTACCTCGCGCATCGCGGCATCGTCGATACGCGCGGGCGCAAGGTGTGGTGCTTCGTGGGCGACGGCGAGATGGACGAGCCCGAGTCGCTCGCGGGGCTCTCGGTCGCCGCGCGCGAGAAGCTCGACAACCTGGTGCTGGTCGTGAACTGCAACCTGCAGCGGCTCGACGGCCCGGTGCGCGGCAACGGGTCGATCGTCCAGGAGCTCGAGGGCCTCTTCGCGGGCGCCGGCTGGAACGTGGTGAAGCTCCTCTGGTCGAGCGACTGGGATCCGCTCTTCGCGCGCGACGTGCACCAGTGGCTCGAGAAGCGCTTCCTCGAGACCGTGGACGGCGAGTTCCAGACCTACGCGGCGACCGACGGGCGCTTCAACCGCGAGCACTTCTTCAACAAGTATCCGGAGCTGCAGCAGCTCGTCGCGCACCTTTCGGACGACGACATCGATCGGTTGCGCCGTGGCGGCCACGACCCGGTGAAGATCTTCTCGGCCTATTGGCACGCGATGCGCCACGAAGGCGAGCCCACGGTGATCCTCGCGATGACCAAGAAGGGCTACGGCATGGGCAGCGCCGGGCAGGGCCGGATGACCACGCACCAGCAGAAGAAGCTCGACACCGCCGAGCTCCTCGCCTTCCGCGACCGCTTCGCGCTGCCGATCGAGGATGCGGCGTGCGATGCGTGCGAGTTCGTGCGGCCGCCGCGCGACGCCCCGGAGATGGCGTACCTGCACGCGAGGCGCGAGAAGCTGGGCGGCTATCTTCCCGCGCGCTTGGCGAGAGCCGGGCCGCTCGCCACGCCCGAGGCGCGGGCGTTCGCGAAGTTCGCGCTCGAGGCCGCCGGCAAGGAGATGTCCACGACGGTCGCGTTCGTGCGCATGGTCGGGCAGCTGCTGCGCGACCCGGCGCTCGGCAAGCGCATCGTGCCGATCATCGCCGACGAGGCGCGCACCTTCGGCATGGCGGACCTCTTCCGCCAGGTCGGCATCTACTCGCCCATCGGCCAGCTCTACGAGCCCGAGGACCAGCACCAGCTCTCGTACTACAAGGAGGCGGTCGACGGCCAGATCCTCGAGGAGGGCATCAACGAGGCGGGCGCGATCGCCTCGTGGGTCGCGGCGGCCACGAGCTACTCCGCGCACGGCGTCGCGATGCTGCCGATGTACATCTACTACTCGATGTTCGGCTTCCAGCGCGTGGGCGACGAGATCTGGGCGGCCGCCGATTCGCGCTCGCGGGGCTTCCTCTTCGGCGCCACCGCAGGGCGCACGACGCTTTCGGGCGAGGGACTGCAGCACGAGGACGGCACGAGCCACCTCGTCGCCTCGACGATTCCCAATTGCCGCGCCTACGACCCGGGGCTCGCGTGCGAGCTCGCGGTGATCCTCGAGGACGGGATGCGCCGCATGCTCGTCGACCAGGAGGACGTCTTCTACTACGTGACGCTCATGAACGAGGTTTATGCGCAGCCCTCGCTGGCGGAGGGGGCGCGCGAAGGGATCCTGCGCGGCATGCATCGCGTGCGCGACGCCGGCAAGCCCGCCTCCGCGCCGCCGGGCTTCTCGCGCAAGCAGAAAGTGCGGCTGCTCGGCGCGGGCACCATCCTGCAGGAAGCGCTCGCCGCGGCCGAGCTCCTCGAGGACGACTGGGGCGTGGGCGCGGAGGTGTTCTCGGTGACCAGCTTCACGGAGCTGCGTCGCGAGGCGATCGGGATCACGAGGGGAGAGCGCCTTGGCATCCGTCGTTCCCGTGAGGACGGGAACCCGCGCTGCTGGATCGAGCAGCAACTCCCCCAATCCGGCGCTCCCATCATCGCCGCCTCCGACTACGTGAGCGCCGTGGCCGACCTCATCCGCCCGTGGATCCGCGACGCGTACGTGGCGCTCGGCACCGACGGCTTCGGCCGCAGCGACACGCGGGCGAACCTGCGGCGCTTCTTCGAGGTGGACCGCCATTCGATCGCGCTCGCCGCGCTCCATGCGCTCGGCGATCGCCGTCTCGCCGACGCCGCGAAGCGCTACGGCATCGATCCCTCCTCTGCCCCGCCCTGGACCCGCTAGTAAACCGGGGACAGACCACGTTTTCCAAAGCGCAAAACGGCGCGATTTCGCGCTTTGATAATTGTGGTCTGTCCCCGGTTTACTGGCGGTCGAACTTGGTCGAGAGCACCAGCGAGCTCTGCGTGGACACGACGCCGGGCAGCGCGCCGATCGCGTCGAGCATCTGGTCGATCTCCTCGGTCGATTCGCCTTCCACGAACGCGAGGCTGTCGAAGGCACCGGAGATGGCGTAGACCGCGCGCACCTGCGGGATCTCGCGCAGGGCCTTCACCACCGCCTCGCCGCGCTTCGCGTCGACCCTGAGCAGCACGTGCACGCGCAGCATTCGTCCCTGCACGCGCGGGTGCAGCCGCACGGTGTAGCCCGCGACGACCCCGTTCCTCTGCAGGCGCTTCAACCGCTCGACGACGGTGGTGCGCGCGACGCCGAGCGCACGCGCGAGGGCGGCGGTGGAAAGCCGCGCATCCTCCTTGAGGAGCGCGAGGAGCTTGCGGTCGCCGGCATCGAGGGCGTTGGCGGATCGTCGCATTGTCTTGTCGAAGTGTCGTGATAAAGCCGCTATATCGTCAGTCTAGTCGCTTCAAATTGACATTGCCAGCGCGTAGAGTGGAGCGATCGTTCCACGGCGGCGGGAGTCGGGCATGGGCACGGCAATGAAGGTGGTCCTCGCGGGCGCCGGCAAGATCGGCGAGGCGATCGTGGCGCTCCTCTCCGAGACCGGCGATTACGAGGTGACGATCGTCGACCAGGACCCGGCGCGGCTGGCACCCTGGAAGCTCTTCCATCGCACGCGCGCCTGCACGCTGGGCGATGACGCGGAGCTCGCCTCGGTCCTCGCCGGCCACGATGCGGTGATTTCCGCGTGCCCGTACTTCCTCACGCCGGCCGTGGCCTCGGCGGCGCGCGCCGCGGGCGTGCACTATTTCGACCTCACCGAGGACGTGGAGAGCACGCGCGCGGTGAAGCGCCTCGCGGAGGGCGCGGCCACCGCCTTCGTGCCGCAATGCGGCCTCGCGCCGGGCTTCATCTCGATCGCGGCCCACGGCGCCACTCGCGGCTTCGAGAAGCTGCGCGACGTGCGCATGCGCGTGGGGGCGCTGCCCGTCTATCCGAGCAACGCGCTCAAGTACAACCTCACGTGGAGCACCGACGGCCTCATCAACGAGTACTGCAACCCGTGCGAGGCGATCGTCGACGGCCGCCTCATGGAAGTCCCGGCGCTCGAGGAGGTCGAGGAGTTCTCCCTCGACGGCGTGACCTACGAGGCGTTCAACACGTCGGGCGGGCTGGGGACGCTCTGCGAGACGCTCGCGGGCCGCGTCGAGCGGCTCGACTACAAGACCGTGCGCTATCCCGGCCACCGCGACATCGTGAAGATCCTCATCCAGGACCTGCGCCTCGGGCAGCACCGCGCGCTCCTGCGCGACGTCTTCGAGGCCGCGATCCCGATGACGATGCAGGACGTGGTGCTGGTCTTCGTCACGGTGACGGGGTACAAGGAAGGGCGGCTGGTGCAGGAGACGTTCGTGCGCAAGATCTATGGCGGACGCGTGAACGGGCGCTTCCTCTCGGCCATCCAGCTCACCACCGCCGCGGGCATCTGCGCGATGGTGGATCTCGTCCGCGAAGGCCGCGTGCGCGGCCGCGGATTCGTACGACAGGAGGAGGCGACCCTTGAGGACTTTCTCGCCAACCGGTTCGGCCGCCACTACGGCGGCGACGGCCTCGCCGGAACCCACCCGGAACCGCGCCTGGCCCAGCCCCGGATCGCTGCCTGAGCGCGCGCGGTCGCTCTGCGCTTCGCTCGGCGTGGAGCTCCCGCGCTTCGAGGGCGCGGGGCTCGAGGCGCGCACGCCGGTCACCGGCGAGAGCCTCGCCCGTCTTCGCGCGCACGATGCGGCGCAGGTTCGCGACGCGATCGACCGCGCGCACGAGGCGTTCCTCGCATGGCGGCTCGTCCCGGCACCGAAGCGCGGCGAGGTCGTGCGCGCGTTCGGCGAGCGCCTGCGCGAGGTGAAGCGCGAGCTGGGCGAGCTCGTGTCGCTCGAGGCGGGCAAGATCCGCTCCGAGGGCGAAGGCGAGGTGCAGGAGATGGTCGACATCTGCGACTTCGCGGTCGGGCTCTCGCGGCAATTGCACGGCCTCACCATCGCCTCCGAGCGCTCGGGTCATCGCATGATGGAGACCTGGCATCCGCTCGGCGTGTGCGCCGTCATCACCGCGTTCAACTTCCCCGTGGCGGTGTGGGGCTGGAACGCGGCGCTCGCGCTCGTGTGCGGCGATACGGTGGTGTGGAAGCCCTCCGAGAAGACGCCCCTCGCCGCGCTCGCGTGCCAGGCGATCCTCGGGCGCACGCTCGCGCAGTTCCCCGATCTTCCGCAAGCGGTGAGCCACTTGGTGCTCGGCGGTCCTTGCGTCGGAGAGGCTCTGGTGGAGAGCGAGCGCGTGCCGCTCGTGAGCGCGACGGGAAGCACGCGCATGGGCGGCATCGTCGCCCCGCGCATCGCCGCACGCTTCGGGCGAGCCATCCTCGAGCTCGGCGGCAACAACGCGGCGATCGTGGCGCCCAGCGCGGACCTCGACCTCGCCGTGCGCGCGATCGCCTTCTCCGCGGTGGGCACGGCGGGGCAGCGCTGCACGTCGCTGCGACGCCTCATCGTGCACGAGTCGGTCCGGGAAGCGGTGGTGTCGCGATTGAAGCGCGCGTACTCGACGCTTCCCATCGGCGATCCGCTCGCCGACGGCACGCTCGTGGGCCCGCTCATCGATCGCGCGGCGTTCGAGGCGATGCAGGCGGCGCTCGCCGCGGCGAGGCGCGAAGGCGCGCACGTCACCGGAGGGGAGCGCCAGCTCGAGGCGCGGGCGCCGAACGCGTATTACGTCTCGCCCGCGATCTGCGAAGCCGACCGGCAGGGCGAGATCGCGCGCCGGGAAACGTTCGCGCCGATCCTCCACGTGGTGCCGTACGCCGAGCTCGCCGACGCGATCGCGATGCAGAACGACGTGCCGCAGGGGCTCGCATCGAGCATCTTCACGACCGACGTCCGCGAGGCCGAACGCTTCCTCTCAGTGGCGGGAAGCGATTGCGGCATCGCCAACGTGAACATCGGCCCGAGCGGCGCGGAGATCGGCGGCGCCTTCGGCGGCGAGAAGCAGACCGGCGGCGGCCGCGAATCGGGCAGCGACGCGTGGAAGGCCTATATGCGGCGCGCGACCAACACCATCAACTACTCCAACGCGCTGCCCCTCGCCCAGGGCGTGAAGTTCGAGATCTGAAAACCGGGGACAGACCACATTTTCCATAGCGCGCAACAAAATCGTTTCTCGCTTTGAAAAATGTGGTCTGTCCCCGGTTTTCGTCACCTCCTCCAACTGATGCGGTAGATCGCGTTCGCCTTGTCGTCGGAGACGAGGAGCGCGCCGTCGGGCATCACCTGGACGTCGACCGGGCGTCCCCACGCGGAGTTGGCGCGCACGTCGAGGAAGCCCTCGAGGAAGGGCTGCACGTCGACGACCTTGCCGTCCTCGACCTTCGCCGTGACGACGCGGTAGCCGCTCTTCTGCGTGCGGTTCCACGACCCATGCTCGGCGATGAAGATGCGATCGCGAAACTCCGCCGGGAACATCGAGCCGGTGTAGAAGCGCATGCCGAGCGAAGCGACGTGCGCGCCGAGCTTCGCCGCCGGCGGCGTGAACTCGCTGCACGAGTGCTTCTTCCCGAATTCGGGATCCGGCGTGTCGCCCTGGTGGCAGTACGGGAAGCCGAAGTTCATGCCCGGCTTCGGCGCGTGGTTCAGCTCGTCCGAGGGCATGTCGTCGCCCATGAGGTCGCGGCCGTTGTCCGTGAACCACAGCTCGTGGGTGCGCGGATCCCAGTCGAAGCCGACGCTGTTGCGGATGCCGCGCGCGTAGATCTGCATCTCGGATCCATCGGGCTCGAGCCGGGTGATCGAGGCGTACGGCTCGGGCGGCTCGCAGATGTTGCACGGCGCGCCCACCGGCACGTAGAGCCAGCCGTCCGGGCCGAAGCGGATGAATTTCCAGCCATGGTGGTGATCGTGCGGATACTTGTCGTACACGAGCGCGGGCTTCGGCGGCCTCGGCAGGTGCGACTCGATCGCGTCGTAGCGCCACACCTTGTCGACCTCGGCGACGTAGAGCGCGCCGTCCCTCACCGCGACGCCGTTGGGCATGTCGAGTCCGCTCGCGATGGTCTCGACCTTCGTCGCCTTCTTCCCGTCGTTCGCGATCGCGTACACGCGGCCTTCGCCGATCGTGCCCACGAAGAGCGTGCCCTTGTCGCCGAGCGCCATGGAGCGCGCGCCGCGAACGTCCTGCGCGAATACCGAGACCTCGAAGCCGGGCGGGACTCTCAGGCGCTGCAGGTCGACGCGCGCCTGCGCCGCGCAGGAAGCGGCAAGCGAGCAGGCGAGGGCGGTTGCGACGAGCTTCATGGTCGTTCCTTCGCGAAGGGTGCGACTTCGACGCGCGCGGCGTCCGCGATGTTCCTCACGGCACGGCGAGCTTCGTGATCGCGGCGCAGGCGAGCGCGAAGAAGGCGCCCGCCCAGAACGTCGCCGCAGGCCCCGCGAAGCTCCACAGTGCCCCGGCGAGCGCGCTCGCGGCGAGCATCGCCATGCCGCCCGCGAGGTTGAATACGCCGAACGCCGTGCCGCGCAGCTCGGCCGGCGCCGCGCGCGCCACCATCGCCGCGAGGACCCCCTGCGTGAATCCCATGTGCAGCCCCCACAGCGCGATGCCGATCCACGCGGCCGCGAGGTGGCTCGCGAGCGCGAGCGCGACGTCGGAGGCGACGAGGAACGCGGCGCCCCAGAGGAGCAGGATGCGGGGAGCGACCCGATCGGCCAAGCGCCCCACCGGAAACGCGGCGAGGGAATAGACCACGTTCATCGCGACGAGCACGGCGGGCGCGTATGCTTCCCCGAGGCGCAGGTCGGCCGCGCGCAGCACGAGGAAGGCCTCGCTGAAGCGGGCGAGGGCGAGCGCCGCGCCCGCCGCCGTGACGCCCCAGAACGCCGGGCCCAGCTCGCGCACCGTCCGGCGATCGAGGCGTATCCCGGCCTCGCCGCCGTCCGGTCGGTGGGTCCGTTCCCCGGGCTCGCGCACGCCGAACGCGACGAGGAGGAACGCGGCGATTCCCGGCACGACCGCGACCCAGAACACCGCCCGGAAGTCGTCGCGCCAGGCGAGCATGAGCGCGATCGCGACGAGCGGCCCCGCGAAGGCGCCCGCGGTATCGAGCGCCTGTCGCAACCCGAACGCGGCACCGCGGATCTCCTTTGGCGCGAGGTCCGCGATGAGCGCGTCGCGCGGCGCGCCGCGGATGCCCTTGCCGATGCGATCGACGAAGCGCGCCACGAAGACGAGGCCCGGCCCGGTCGCGAGCGCGAAGAGCGGCTTGGTGAGCGCCGCGAGCCCGTAGCCCGTCGCTGCGATCGCCTGGCGCTTTCCCCAGCGATCGGAGAGCGCGCCCGAGAACACCTTCACGATGAGCGCGGTGGATTCCGCGACGCCCTCGATGAGGCCCACGGCGAGCGCGCTCGCGCCGAGCACGGCGGTGAGATACACCGGCAGCAGGCCGTGGATCATCTCCGAGGAGGTGTCCATCAGCAGGCTCACGAAGCCGAGGATCCAGATGCCCCGGGGAATGGCGTACGTTCCGGCAGCTCTCATCGTCGACGCGGGCGTTTCGCCGGGCTCAGGCTTCGTGGCACGAAAGCGCCCATGCGACGTGCTCGCGCACGAGCGCCGAGGGGTGGTCGGATCGCGCGCGAAGCGCCGCGACGATCCGCGGCGTCGTGGGCGCGTTGCCGAGCGCCACCGCGAGGTTGCGCAGCCATCGTTCGTGGCCGATGCGGCGGATCGCGGAACCCTCGAAGCGGCGATCGAACTCGTCCTCGCTCCACGCGAAGAGGTCCACCAGCCGTGCATCGTCGAGCCCGTCGCGCACCGCGAAGTCGGGCTCGGCCGCGGTCTTCGCCCATTTGTTCCAGGGACACACGAGCTGGCAATCGTCGCAGCCGTAGATGCGGTTGCCCATCAATGGCCGCAGCGCCTCGGGAATCGATCCGTGGTGCTCGATCGTGAGGTACGAGATGCAGCGCCGCGCGTCGAGCTGGTAAGGCGCGACGATGGCATCGGTCGGACAGATGTGGATGCAGCGCTCGCAGGTCCCGCAGTGCGCCGTCACCGGGGGGTCGCGTTTCAGGTCCAGCGCCACGAAAAGCTCGCCGAGGAAGAAGAGCGAGCCGGCATCGCGCGAGAGGAGCAGCGTGTGCTTGCCGCGCCAGCCGAGGCCTGCGCGCGCCGCGAGCGCCACTTCCATCACCGGCGCGCTGTCGGTGAACACGCGATAGGCGAAGGGCCCGAGCTCCGCCGTCATTCGGTCGGCGAGCGCCTGCAGCTTCGCGCGCAGCACCTTGTGGTAGTCGCGGCCCAGCGCATAGCGCGAGACGAATGCGCTCTCGCCATCCTCGATCGTTTCCCAGGAATCGCGCGCACCGGGCGCGCGATAGTTGAGCCGCACGGTGACCACCGAAAGCGTGCCGGGCACGAGCTGCGCCGGCCGCGCGCGGCGCACGCCATGGCGGGCCATATAATCCATCTCGCCGTGCCAGCCGCGCCCGAGCCATTCGAGGAGCCGCGCTTCCTCCTCGGCGAGCCCGGTCCCCGCGATCGCGATCGCATCGAAGCCGAGGCTGCGGCCCCACTGCTTCACTCGCTCCTCGATCGAGAGACTCTCCACCGCGACGTTCATCCCCCCGATGGTAGCGCCGAACACCTATCTTCCCGACGAGGCGGCCACGCTCGCGCTCGGCGCCGCGCTCGCGCGGTGCCTCGAGCCCGGGCTCGTCGTGTACTTGCGGGGCGACCTCGGCGCCGGCAAGACGACGCTGGTGCGAGGGGTGCTGCGCGCGCTCGGTTACACGGGCCCGGTGCGAAGCCCCACTTACACATTGGTTGAACTTTATTCCGTTTCGAGGTTAGACTTGCATCACTTTGATTTTTATAGGTTCAAAGACCCGAGGGAATGGATCGACGCGGGCTTCCGGGAGAGCTTCAACGATCGGAGCGTGAGCCTGATCGAATGGCCGGAGAAGGCCGGGGGATCGCTGCCGCCTGCGGACGTGGAAATCGCCCTGCAGGCGAGCGGCCCGGGGCGCGGCGCGAGCCTCGCGCATCGCTCGCTACGCGGGCAGAAATGCCTCGCGTGCCTCGCCGAGCGCTACCCGCTTTCGTCCCCGGCTTCCTGAGGCACCTGCTGCTCGGGGCGCTCCTCGCCGCGGCTTCTCCCGCGTTCCCGGCGGAGGCGATCCTCGCCTCGCGCGTGTGGCCCGCGCAGGAGTACACGCGCGTCACGCTCGAGAGCGCGCAGGCGATCCGCGAGCACCACTTCATGCTGGACGATCCCCGACGCCTCGTCGTGGATCTCGAGGGCGTCGAGCTGGGCCCGGAGCTCAAGGCGTTGCCGGCGAAAGTCGGCGCGGACGATCCGTACATCAAGGCCGTGCGCGTGGGCATCAACCGGCCGGACGTCGTGCGCGTGGTCTTCGACCTGCGCACCGAGGTGAAGCCCTCGATCTTCGCGCTCGCGCCGGCGGGCGAATACAAGCACCGGATCGTGATGGACCTCTATCCGGCGACGCCCGCCGATCCTCTCCTCGCGCTCGTCGCGCCGAAGCCCGATGCCTTCGCCGGGATGGCGCAAGCGGCGCCCCCCGCACGCGGCGGGTCGCGCCAACCCGCGGCGCAGCACGATGCGCCGAAGGATGCGGCCGACGCCAGGGATGGGGCCACCAGGGCGCAGAAGGCGGCGCCGAACGCGGCGAAGGTCGGGCCGGCGCCGGTGGAGGCCGCGCGCGACGCGACGAAGGTCGCGGCGGGGATGAGGCAGCCCAGGGGCGACCTCGACGACGTGGTGGCGCTGAAGGTCCCGAGCGTCGATCGGCTCATCATCGTGGTGATCGATCCGGGGCACGGCGGCGAGGATCCGGGGGCCCACGGGCTGCACGGCACGCTCGAGAAGAACGTGACGCTCGCGATCGCGCGACGGCTCAAGGCGATGATCGACCGGCAGCCGAACATGCGCGCGGTGCTCACGCGCGACGGCGATTACTTCGTGCCGCTCGCGCAGCGCGTCGCGAAGGCGCGCCGCCTGCACGCCGACCTCTTCATATCGATCCACGCCGATGGCTGGGTGCGGCGCGACGCACGCGGCTCCTCGGTCTTCGCGCTCTCCGAGCGCGGCGCGACCTCCACCGCGGCGCGCCTCCTCGCGCAGCGCGAGAACGAGTCGGACCTGATCGGCGGCGTGAACCTTGGAGCCCAGGATCCGGTGCTCGCGAAGACGCTTCTCGACCTCTCGCTCACCGCGACGATCAACGATTCGCTCAAGCTCGGCAGGGCGGTGCTCACCGAGCTCGGCGACCTGAGCGAGCTGCATCGTGGCCGCGTCGAGCAGGCGGGCTTCGCGGTGCTCAAGGCGCCCGACATTCCCTCGATCCTCGTGGAGACGGCGTTCATCTCGAACCCCGACGAGGAGAAGCGCCTCAAGGACTCCGCCTACCAGGACAAGATCGCGGCCGCCGTGCTCGCCGGCATCCAGCGCTACCTCGCGCAGAACCCGCCGCTCGCGCGCCCGAACCTCGCCGCACGTTGAGTCGCCGCAGAGCGAGGCGTCCGGCGAGCGTCAACCCGCCGCGCTCTGCGCCTCGAAGAGGGTGCCCGCCTGCGCCTTGAGCATCGCGGTCGCTTCCAGCGCCGTCACCGGCCGCGAGAAGAGGTAGCCCTGGAACGCCTCGCAGTGGTTGGCGCGCAGGAACTCGAGCTGCTGGCGCGTCTCGACGCCCTCGGCGATCACGCGCAGCTTCAGGCGCTTGGCCATCGCGATGATCGCCTCGGTGATGAGGCCGCTCGAGACGTCCTGCGGCACGTTCATGATGAACGAGCGGTCGATCTTCATGCTCGAGGCGGGAAGCCGCGTGAGCTGCCCGAGCGACGAGTACCCCACGCCGAAGTCGTCCACCGCGACCTGCATCCCCACCGCGCGCAGCTGCGCCAGCGTCTCGATCGACTGCTCGACGTTCCTCATGATCATCGTCTCGGTGATCTCGAGCTCGATGTGGCGCGGGTCGGCGCCCGTGTCGCGCACGATGGAGAGCAGCGTGTGCACCAGGCGCCGCGACATGAACTGGCGCGGCGAGATGTTGATCGAGATGGTGATCGGCGGCAGGCGCTCGTCGGCCCAGGTGCGAAGCTGGCGGCACGCGGTGCGGAAGACCCATTCGCCGATCGGCACGATGAGGCCGAGCTCCTCGGCGACGAACACGAAGTCCTTGGGATAGATCTCGCCCTTCTGCGGATCGTTCCAGCGGATGAGCGCCTCCATCCCCGAGATGCGGCCCGTGGCGATGTCGACCTGCGGCTGGTAGCGCAGGAAGAACTCCTCGTTGTCGATCGCCTTGCGCAGGCGCCCCTCGATCTCGAGCCGCTTGGAGAGCAGGAAGTTGAGGTCGTTGGTGAAGAAGCGCACGGTGTTGCGGCCGGCGTCCTTCGCCTGGTACATCGCGTTGTCGGCGTGCTTCAGGAGCTGGTGCACGTCGGTCGCGTCGTTGGGATAGTGGCTGATGCCGATCGAGGGGGTCACGTGGATCTCGTGCCCGCCGATCTCCACCGGGCGCGCGAGCACCTCGAGGATCTTGTCGGCGACCACGCGCGCGTTCTCCGGGCGCTCGAGGTCGGGAAGGATCACCACGAACTCGTCGCCGCCCTCGCGCGAGACCGTGTCGACCTCGCGCACGCAGGCGACGAGCCGGCGCGCGACGTCCTTCAGGATGAAGTCGCCCGTGTCGTGGCCCAGGGTGTCGTTCACCACCTTGAACCGGTCGAGGTCGAGGAAGAGCACCGCGACGTGGCGCTGCTTGCGGCGCGCGGCCATGATCGCCTGGTTCAGGCGGTCCTGCATGAGGCGGCGGTTGGGAAGCCCCGTGAGCGCGTCGTGGTGCGCCATGTAGTGGATCGTGCGCTCGGTGTTCAGGCGCTCGGTGATGTCCTGCACCAGCGAGGCGAACCCGGTGACGGTGCCCCGCGTGTCCACGAGCGGCGTGTTGTACCACTCGCAGTGGATGGTGCGGCCGTTGCGCGCCGCGTTCACGAGCGTGGTCTTGTTGCCCTCGCCGCTCTCGAGGAGCTCGCGGCACATCGCCATCATGTCCTCGCGCGCATCGGCGGTGGTGAGCGCCGGCGCGAGGGGCTTGCCGAGCATCTCGTAGGCGGGGAAGCCGAAGATCGCCTCGGCCGCCGGGTTCCACGCGACCACGGTCTGGCGCCGGTCCCACTCGACCACCGCGAGCGGCGTGCTCTCGAAGTGCATGCGCAGCTTCTGCGCGGCGAGGAGCTCGCCCTGCTGCGCCTTGAGCCGCTCCGCGTGCTCCTCGACCAGCGCCTCGTTCATGCGCTCCAGCCGGGTCCGCTCGCCCTCGAGCTCCGTAGAGAGCGACTCGCGCGCGCGGCGGGTGGTGAGGGACTCGACCAGCGCGCGGTGCACCCGCGCGTGCACGTACGGCAGCACCATCGCGAGGACCAGGATCATCCCCGAGAGGAACATCTGGTTGCGCTCGCCCGAGCGTCCGAGCGTCACGGCGAGCGGCACGAGGCCGAGAAAGGCGGTGATCTTGTAGGCGTAGCGATGCGGCGCGTAGTAGGCGACCGCGCCGGTCATCAGCAGCACCACCAGCATCACCACCGAGAGCCGCTGCACGATGCGCGTGGAATCGGGCAGGAGCACGGTGCCGATCGCCATCCAGCAAAAGCCGGCGAGCACGGTGCCCGTGATGAACCGCCTCTCCCAGACCGGCATCTCGTCGGCCGAGCGCACTTGCCCGATGAACGCCTTGTAGAGCAGGTAGCGGCCCACGCCCACCAGCGAGATCGCGATGAACCACAGGAAGAGCGCCGGGCGCGCGAGGTCTTCCCACAGGATCGCTCCGAGGATGAAGATCACCAGCAGCGTGGCGAGATATCCGACGAGCGAGAACCGGAAAAGCAGCCGGACCTGCTCGGCCTCGAGCGGCGAGTCGGATGCGCGCGACGCGGCGGAGGCCTGCGTCGCGGGCGTTTGCGAGGGGGTCATTCCGCTCCCTGCGCCGGCGTGGGTTTGGAGCGAAGCCAATGCGCGCGGGCAAGTGTAACATCCCCTGTGGCCCGAATCCGCAGCCTTCCCGAGCTCCTGGTGAACCAGATCGCCGCCGGCGAGGTGGTCGAGCGCCCGGCTTCGGCCCTCAAGGAGCTGCTGGAGAACAGCCTCGACGCGGGTGCCCGCTCGATCGCGGTCGAGCTCGCCGAAGGCGGTACGCGGCGCCTGCGCGTCGTGGACGACGGGAGCGGCATCGAGTGCGAAGACCTGCCGCTCGCGGTCGCGCGCTTCGCGACCAGCAAGATCGCGACCATCCAGGACCTCGAGCGCGCCTCGACGCTCGGCTTCCGCGGCGAGGCGCTCGCCTCGATCGGCGCCGTCGCGCGGCTCGCGATCGTGAGCCGTCGCGAGGGAGCACGCCACGCATGGCGCATCGCGTGCGAAGCGGGCGTGGTGTCGTCGCCGGAGCCGGCGGCGCTCGCCATCGGCACGTCGGCCGAGGTCGAAGACCTGTACTTCAACACCCCGGCGCGGCGCAAGTTCCTGAAGAGCGAGGCCACCGAGTTGGCGCGCTGCGAGGAGGCGTTCTCGCGCATCGCGCTTTCCCGTCCCGGAGTGGCGTTCTCGCTCGCCCACAACGGCCGCCGGAGCGCGCACCTGCCGCCCGAGGATGCGCGCGGGCGCGCCTCGCGCGTGGTGGGCGAGGATTTCGCCGCCACGGCGATCGAGCTGCGCTCGGAATCGCCGCGCCTGCGGCTCGAGGGGCTGGTTGCCGCGCCGGGCTTCACCCGCGCCACCCGCGAAGCGCAATTCCTCTTCGTGAACGGGCGCTTCGTGCGCGACAAGGTCGTGTCGCACGCGATCCGCGAAGCCTATGCGGACGTGCTGCACCACGACCGCCATCCGGCCTACGTGCTCTTCCTCGAGATCGATGCCGCGCTGGTGGACGTGAACGTGCACCCCGCGAAGAGCGAGGTGCGGTTCCGCGAGTCGAGCGCCGTGCACCAGTTCGTGTTCCACGCGCTCTCGCGCGCGCTCGCGGCGCCCCTGGCGGCGGGCGAGGAGAAAACCGGGGTCAGACCCCCATTTCCGAGTGGCGAATCCGCTCTCGCGGCCAGCGGAAATGGGGGTCTGACCCCGGTTTTCGAGCAG
>DATIZV010000207.1:0-15007 GCA_035516915.1 Usitatibacter sp. | reverse complement strand
CTGCAGATCTTCAACGCGCATCCGGCGCTCTACTGGGGCAAGTCCTCGTACACCGGCGCGGGCCCGATCTTCGCCCCGGGACGGTTCCCGGGGTGGATCACGTTGCCCGGCGTGCAGTGGCTGGCCATGGGCCGGCGTTGGCATTTCTTCTTCGCCTGGGTCCTGGTGCTGAACGGCGCGGCATATCTCGGGTATTCGATCGCGAGCCGTCACCTGGCGCGGGACCTCTGGCCCACGCGCGCGGAGCTCTCCGGGGTCGGCGCCTCGATCGAGGACCACCTGAGGTTGCGCCATCCCGTCGGCGCGGCCGCGCGGCGCTACAACGTGCTGCAGAAGCTCGCGTATCTCGCCGTCATCCTCGTGCTCGTGCCTTTCCTGGTCTTGATGGGGCTCGGCATGTCGCCCGCCCTCGACTCGGTCCTCCCCGGGTGGGTGGACTTCCTCGGCGGCCGGCAAGCGGTTCGCACGCTGCATTTCGCCGCGGCGGCGCTCCTCGTGGCGTTCGCCGCGGTGCACGTGTTCGAGGTGATCGTGACGGGCGCCTGGAACAACCTGCGCTCGATGATCACCGGCGCGTATCGCGCGCCACCCGGGGACGAACCATGAACGCGCGCCGCTCGTTCCTGGTCCGGGTCGCCGGCGGGCTGGGCTCGCTCCTGCTCGCGGGCTGCGACCGCCTCTCGCAGACGAGCTGGTTCCCGCCGATCCTCGACAGCGCCGAGTCGCTCACCTTCCGTGCGCAGCGCCTCGTCGTCGCGCGCCGCGCGATGGCTCGCGAGTACACCGAGGCGGACCTCTCGCCGCGCTTCCGCAGCAACGGGACGGCGGTTCCCGAGGACGAGGAATACCTGCGGCTCGCGGATGGCGATTTCCTCGAGTGGCGGCTTCGTGTCGGCGGCCTCGTGCAAACGCCGCTCGCGCTCTCGCTCGCGGACCTGCGCGCGATGCCTTCCCGTACGCAGATCACGCGCCACGACTGCGTCGAAGGATGGAGCGCCATCGGAAAGTGGAAGGGCGTGCAGCTCTCGCGGGTGCTCGCGCGCGCGCGCCCGTCGCCTCGCGCCCGCTACGTGGTGTTTCGCTGCGCCGATCCGATGGAAGGCACGCCGCAGAGCAGGTACTACGAGAGCGTCGACATGGAGGACGCGTACCACCCGCAGACGATCCTCGCCTACGAGCTCGACGGCCGTGCGCTTCCGGTTCCCAACGGCGCGCCGCTGCGCCTGCGCGTCGAGCGCCAGCTCGGCTACAAGATGGCGAAATACCTGATGTCGATCGAGCTGGTCGAGGACTTCACGCACATCCGCGGAGGGCGCGGCGGCTACTGGGAGGACCAGGGCTACGAGTGGTACGCCGGGATCTGATCCGGGAGCGCGCGCGTCATGCGCCCTGCCACCGCGGGGAGCGCTTGCTGAGGAAGGCGTCCATGCCTTCGCGGAAGTCGGCGCTCATGTAGCACAGGAGGATCAGGTCCTCGGCCTCCTCGCGCGAGAGGCGGCTCTGCAGGCGGCGCAGGCCTTCCTTGGTCGCGCGCAGCGTGAGCGGCGCGTGGCCCGCGATCGTCGCCGCGAGCTCGTCCGCGCGCCGCTCGAGCGCGGCGAGGTCCTCCGCCAGCTCGCCCACGAGCCCTACGCGCAGCGCCTCGTCCGCTTCCACGAGACGGGCGGTGAAGATGAGGTCCTTGGTGCGCGCGGGGCCGATCAGCGCGGCGAGGCGCGAGAGGCTCGCGCTCGAGAGGCAGTTGCCGAGGGTGCGCGCGATCGGGAAGCCCATGCGCAAGTTCTTCGCGGCGATGCGCAGGTCGCAGCAGGCGGCGATCGCGGCGCCCCCGCCCGTGCAGGCGCCCGAGATCGCGGCGATGGTGGGCACGCGGCAGGTCTCGAGCGCCGTGAGGATGCGGTCGATGCGCGCCTCGTAGTCGAGCGAGTCCTGCGGCGTCCTGAAGGCGCGGAACTGGTTGATGTCGGTGCCCGACGCGAACGCCTTCTCGCCCGCCCCGCGCAGCACCATCACGCGCAGCGCCGGATCGTGGTTCGCGGCTTCGCAGATCGCCGCGAGCTCCTCGTACATCGCGAAGGTGAGGGCGTTCCTCGCCTCGGGACGGTTGAAGGTGATCCAGGCGACGTCGCCGCGGCGTTCGTGGAGGAGGTCGGGCATCGGAAGCTCTCGAAAATGCGAAGGGAAAGAATCGCGGCATCCGCGAGCGGGATGCGCTCAAGCTGCGCCGCGCGTGCGCCGGTCGGCTTCGATCGCGCGGTCGATCGCCTCGCGGAGGCTCGTTTCATCGACCGGCTTCGCGAGGATCGCGATCGCGTCCACGTGCAGCACGCGCGCCGCGGTCGGAAAATCCGGCTCGCCCGTCACGAAGACGAACGGCCGCGCGTTTCCCTGCGCCTTGAGTGCGCCCAGCAGCTCGAGGCCGTTGAGCTCCGGCATCATCACGTCGGCGACCACGCAGCCGGGCACGTCGCGATCGTGCTCGTGCAGGAATTGCATCGGCGATTCGAACGTCTGCACGCGGTACCCGCAGGCCGACAGGAGGCGATTCATGGCGCGCAGGGTGGGCGGGTCGTCGTCGACGATGTAGACCAGCGGCTGCACTCCTATCCGGCCCTCGCCGCGGGAAGCTCGATGTGGAACACGGCGCCGTGGCCGCGGCTCTCCGCCCAGATGCGCCCGCCGTGCGCGGCGATGATCGCGCGGCAGATCCAGAGGCCGAGCCCGAGGCCGCTCTTCTTGGTCGAATAGAAGGCCTCGAAGAGCTTCTCCGTATCGTCGGCCGCGAAGCCCCGGCCGCGGTCTTCGAAGCGCAGCGCCACCCTGTCCGGCGAAACGTCGCTCGAGATCGCGATCGCGCGCTCGGCCGGCGCGGCCTCGGCCATCTCTTCGGACGCGTTCGCGAGGAGGTTCAGCACCACCTGGACGAGCTGGACCGGGTCTCCGGTGACCATGGGCAGGGTGGACTCCAGCTGCGTTTCCACGCGCACGCCGCGAAGCTTGAGCTGCACGGCCATGAGCTCGACCGCTTCGGTGACCACCGCCTTCAGGTCCACCGGCAGGCGCGTCGGCTCTTCCTTCGCGATGAGGGAACGCAGGCCGCGAAGCACGCGCACGGCGCGCAGGTCCTGCTCGACGATGTCCTCGAGCGAATCGATCAGCTCCTGGCGGTCGAAGGTGTCGTGCGAGAGCACGCGCCGCGTCGCCTGCGCGTTGCTGAGGATCGCGCCGAGCGGCTGCCTGAGCTCGTGCGCGATCGCTCCCGTGAGCTTGCCGACCAGCGCCACGCGGGAGAGGTGGGTGAGCTCGCGGCGGGCATGCTCGCGCTCGCCGATCGCCGCGGCGAGCAGCAGCACCGCCATCGCCATGACGCTCAGGAAGACCTGCAACGAGCGCGCAGTGTCCGCGGCGTCCTCGCTCAGGAATGGCCCCTTGTCGTGCAGCGCGCCCCAGATCGCCGCGAGGACGACGGAAAGGAACGCCGCGCTCGCGCCGCGCGGACCGAAGCGCAGCGCCGCCCACAGCAGGAACGGAACCGGAAGGTAACGCAGCATCGCCGGCGCGCCGCTCGAACGATCCTGCAGCCAGAAGGCCGTGAAGTTCGCGAGGACCAGGCATACGACCAGCAGCGTCGCCTCCGCGGCCGCGCTCCACGGCGGCGACCTGCGATCGGAGGGGGCGCCCGCGAGCCAGGTGACGATCACCGGCGCGATGGCGAGCTCGGAGAGGACGTTCGAGAACATCCGCTTCGTCCAGACCTGCCAATAGCTCGCGCCCCCCCAGCCGTTCAGCGTCACGAATGTCGCGTCGAGGAAGCTCGAGAGGAACGGCGCGACAAGCCCGGCGTACGCGATGAAGACCAGCGTGTGGCGGACCGAATCGAAGCGCAGCTCGTCGCCCAGCAGCTGGCGCACGAGGAACGCGCCGATCAGGGCTTCGCTGCAATTGGTCGCGAACCACCCCAGCATCATCACGAGCGGGATGTGGCTCTCCAGCTGGGCGGCGACGTGCGCCGGGAAGGTCGCGAGGACGAGGAGCGGCCAACGGCGCGCCGGCGCGAGCAGCAGCGCGGCGAGGAGGACCGCGTTCGGCGGCCAGAGCGTCGAGATGGGGTTCGGCTGGAAGGTGAGCGCGAAGCCCAGGCGTGCTCCCAGGTAGTAGGCCACGCAGGCGAACACCGCGAGTGCGATGATCCGCCGGTCGTCGGGCTTACCTAGTGCCTCCTCGCCGAGTGGGTCGGCGATCCTTTCCATGGATGGTCCCCCTCCGCGCCGCCATTCTAGGCCCGAAGGTGCCATGGCGGAAAGCGACCCTCTTTGCGACGATGCCAGCACCACAAGACCGAAGAAGAGGTTTCCATGTCCACGGCCATCCCCGCCATGCGCGGCCCCGCGCTCGCCGTGCTCGCCGCCGCGGCGATCGTCGCAACCCCCGCCGCACGCGCCGCGGACTACACGTCCACCGACTATCTCGTCCCGGGGGAGGAAAGCTTCATCCTCGACCTGGGCGGCATCGTCAACCAGTTCGACACCAGCCTGCGGCTCGACGGCCAGACCACCCGCGGGAGCGACGTCAACCTCGAGCGCAACGGCGAGGCGAAGAACCTGTCGAGCTTCGAGGCGTTCGCGACCTGGCGTTTCCTGTCGCGCCATCGCCTCGACCTCCAGTACTTCGGGACGAAGCGCTCGGGAAGCCAGGACTACACGGGGGCGATCGACATCGGCGATGCGACGTTCCCCGTCGGCGCGAACGTCTCGGTGCAGGCGAAGAGCCAGTTCTTCAACGCCGACTACCGGTACTCGTTCGCGAAGGCCCCGGATTGGGAATTCGCCGGGCTCGTCGGCTTCTACGGCGGCAAGTTCACCTACGACGTGAACGCCACGGGGCAGAGCGGCAACCTGCAGGCCACGTACAACAAGACCGTCTCCACGACGGTTCCGCTGCCCCTGCTCGGCGTGACGCTCGACTGGTATCCCGACCGCCAATGGAAGGTTTCGGGACAGCTTCAGGGCATGAAGGCCAACATCGGCGACGTGGACGGCCACGCCTACCTCGCCGGGGCTTCCCTCGAGTACATGCTGTGGCGCAACCTCGGCATCGGCACGCGCTACCTCTATTCGGACGTGAACGTCGACGTCTCGAAGAGCGACTTCCACGGCAACCTCTCGTGGAAGATGAACAGCTGGAGCCTCTACGCCAAGTTGGCCTTCTGAGATGAAGCGCCGGGCGCGGCGGCGGCCGAGCGGCGGCGCCACGCGAGGTAGGGAACCAGCGCGACGGCGGAGATGAAGAGGTAGGCGAGGATCGCCGCGGGTACCTCGCGCAGCGCCGGATTGATCGAGGCGACCAGCATCGCGAATCCCACGTTGCGGGTGCCGGCCGCGACGGCGACCGCCGTGCGCGTTCCCGCCGCTGGGCCGCCCAGCGCGTGTCCGACCGCGATCGCGAGCACGACGATGAGGAGGATCGCCGCGGCCGTGCGGGCCCCGACCTCGCCGGCGACGGGGTACTCGTCGAGCGCCACCAGCGCGAGCAGCAGCGCGACCAGCACCGTCCCCACCGTCGAGAGCGGCCGTTCGATGCGGCTCACCCGCTCGCCCGCTGCCAGACGCGCGAGCACGCCCAGCGCGACGGGGAGCAGCTGGAACGCGAGCACCTCGCGTGCGAGCTTCCACGGCGCGACCGCGGCGCTTCCGGCGTAGACCTCGTCCAGCAGGAACACGGTGAGCGGCATCGACACGACGGCGAGCGCCGCCTCGGAGACCTGCAGCGCCGCGACGAACGTCGGTGGCGCGCCGCCGCCCAGCGCGCGGCGCACGGCGATCGGCGCGCCGGGAGAGATCGCCATCAGCACCACCCCGATCTCGGCGCTTCGCGCGAGGCCGAGCGCGCGGGCGGACAGGATCGCGATCGCGGGAACCGCCACGAGGCTCGTGAAGATCGCGCGGAGCATGGGCCCGCGCTCGCGCCAGGCGGACCGGTACTCGCGCGGCGGCGCGCGCAGCCCGAGCTGGAACATGACGCAGAACACCGCGGCGGCCGCGACGACCGATACGATCGCCGCGGGAACGATGCCGTCGATCGGCACCTTCGCCCCGCTCAGCCTTTGGGCGACGGGTTGGTCGCCGCGCGTCTCGGCGTACCGCCCATTCCCTGCACGTCGGCGACGCGCGCGAGCGCAAGGTCCTCCGGACGCGGATAGTGCGATTCGAGGTCGAGATCGAGGAGGCGCAGCTCCTCCTCGAGGGGCGCGTGCCGGTCGGACGGGAGCAGGTCGAGAAGGTCGGTGAGCATCGCCCGCATGCGGCGCGCGACCTGCATGCTCGAAGCGCCGCAGGCGCGGATCTCCCGGCACGCGATGTGCACGAAGTCCTCCCAGTTCGGCGTGCGGAAGATCACGCGCACCGCGCCGCCGGAATCGCGGATCGCGTCGCCGCGCAACTGGCGTCGCCCGACGATGCGCAGCAACCGGTGCACCTGGTCGATCGCGAGCGTCGCGGTGGTCGGGTCGTTGATCGCCGGCGACAGGGCCTTCAACGCGATGTCCACCAGGATCCGGAAACCGAACATGGGGTCCTGCTCGAGCGTGCGCTCGGCGCCGAGGGCCACGGCGGCCTCGAGCTCGCCGTCGGCAATCGCGGCCGCGCCCCCGTACAGGCGCAGCAGGGGCTCGCCATTCGCGACGAAGTCGCCGACCTGCGCAGCGAGCTCGATCATGCCGCCATGGCGCCGTGCCTTGCGCGCGAGCGAGGCGAGGTCGACGGCGAGCACGATCCCCGAGAAGCCCTCGTGCATGACGACCCGCGCGGGCTCGCCGAGGTCCCCGCGCGGTGCCGGCTCGTCGGGCCCGGACATCGGCTCCGGATACACCGCATCGATCACCTCGAGGCCTTTCTCGCCCACGCGGCTCACGATGCTCACGGGCCGCAACAGGCGCGCAGCGTAGTCGATGAGGAAGAGGAAGGTCGCCATGGATGCGATACCCATCGCTCCCACGAGCAGCACGACGAGCTGGAGCACCGACTGCTCGAGCCGGTTGAGCGCGGTCACGGCGAAGATCAGCGTGAACGTGAAGAGCCCCACGCTGTAGCGCACCACGTTGTCGCGCAGCAGGGTCGTCGCGATGATGCGCGGCGTGAGCTGGCCGCCCGCCACCTGGATCGCGACCAGCAGCGAGCCGAAGGTGAACACCAGGAACGACAGGTTGAGCGTGATGACGGTGGAGTAGAGCGCCTGGGCGCCCGAGACGCTGAGCCCGGTGAGCTTCCAGCGCAGGGCCTCGTCGAGCTCGCGCAGCAGCGGCGCGAGCACCAGCACCGCGACGATCGCGAAGAGCGGAATCACCCACAGCGCCGACTTGAGGTAGCTCGTCGTGCGGAAGATGCGGTTCCACGTGATCCGGGCGCGAACCCCGGCGACGAGACGGTTCCAGCGTCCCGCGATGCGCGTGGCCGCGCTCGCGCGGCGCGGCATGCCGGCAGCGCTCATGGGGTCAGTGGATCAGCCCCGACGCGTCCCAGTTCTGCAACGGTCCCAGCGGCTCGACGGTGGTCTCCATCGACGAGATCGAGGGCTTGCCGCCGTAGAGCGCGTACACCACGTCGCCGTCGACGATCAGCACGATCGCGCTGAAGGTCCATCCCGTGTTCTTCGTCTCGCGCTTGAAGCTCAGGAGGTCGAGCAGGAACGGGCCGACGCGATCCTTGTGCTGCTGGTCGAGCACGATCGAGTAGCCGATGCATTTCTTCCCGGCCTCCATGCATTCGCGCAGCCCGGGGTCGAGCTTCGTCACCGACCCGGAAAGCGGGAAGCGGCGCAGGACGTCCGAATAGTTGAGCAGCTCCACGTTCGGGTTCACGTACGGGTCGAAGCCCTCGGCGTCCAGTTCCTTGCGCGTGGTCTTGTGCGGCTCGATCCGCTCGATGGCGGCCTTCGCCTCGTCGAAGGTGGCCCATTTGGTCTTCACCACGGTGTCGGACCGCGGCAGGAGCGAGGAGCACGCGGCGAGCGCGAGGCCCGCGGCGAGCAGCATGGCGCGGAGCGCCGTCTCAGTGGATTCCATCCGGCAAGCATGCACCGGGGCCGGCCGCCGACCCTTGACGTGGAACAGAAGTCACGGCCGTCCCAGGTAGAAGTACGCGGCGCCGTGGCCACCCTCGGCCCGCCCGTAGCCCACGTACACCGGGCCGACGGGCGTATCGACCGCGACGAAGACCGCGGCCGACCGGAGGTTCCCGCTCACGCTGCCGGGCACCAGGGGACCCGTGAGCCGTCCCGCCTCGAGCGAAAACCCCGCATAGGCGCCTTCGAAGAAACGTTGCCTCTGCAGGCGGTACATGTAGACCGCGCGTGCGAACTCGAGTCGCTGCCCCGTGAGCTCTCCGCGCGCGTATCCCGATTGCTGCAGGAATCCGCCCCATTGGAACTGGTCGTAGGGCGGGATCGGATCCGAGCCGATGCGGCCGCCCTCCTTCACGGCGAGCTGCAGCGTATGCGGTCCGATCGACGCGGCGCCCATCGCGTCCGCCTCCCAGCGCTTATAGGCGAAGTCGGCGCCGAGCGACGGCGTCGAATCGAACACCTCGACGTGGCCCGCGAAGCCGTGGCGGGGAAAGTTGGCGCTGTCGAGCTGGTCGAAGACGACCCGCCCGGTGTACCCGCCCTGCGCGATGCGCCCCGAGGGATTCACCAGCCCCGGCGGGCCCGTCTGCTGCGTCGTTTCGACGGAGCCGGCGAGCACTCCGAGGCGAAGCTCCGCGAACCGCGTGAACTCGCTGCCGAGGTCGAGCGCGAGGTAGCGCGAGCGCACGTTGGCGCGCGCGATGCGGTCATCACCCTGGTACAGGTCGACGGTGCGCCGGCCGAGCTCGGCGCGCGGCGCGAGGAAGAGCGAGCGGTCCACGAAGAGCGGCTGGTAGAACTCGGTCTTGGCGAAGCTGGTATTGCCCACCTGCATGTCGGTGCGCCATTCCGCGCCGAGCGGGTTGATCCACGTCTTGCGGTAGCTCGCCGCGGCGTTGAAGAAATCGTCGCCGCGGAAGTCCGAGCCCAGCGCGAGGCCGAGGCGCAGGTAGTCGGGCCCCCACGATTTCTCGATCGCGTTGACGATGAGCGCGCGCCTGCCACGCTCCTCGACGATGCTGTAGCCCACGTGCTCGAAGTCGCCCGTGCCGTAGAGACGGCGCAGGTCGCGATCGAGGCGCTCGGGATCGAGCGGCTCGCCCGCTTTCGTTTCCATCGAGCCGGCCAGCACCTCGGGATTCACGCGCGCGAGCGGCGCGAAGCGGATCTCGTCGATCACGACCTTGCCGGGCGGCGGCGACACGCGCGCGCTCTCGAGACGCGCGTACTCCGCGGGCGCAAGCGAGAGCTGCGAGAGGGGTGCGGCGACCTTGCGCGCCGCCGCTTCTCCGATCGGCACCGTCTTCTTCAGGTCGTCGAAGTCGCCGGCGGAGAAATCGCCCAGCTCGGGCTCGATGAGGATGTCCTGGGGCCGCAGCATCGCGAGCGACGCCCGCACGTTCTGCTCGGTGAGGATGTTGATCATCTGGCTCGAGACGCCGAGCACCGAGCCGAGCTTGTCGCGCTTGAGGAGCGGGGTGCCGAGGTTCACGGCGATCACGATGTCCGCGCCCATGGCGCGTGCGACGTCCACCGGGAGGTTGTCGGTGAGGCCGCCGTCGACGAGGATGCGGCCGCGCTGCTCGGCGGGAGCGACCGCGCCGGGCACGGACATGCTCGCGCGCATCGCGCTTGCCACTTCGCCGTCGCGGATCACGACGGGCTTGCCGGTCTCGAGGTCGGTCGCGACGGCCCGGAAGGGGATCGGAAGCTGGTCGAAGTTCCGATACCCCGGCATGCGCACGAGCGAGCGCAGCACGGTCTCGAGCTCGACGCCCGAGACGATGCCCTTGGGCAGCTTCAACTCGCCGTCGCCGACGCCGACTTCCACGCCGTAGAGGATGGTGCGGTCGTCGAGCTTGCGGCGCATCGACAGGTCCTGGCGCGGCGGCCGCTCGACGAAGAGCCGGTTCGTCGTGATCTCGCCGAGCATCTTCTCCATCTCGGGGAGCGGCATTCCGGTCGCGTACGCCCCGCCCACGATCGAGCCCATGCTCGTCGCGGCGATGCAATCGACGGGAACGCGCAGCTCCTCGAGGACCTTCAGGACGCCGACGTGCGCCGCGCCGCGCGCGCCGCCGCCGGAGAGCACGAGGCAGACCTTGGGGCGCGCCTGCGCGGAAAGCGCAACGGCGCACGCGGCCGCCGCGAGGCAGAGAGCGGCGGCGCGCAGCGCCGGGATCATTTCACGGTATAACCGCGACCCTCGAGACATGCAGCGCGCGCCTTCTGGAACGAATCCTGGCCCGTCTGCTGCTGCTGGCTCGCGGCTTGTTGCTGCTGCGCGGCCGCCTTGCGGTTCGCGCTGCGCTGCACGGCCGCGCCGCCGACGGCGCCCGCTACTGCGGCGTCGCCGGCATCACGTCCGGTGGCGCCGCCGACGATGGCGCCGGCCGCCGCTCCCCGGGCCCTCGCTCCACTGCCCGTGACGGGCGCGGGTTGCGCGGGAGCGGGCGCGGGAGGCGGCTTCGCCGGATCGTATCCGCTCTGCTGCACGGCCCAGCCGTAGCACTCGCCCTCGTCCTTCTTCTGCTGCTCGGGAGATTGCCCCTTCGCTGGATACACGTACTGCTGCGCCGCGGCGGGCAAGGCGAGCGCGAGGACGGCCCATGCGATGCGTTTCATCTGCGCTCCGGTCTAGAACTTGAAGTCGCGGCGGCGAGGGCGGCGAAGAGAAGTCCGTTCGCGGACCGTTTCATCTTGGGTCTCCTGGATCCGTTTGCACCGGTGACAGGATGCCCACGAGAGCGGCGCACTTCCTATGGCACCAAGGTGCCGCGCGGCCTCAGTCCTTCCACGTCTCGAGCGGAACGCCCGATGCCGAGAGCTCCTCGGCGAGGCGCACGAGCTCCGCGACCGAGCGCACCTTCATCTTCGCCATCACGCGCGAGCGGTGCGTCTTGATGGTGCGTTCGGCGGCGTGCAGCGACCAGCAGATCTGCTTGTTGAGTCGCCCGGCGACGACGCCGCACATCACCTGGCGCTCGCGTGGCGTGAGCGAGTCGTAGCGGGCGCGGATCTCCCCGAGATGCTCGACCTCGCGATGGCGCTGCATGTCGCGCTCGAGCGCGCGCTTGATCGCCGCGAGCAGCGTCGGCGTGGCGACCGGTTTCGTCAGGAAATCCATCGCGCCGCCCTGCATCGCGCGTACCGTGCTCGGGATGTCGCCGTGGCCGCTCAGGAAGATGACCGGATGCTGGCTGGCGCGCCCGGCGAGCGCGTGCTGGAGATCGAGGCCGGTGATTCCCGGCATGCGCAGGTCGAGGATCACGCAGGCCGGGCTTTGCGAGTCGCCCGCGGCGAGGTACTCGGCCGCCGAGCTGTAGAGGCGCGGCTCGTGTCCCGCCGCCGTGAGGAGGCGGCCGATCGCGGTACGGAACGCCCGGTCGTCGTCGACGACGTGGATGATTCCGCGGAGGGAGGAAGTGGCGCTCGTCGGGCTGCTCATCGTTTGGCTCAGCATTCGCGTGGTCATGTTCCGATCGCCGGAAGCCAGAGGCGGAACACGGCTCCGCGTGGCACGTTGGGTTCGTGGGAGACGCGGCCGCCGTGCATCTCGATGATCGTCTTCACGATCGACAGGCCGAATCCCATGCCTTCCTTCTTCGTGGTGAACATCGACTCGAAGACCTGCGACGCGCGCTCGGGCGCGATCCCGGGACCGCGGTCGGAAACCACGATCTCGGCGCCGCCCGCGCGCGCCCGGGTCTGGATGCGCACCTCGCGCTCGGCCTGGCGCTCCGAGGCGACGGCCTCCATCGCGTTCATCACGAGGTTGATCAGGACCTGCTGCAGCTGCACCGAGTCTCCGAGGATCGCGGGCGTCTCGGCGTCGAAGACCGGGACGAGGTGAACCCCGCGTCGCGCGGCATCGAAGGCGAGATGGCCCAGGGCGTCCGCGACCTCGGCGTTCACGTCGAGGGCCCGGACCTCGGGCTCGCGCTTGGCGAGCATCTTGCGCAGGCCCCGGATCACCTCGCTCGCGCGCAGGTCCTCGCTGCGGATGTCGGCGAGGATCTCGCGCAGCTTCGCCGTGTCGAGCGTGCCCTGCTCGAGCATCATCTCGGCGGCGTCGGCATTGCTGAGGATCGCGCCCATCGGCTGGTTGATCTCGTGCGCGATGCTCGCGGTGAGGGCTCCGACGGTGGAAAGGCGCGCCACCTGGGCCATTTCCGCACCGCGTGTCCGCGCTTGCGCTTCCGCGATGCGGCGCTGTTTCCTCTGCAGGATGAGCCCCCAGATGAGCGCAGACTGCAGGAGGATGACCGAGACCAGGACGAGGAACGGCACGAGGTAGGCCTTCCACATGGGAACGGGCGCGTTCACGATGCCGCAGTTGGCGGGAACCGCGCTTTGCGCGAGGTGCCAGCGCTGCAGGGCCTGCCAGTCCACCTCGCACTGCGGCGGAGGATCGGCGCGCACCGGCATCCGGTCCGGGTCCGCCCCCTCGAGGATCGCGCGCACGAGGCGCGCCGCGTCGCGCCCGTGCTCGGCGAGGCTCGCGGAGGAGCCGCCCACGAGCCCGCGCCGGAACTGGCTCTGCACCGACGTGAAGATCGGCAGCGTCGAGTGCCGCGCGAGCTGGGCGAGCATGTCCCCGCCCGGGACCGCGAACTTGCCCTGGCGGTCGGTGAGAAGCGAAAGGTAGAGCACGAAGCCGTCCGGCTTGAGCGTGGACAGGCGATCGAGGAATTCCGGGTAGGTGAGATCCACGATGCGGCGCTGCACGAGCGGCAGCTGCAAGCGGTTCAGCTCGCCCTCGACGTAGGCGAGGTAGAAACGGTCGAAGGAACCGCTGCCCGCGACGATATAGATCACTCGTGCCGAGGGCACGAGCGCGCGCGCAAGGGCGATGGTTCCCGGGATGTCGAACACCATCGTGACGCCGGTGGTTCGCGGGGCGAGCCGCGCCGTATCCAGCGTTCCATCGATGACGCCATTGAAGACGATCGCCGCGCCTGGCCACACCTCGTCCCGGTGGCGTGTGGCGAATTCCAGCGGCTCGGCGCCCGACGCGATCACCACGTCGATGCGGCGATCCCGGTACTTCTCGCGCAGGTACGTCGTGAATTGCTCCTCGCTCTGGGACGTCGGGAAACGCAGCGTGTCGATCTCCTCCGGGTAGATCTCGACGAGCCGCGGGGCGTCGCGCAGCAACTCCTCGCGCATCGCCCTCTCGCGCACGATGTTGATCGGGTACTGCGCGTCCCAGCCGCGCAGGATCACGACACGCCACGGGCGCGGCTCGGCCCCGGTTGGAGCGGGCCCGGCCGCGTCGGCAACGCGCGCCAGGCAGACCAGCAGGACGAGCAGCAGGAATCGCGCCGCGCCGCGGCTTGGCTGTAGGTGGCGTGCGCCGGAACCCAACTCCCACCTTCCTTCCGATGTTTTTTCATGATCGTCGCCCCACGCGGGCGCGTAGCGCGCGCAGCGATACCCCGTGGGCGAGAAAAAACCCGCCCGCGCCATGCTTGCACCCGGTCCGCCTGTGCCCTTGACGGCGATCAATCGCGCGACGGGCCCGGACGGCGGCTGCCTGCGATGCCGGATGATGGCCGGGTCGGCGGACCGGCGCTATGGCCCCTTGGTCCAATACGCAACCGGGGGCGGGAAGACCATAGTCTCGCCATCGCGGCCCAATTCCCGGCGGGAGGAAATGATGGCACGACGCGTTGCCCTGCTGCTGCTCGTCGCGTCTGCGGCCGCGGTCGCCGGCGTGTACGACCAACCGTGGTCCACCGTGGAACCGGGCGACCGCTCCGAGGTGCGCAAGGAATTTCCGGCTGCGATCACCCAGATCGACGGCCAGAGCGTGCGCGACACGCGCCGGCCCGAGGCGATCGCGCCCGGCAAGCACAGCATCACCATCCGCTTCCAGACCGGGCGCATGAACCAGTCGGAGTCCGAAGCGACCCGCGTGGTCGAGATGAACCTCGAGCCGTGCACGCGCTACCGGGTCGTCGCACAACGGCAAGCGGGCACGAAATGGGAGCCTCACGTGTATCCGGAGCCGATCTCAGAATGCGCGCGCAAGTTCGAGAAGCCCGCGTCTTGAGCCCGGCACGCCTCGCGCTCGCCGCGGCGCTCGCGCTCCTCGCCGCGCGTCCCGCGCACGCGTCGTTCCTTTCCGGAGATGCGCTCGATACCGCGGCGAACTGGCTCTCGTGGTTCGTGATCTTCCTCGTGCCGGTCGTCGGCATCGCGGTGTTCCTCTTCGTGCACGTGCTGCCCGAGAAGATCGCGGAAAGGCGCCACCATCCGCACAAGGATTCCATCAAGGTGCTCTGCATCCTGTCGCTCTTCTTCGGCGGGATGCTGTGGCCGTTCGCGTGGCTCTGGGCCTACACGAAGCCGATCGGATACCGCGCGATCTACGGCACCGACAAGCACGAGGACTACTTCGTCGAGATGGGCGAGAAGGTGCGCGCGGGCGGGCTCAGCGCCGAGGAGCTCGCCCAGCTGCGCGCGGAGCTCGCGGTGGTGGCTTCCAAGGGAGCGCTTTCGCCCGAGCTGCGGCGGGTGCTCGAGCACCTCGATGCGCTCGTCGCCGGATCCGCGCCGACGCCCGCCGCGCGGGACACGCGCTCCGTCGAGGCGGCGACCGGGGGAGGGGAATAGATGGAAGTCCTGCTGCTGGGTATCTATTCGTTCTTCGTCTGGCTGATCTTCTTCAAGTTCAAGTGGCTGCCGTGGAACACGGTCTCGCAGGTGATCGTCATCACGCTGCCGATCGTCGGGCTCACGGTGCTGGTCCTCGCGCTCAATGTCGTCGCCCCTTCGTCGCACGACGTGCGCGTGATCAAGTACTACGTCAACATGTCCTCCCAGCTGCGCGGGCGCGTCGTCGAGGTCGCTGAAGGCAACAAGCCGCTCAAGAAGGGCGACGTTC
>DATIZV010000206.1:0-4344 GCA_035516915.1 Usitatibacter sp. | reverse complement strand
ATCTCGGGCATGAACGACATCCGCGAGCAGATCCAGGAGACGTCGAAGCGGATCAAGCGGCTCGGCGAGAGCTCGCAGGAGATCGGCGAGATCGTGGAGCTCATCTCGGACATCACGGAGCAGACGAACGTGCTCGCGCTGAACGCCGCCATCCAGGCCGCGTCCGCGGGCGAAGCGGGCCGCGGCTTCTCGGTGGTGGCGGAGGAGGTGCAGCGACTCGCGGAACGCTCGGGCGAGGCGACCAAGCAGATCGGCGCGATCGTGAAGACGATTCAGGCCGACACGCAGGACGCGGTGGCGGCGATGGAGAAGTCGACCATGGGCGTGGTCGAGGGCGCGAAGCTCTCCGACGCCGCGGGCCAGGCGCTCTCCGAGATCGACCAGGTGACGAAGAACCTCGCGCAGCTCATCCAGGCGATCTCACAGGCGACGCACACGCAGGCGAACGCCACCAACAAGGTCGCGCAGAACATGCAGGACATCCTCGAGATCACGCGCCAGACGACGCGCGGCACCCAGCAGGCCGCGGGCTCGATTCGCGACCTCGCCGCGGTGGCCCAGGAGCTCAAGAGCTCCGTCTCGGGCTTCAAGCTCTAGGACGCTTCCCGCAAAACCGCGAGACCGCACACCATGGCCGCAAACCCCGCCACCGATCTCGACCTCGGCCCGCTCAGCTGGGTGAAGACCGAGATCGACCACTCGCTCAACCAGGCGCGCGAGAACCTCGACAAGCTCGCCGCGAACCCGGGCGATCGCGGGCCGGTCAAGTACATCCTCACGCACCTGCACCAGGCGACGGGCGCGCTCGCGATGGTGGGCCTCGGTGCCGCGACGCGCTTCAACGAGGAGCTCGAAAAGCTGGTCGCGTTTCTCGAGACCGAGGATGCGTCGCGCCTGCCGGCGGTGGGCACGGTCGCCAAGCGCGGCATCGCCGCACTCTCGGCCTACCTCGACGCGCTCCTCGCCGGCGAGCCGGACCGGCCGATGCGCCTGCTCGCTCCGTACCTCGAGCTGAACCGCGCGCGCGGGCATAGCGACGCGAACGAGGGCGACCTCTTCTATCCGGACCTCACGGCGCCGCTTCCGCCGCTCACGACCAGCGCGCCGCTCGACGACACGGTGCTCTCGAAGGCGCTCGCCCTGCAGCGCGCGCAGTACCAGCAGGGATTGCTGCGCATGCTCAAGGGCGGGGACAACGCGGAGGCGTTGCGCCAGATGCACGGCGCGGTCTCCGCCATCGAATCGCTGCAGGCGAGGACCCCGAACCGGCCGTTCTGGACCGCGGCGGCGGCGTTCTTCGACACGCTGGTGTTCGGCGGCGGCGAGGTCGGGCCGGCGACGAAGCCACTCTTCGCGAGGATCGACCAGCAGGTGAAGCAGCTGATCGAGGGCTCGGCCAAGGTCGCGGAGCGTGTGTTCCGCGACCTGCTGCTCGTGGTGGGCCGCTCTTCCGCGGTTTCCGAGAGGATCGGCCTCCTCAAGGAAACGTACCGCCTCGAGCCGCTCCTCGAGATGCCGGACCGCGCCGCGCGTCCCGCCGACGACGAGGCGCTCGCGCCGCTGGTGCGCGAGCTGCGCGAGCTCACCGGCCAGCAGAAGGACGCCTGGCTCAAGTACACGTCCGGCAACCGCGCGGCGCTGGAGCCCTTCGGCAAGCAGGCCCTCGTGCTCGCCGAGCGCGCCGGCAAGCTCACGAACCGCGACCTGCCGCTCGTCCTGGTGCGGCTCACGGAAGTCGCGCCGGCGCTCAAGGCGAAGGCGATCCCGCCCTCGGAATCGCAGGCGCTCGAGGTGGCGACGGCGATGCTGTTCGTCGAGTCGGCGCTCGAGAACCTCTCGCGCCTCGGTCCGGATTTCCCGCGCCAGGCGCGCGCCGTCGCCGAGCGCCTGCGCGCTGCGATGGCGGGCGAGCCGCTCCCGCCGGTGGAGACGATCGAAGGCGGCCTCCTCGACGAGATGACGCGGCGCGCGCAGGAGAAGCTGCTCATCTTCCAGGTGGGGCAGGAAGTGCAGGTGAACCTGCAGAACATCGAGCAGGTCCTCGACGCGTTCTTCCGCGATTCCTCGAAGCGCGCCGATCTCAAGGGCCTCACCGCGCAGTTCGCGCAGGTTCAGGGCGCGCTGATGATCCTCGAGCTCACCGAGGCGGCGGCGCTCAACGCGGCCGTGATGGGGCGCGTGCAGCAGTTCGCGGACGGCTCCGCCGACGGCACGGGCGAGGCGGCGGAAATGGTCGCCGAGGGGCTTTCGGCGCTCGGGCTGTTCGTCGCCGCGCTGCAGGAAGGGGCGGCCTCGCCGCGCGCGGCGCTCCTTCCCGCGCTGCTGCGCTTCGGTCTCGCCGAGCCGCAGGCCGAGGCCGAGGTGCGGCGTACCGGCACCGTCTCCCCGCTCGACATCGACGTGCAGAAGCAGAAGGTGCAGGCGCTCTACGAAGACTGGAAGGAGAAGCCGCAGGAGGAGACGCGCGAGAGGCTCGAGAAGGCGGTGGGCGAGCTGCAGCGCGACGCGGCAGTCGTCTCCGATTCCGCCGTGGCTCGCAAGAGCGAGGAGGTGCTGCAGGTCATCAAGCAGGCGGTGGCGCCGGATACCGGCGTGTTCCGCGCGATCCAGGACCTCGCCCCGCAGAAGCAGCCGGAGACGCCGGCGCCGCAGGTGGTCCAGCTCGTCGACGCGCCGGGCGCGCAGATCGACAAGGAGCTGCTCGAGATCTTCCTCGAGGAGGCCGGCGAGGTCATCGGCACGATCGAGGCGAACCTGCGCTCCTGCCGCGAGGCGCCGCACGACCGCGAGGCGCTCACCACCATCCGCCGCGGCTTCCACACGCTGAAGGGAAGCGGCCGGATGGTCGGCCTCACCGACCTCGGCGAGATGGCCTGGCAGTGCGAGCAGGTGATGAACAAGTGGCTGAAGGAGGAGAAGCCGGCCTCGCCGCCGCTGCTCGCCTTCATCGACCTAGCGCAGGGCGCGTTCCGCCAATGGGTGGACGAGCTCAAGGAAAAGGGCAGCACCGCGATCGAGGGCGCGGAAATCGTGCGCCAGGCCGAAGCGCTCAAGAGCGACCAGGAGCATGCGCCGGCCGTTGCGCCCCAGCAGGCGCCCGCGCCCGCGCTCGAGCTGGAGCTGGAGAGGGCGCCCGAGCCCGCGCTCGAGGCCGCGCCGCAACCGGTCCCCGAGCCGGCCGGCGTCCAGCCCGGACAGGTGGAAGCGCCGCGCGAGCCGGAAGCACCGAAGGGCGAGCCGTTCTCCCTCGATTTCGAGTCGCTGGGCCTCGAGGCGAAACCGGTGGAAGAAGCACCGCGCGAGGCCGCCGCGACGCCCATGCCGGACCTCGCAGAGCTCTTCGGCTCGCCCGCACCCGAGGCGCAGCCGGCGCCGGAGATGCAGGCCGCGGAGCGGCCGGAGCCGCCCGAGGAGGATCTCGCGACCATCGGCAACGTCGTCCTGCCCCGACCGCTCTTCGCGATCTACATCGGCGAGGCTGAGCAGCACGTCGCCGTCCTCCAGGAGCAGATGACGCTTCTCGAGGCCGATCCGCTGCATCCCATCGAGCCTGCGTTCATGCGCGCCGCGCATACGCTCTCGAGCAGCTCGCGCACCACGGGATTCGAGGACCTCGCGGCGCTCGCCTACGCCCTGGAGAAGTGGCTGCAGGACGCGATCGACCTGCCGCCCGAATTCGATGCGCATCGCCTCGGCATCACGCGGCGCGCGGTGGATGCGCTGCAGGCGATGGTCGGGTCCGTGCGGGGAGCGGCGCTTCCGTATCCGCGCGAGGACGTGATCGAGGAGCTCGCGACCCTGCGCGACGGACTTCGCGAAGCGCGCAGGACCGGCGAAGGAACGCACATCCGCATGCCGGGTTTGGCGCGCGAAGCGCTCGAGGGCCCGGCGGAGCCGATCGCCGCACCCGAGCCCGGCGCCGCGGCCGAGCCCATCGTGGCACCCGAGCCCTTCGCTACGGCGGAGCCCAGCGTGGTACCCGAGCCCGTCGCCGCGGCCGAGCCCATCGCGGCACTCGAGCCCTTCGCTGCGGCCGAGCCCAGCGTCGCGCCCGAGCCGATCGCTGCACCGAAGCCGATCGCCGAAGCGGAGCCGCCCGCCGCGGCGCCGATGGCGGCAGTACCCGCGGAGAAACCCGTCGAGCCGGCCGCGCCGCCGCAACCGAGGCCCGTACCGCTCTCGATTCCCGCGGAAGCCGTCGCCGCTCTCGCCGCGCAGGCCGCAGCCATTCCGGCGCCCGAGGAACCGGCGCGGCAGTTCGAGGCCGGCAAGGAGCAGCGCAAGATCCACGACGACGTCGACCGCGACCTGCTGCCGGTCTTCATCGACGAGGCGAAGGAGATC
>DATIZV010000205.1:0-9804 GCA_035516915.1 Usitatibacter sp. | reverse complement strand
GGCGGCGCGTAGCGCAGGCGCGCCGCCTCGCGCGGGAAGATCGCGATGCCGGCGAGGAGCGCGACGCCGTAGGTGGCGACGGTGGACCAGATGCCGTCGAGGCCCGCGGCGGCGAGCAGGCGATACGGATACCAGACGACGCCCCACAGCGTCGCGCCGAGGAGCAGCGCCCAGGTCGGCGCGGATGCGGGAAGCTTCACGGTAAGATCGGGCGATGGAACCGCCGGGAGTGTTGCACATCGCGTCGCTGCACGGCGGCGGCGTCGATCGCCACGTGCGCGACATCGTGCGCAACGTCGCGCGGCCGCAGCTCGTGTGGCACGCCTCGCCGCGGGTCGAGGTGCTGGAGCTCGTGCGCGAGCGCCGCTCGCTGCCGCTCGACGCCGCGGCCCTCGAGCGCGAGCCCGCGACGCTCGACGGGTTCCTGCGCCGCGAGCGGGTCGGGCTCCTCCACGCGCACTCGGTGGCGCCGGCCGTGCGCCGGCGCGCGCATTGGCTCGCGCAGCGCCTTTCGCTTCCCCTGGTCGCGACGCTGCACGACGTCCTCTTCCTGCGTGCCGATGCGTTCGAGGCGGGCGCCGATCCCACGCCGGACGCCGCGTGGCTCGCCGAGACCTCGCGCTTCCTTCGCGACGCCGGCGCGGTCCTCGCGCCCTCGGACTACGTGGCCGACCTCGCCCGCCGCCACATCCCGGGGCTCGAGGTGCGGGTCGTTCCGAACGGCTCCGCGCCGCGGCGGGGCGATGAAGTCCCGGCGATCGAGCCGCGTGCGAGCTTCGCCGCGCGCCGGCCGCGCCACGTCGCCGCGGTGCTCGGGGCGATCGGTCCGCACAAGGGAAGCGCGGTGCTCGACGAGCTCGACCGCCTCCTCGCGGGGAGCGGCATCGCGATCGTGGTGGTCGGCTACGTCGATGCGCAGGTGCCTTCGGGCTGGCGCGGCGAGAGCCTCTTCATCCACGGCGCGTACCAGGACGACGAAGTGCCGGCGCTGCTGCGTGCGTACGGCGCGCGCATCGCGCTCTTCCCCAATCGCGTGCCGGAAAGCTTCAGCTATGCGCTCTCCGACCTGTGGGATGCGCGGATCCCGGTGCTCGTGCCGCCCGAGGGAGCGCTCGGCGAGCGCGTGCGACGGCACGGCGGCGGATGGATCCTCCCGCCGGGCGCCGGCGCGGCCGGGATCGCCGCGGCGCTGCGCGAGCGCCTCGATCCGGCGCATGCCGCGGAGCTCGCGCGGGTAGAATCGGACCTCGCGCGCGAGGACGACCGCGTGCCTCGCCTGGATGCCATGGCCCGCTCGCTCGACGCCCTCTACGCCCGCTTCGCCATCGATCCCGCGCCGCCGGTCGACGTGGAGACGCCGGCGATCCAGGCGTTGCTCGCGAAGAACCTGGACGGTGCGCTCTTCCGGGAGGAGGTGGCACGGCTCGCCGACGAGGTCGCGCAGCTTCGCCGCAGCATCGAGACCGAACGCGAGAACGCGAAGACCTGGATCGCGAAGCTCGAGGGCGACGTCGCGGCGCTGCAGGCCGAGCTCGCGCGCGAGGTGGACGCGCGGCGCGCCTTCGCGGAGGAGAACCGCCAGATGCGCGAGAGCAAGGAGGCGCTCGAGCTCCTTCCCTCGCTCCTGCGGCGCATCCTTCTCAGGAAGGTCCGCGATGCGCGCCGTTGACGTGAGCATCGTCGCCTACCGCCCGGACCTCCCGCTGCTGGGCCGGCTCCTCGCGAGCCTCGCGGAGCCCGCCCGCGCGCCGTTCGAGCGCAACCTCTTCATCCAGGACAACGGCGACGACGAGGCGACCACGCGCGAGATCGGGGAATTCGCGCAGGCGAGCGTCGGCCGCGCCTTCGCGCGCATCGAGGTGCATCGCTCGACGGCGAACGTCGGTTACGGGCGCGCGCACAACGAGGCCCTCGGCCGCGGGACCGCGCCCTACGCGCTGGTGCTCAACCAGGATTGCGTGCTCGAGCCCGGCGCGCTCGAGGGCCTGCTCGACGTGGCGCAGGCGAGCGCGCCCGACGTCGCGGCGTGGGAGCTGCGCCAGATCCCGTACGAGCACCCCAAGTCCTACGATCCGGTCACGCTCGAGACGCCGTGGGTGAGCGGCGCCGCGTTCCTCGTGCGCCGCGCGGCCTTCGAGGCGGTGCGCGGATTCGACCCGCGCATCTTCATGTACGGCGAGGACGTGGACCTCTCGTGGCGGCTGCGCGCGGGCGGATGGCGCCTCCTCTACCAGCCGAAGCTCGCGGCGCTGCACGAAACGTATCGCGAGGCGGGCGAGGTGAAGCCGCTGCAGGTCTTCGGCGGCGTGCTCACGAACCTCTGCCTGCGCGCGCGCTACGGCGGAACGCTTCGCACCCTGCAGGGCCTCGCCATGCTCGCCGCGGAAATCTCGGCGCCACGCTCCTTCGCCGGGCGCCGCCGGGGACTCGTGCGTGCCGGCCTCCAGTTCGTGCCGCGCTGGCCCGCGTTCGCCGCGACCCGGGTGCGTCCGATCGGCCGCTTCCGCCCCCAGTTCTCGGGATGGGGCTACGAGACGCGGCGCGACGGCGCTTTCCATCGCTTCGCCTCGCGGCGCGAGGAAGCCGCTCGCGTCCCGCCGAAGGTCTCGATCCTCATCCGCACGGTGAACCGGCCCGCGAGCCTTCGCCAGGCGCTCGCTTCGTGCGCGAACCAGACCTACCCGAACCTCGAGGTGGTGGTGATCGAGGACGGCCCCGAGCGCTCGCGCGCCGTGGTGGACGAATTCGCCGGGCGCCTCGACGTCCGCTACCACGCGACGGGCACGAGGACCGGCCGCGCGCGCGCCGGCAACCGCGCGCTCGCCGCTGCGAGCGGCGAGTGGCTCAACTTCCTCGACGACGACGACGTGCTGTTCGCGGACCACGTCGAGGTGCTGGTGGACGCGGTGCAGCGCGAAGGGGTGGCGGGAGCCTACGCGCTCGCGTGGGAGACGCACGTCGAAGGCGCCGGCGAGAAATGCGACGAGGTGATGCACGTGACGCGCCACCGCCAGCCCTTCGACCGCCTCGTCCTCTGGCACCACAACTTCCTCCCCATCCAGGCGGTGCTGTTCCATCGGCGCCTGTACGAACGCCACGGCGGCTTCGAGGAGGACATGGACCAGCTCGAGGACTGGAACCTCTGGACGCGCTACACGCTCGAGGACGACTTCGTGCTCGTGGAGAAGACGACCTCGAAGTACCGCGTCCCGGCCGATGTCTTCGTCGCCGCCGAGCGCCAGGCGCTGCTCGATCGCGCGTACTCGGACGCGCTCGAGCGCCAGCGCAAGATGCGGGTCGCCTTCTCGCCGCGCGAGATCTCCGAGATGGCCGATGCGTACGTGCGCACGGAAACGGTGGTGATGGTGACGCGCGGCGACCTGCGCCGGCTGGTGCGCTCGCGCCCGCTGTTCGCACGGCTCGCGGCATGGCGCCAGCCGGCGAAGGAGTGGTTCCGCAGGCGGCGACTGCTGCGCTAGCCGGCGGCCCCGGCGTGGCGGCGCGCCCGGACCGTCACGGGCCGGACGGCAGGTCCTTGCTCAGGATGATGCTTCCGTAGCTCTTCCCGCTCCACTGGATCCGCCCGACCGACCGGTAGCCGCGGCGCACGTAGAAGCTCACCAGCTGCGGCGCGGATTCGGCCGCGTCGAGCGCCACTTCGGCGAATCCCAGCTTCCTCACCCAGGCCTCCGCGTGCGCGAGCAGCAGCGAGCCGAGGCCGCGCCCCTGGTACTCGGGGGAGACCCCGAACTGGTGGATGCTCGCAATGTGGGGCCTGCCGAAGCAATCCCCCAGGGGATTGGGCACGGTCGAGTTCACCAGGATCGTGCCCGCGAGCCTCGCGCCATCCACGCCGACGAAGCACTGGCCGTGCTCGACTCGCCTGCGAGTGGTGTCGGGCGACTGGTCGGCGGCGGTGTAATTGAGCCCCATCCGCGCGAGCGCCGCGTAGGAGCGGTGCAGCACGTCGGTGAGCTCCTCGATCGAATCCTGGCGCCGGAGGGGGCGCACCTGCGCCTGCGCACGAGCCTCCCGTGCCAAAGCGAGCGCCCTCGTCGAAGCCATGCGCGAGTCTCGGAAACCGGATCCCGCCATTCTCCGGCCGCAAGGCGCCGGGCGATGTGAAGGTCATCACGATCCGCGTTTCCTTTGTAGCAATGGATGCGCCGGGCGCCCCCGCGCCGAGCCCCGCTTGGCCGCCACTTATAATGTCGAGATGGCCGCCAACGACGACGCCCTGCCCTTCACCGGAGAGCGCTTCGTGCCGGGCACGAAGGGCGAGATCTGGATGGAGCACTGGCACCGCTACCACTTCGCCGCCCGGTGGGCCGCGGGCCGGTCGGTGCTCGACGTCGCGTGCGGGGAAGGCTACGGCTCGGCGCTCCTCGCGAAGGTCGCGGCGCACGTGACCGGCGTCGACGTCTCGGCCGAGGCGATCGAGCATGCGCGACGCACGTACGGCTCGGCGGCCAACCTCGAGTTCGTGCGCGCCTCGTGCACGCGGCTGCCGTTCGCGGACGCCTCGGCCGAGCTCGCCGTCTCCTTCGAGACGCTCGAGCACATCGGCGGGCAGCGCGAGTTCCTCGACGAGCTCGCGCGGGTGCTCCGGCCGGACGGCGTGCTCGTGCTCTCCTGTCCCAACAAGGTCGAGTACAGCGACCAGCGCGACTACGCGAACGAGTTCCACGTGCGCGAGCTCTACCGCGACGAGCTCGCCGCGGTGGTCGGCGAACGCTTCCCCCATATGCGCTGGTACGGGCAGCGCTCCACGTTCTATTCGGTGATCGCCCCCGAAAGCGCGCAGGACGAGCGCGGACAGCTCGTCGAGGTCGACGAGGCGCATCCCGGCGAGGCAGCGTCCAGCCTCTCGCGGCCGCTCTACTTCCTGCTCGTCGCGAGCCGCGAGCCTTCCGCGCTCGAGCGCCTCGCGCCGGCGCTCTCCGTGCTCGCCGACCGCGACGATTGGGTGTACCGCGACTACGAGAAGGTGCACCGCGGGTTCGTGGACTCTTCGCAGCGCGTGGAAGCCCTGCAGCGCGAGCTCGCGCAACGCGACGCGCAGCTCCTCGCGCGCGGCCTGCAGCTCAGCGAATGCAACCGCGAGGTCACGAAGCGCCACGGCTGGCGCTGGTGGCTGAGGCTGCCGCTCGTGCGCCTGGGCGTGCTCAAGTAGCGCGGTCGGCGAAACCGCAGCGCTCGGCGCGACCTTCCGTCGGCGGGGTGGCCCACGTCGCGCAGTGGCATCCCCGTATAATCGCGGACATGAATCCGCGCCTGGGGCTCCTCCAGCCGTACCCCTTCGAGAAGCTGCGCCAGCTCCTCTCCCCGATCGCGCCGGCGCAGGGCGCCTCGCCCATCGCGCTTTCCCTCGGCGAGCCGCAACACCCGACGCCCGCGCTCCTCAAGGAAGCGCTGGTCGCCAACCTCGGCGGGCTCTCGCGCTATCCGCTCACGCTGGGATTGCCGGAGCTGCGCAGCGCCATCGGCGCCTGGCTCGGCCGGCGCCACGGCGTGTCGATCGATCCGGAGAAGGAAGTGATCCCCGTGGTCGGCACGCGCGAGGCGCTGTTCTCGATCGCGCAGGCGGTTCTCGACCCTTCGGAGGCCGAAGCGCTGGTCCTCTCGCCCAATCCGTTCTACCAGATCTACGAGGGCGCGGCGCTCCTCGGCGGGGCGCGGCCGTACTTCGTGAACGCGCGCGGGACCGATGCGCCGGACTGGGACGCGATCCCGCAGTCGGCGTGGGCGCGCACCCGGCTCGCATACGCGTGCTCGCCGGCGAACCCGAGCGGGCGCGTGATGAAGCTCGACGAATGGAAGCGGCTCTTCGAGCTCTCCGATCGCCACGGCTTCGTGATCGTCTCCGACGAGTGCTACGGCGAGCTCTACTTCGACGAGGCGAAGCCGCCGCTCGGCGCGCTCGCCGCCGCGCGCATGCTGGGCCGCGAAGGCTGGCCGCGCCTCGTCGTCATGGGTTCGCTTTCCAAGCGCTCCAATGCTCCGGGCCTGCGCTCGGGCTTCGCCGCGGGAGACCGCGCGGTGCTCGAGCGCTTCGTCCTCTACCGCACCTACCATGGCTCGCAGATGAGCAACGCCGTGCAGCTCGCCTCGATCGCCGCATGGAACGACGAGGCGCACGTGATCGAGAACCGGCGCCTCTATCGCGAGAAGTTCGCCTCGTTCTACGAGCAGGTGAACCCGGTCCTTGCGCTCACGATGCCGGAGGCCGGCTTCTATTTCTGGACCGACGTGCGTTCGGCCTGCCCCGGCGAGCCCGCGGCGAGAGGTCCCGGCGATCCCCAGGCCGGGGACCTCGTGTTCACGCGCGAGCTCTTTCGCGCCGCGCACGTCACGGTGCTGCCCGGGAGCTACATCGCGCGCGACACCCCCGGGGGCAATCCCGGCCGCGGCTACGTGCGCATGGCCCTCGTCTCCACCGTCGAGGAGACGCGCGAGGCCGCGTCCCGCATCCGCCGGTTCATCGAGCAACGGGCGCCGGCCGCGGCCGGTGCCGCACGGGCATGAACGACATCGCCGTCCCCGCCCTGCAGGCGCTCATCGACTCGGCCTTCGAGCGCCGCTCCCAGCTCTCGCCCTCGTCCGCTCCCGCCGACGTGAAGGAGGCCGTCGCGAAGACGCTCGCCGCGCTCGACGCGGGCCGCATCCGCGTCGCCGAGAAGCGCGACGGCCAGTGGGTCACGCACCAGTGGATCAAGAAGGCGGTGCTGCTTTCCTTCCGCCTGCGCGACAACGAGATCATGCAGGGCGGCTACACGCACTACTTCGACAAGGTCGACTCCAAGTTCGCCCGCTATACCCAGGCCGATTTCCAGGCGGGCGGCTACCGCGTCGTGCCGCCGGCCGCGGCGCGCCACGGCGCGTTCATCGCGAGGAACGCGGTGCTCATGCCCTCTTACGTCAACGTCGGCGCCTACGTGGACGAAGGCGCGATGATCGACACCTGGGCCACGGTCGGCTCCTGCGCGCAGATCGGGAAGAACGTGCACCTCTCGGGGGGCGTCGGCATCGGCGGCGTCCTCGAGCCGCTGCAGGCGAATCCGACCATCATCGAGGACAACTGCTTCATCGGGGCGAGGAGCGAGATCGTCGAGGGCGTGGTGGTCGGCGAGGGCTGCGTGATCTCCATGGGCGTCTACATCGGCCAGAGCACCAAGATCTACAATCGCGCGACCGGCGAGGTCCTCTACGGCTCCGTCCCGCCGGGAAGCGTGGTGGTCTCCGGCAACTTGCCCGGGGGGGATGGCCGGTATAGTCTCTACTGCGCCGTGATCATCAAGCAGGTGGACGCCAAGACCCGCGCGAAGACGGGCATCAACGAGCTCCTCAGGGGCGACTGAAAGCCGCGCAGCACCGGGGACGCCACGCGTCCCTTCTAGTGAACCGCAGGGAGACGCACGGATGTTCATCGAAAAGCTGCTGCAGCTGATGGCGGAGAAGAAAGCCTCGGACATCTTCATCTCCGCCGGCTCCCCGATCAGCATCAAGATCCAGGGCAACTTCATGCCGGTGAATCCCCAGGTGATGGACGGGGAGACCACCAAGAAGATCGCCTACGAGATGCTCACGCCGCAGCAGATCGAGGCGTTCGAGCGCGACCTCGAGCTCAACTTCTCCAAGCCGATGCCGGGCCTGGGCAACTTCCGCGTCAACATGTTCTGGCAGAAGGGCGCGGTCTCGACGGTGATCCGCTTCGTCACCTCGGACATCCCGAAGATCGCGGACCTCTTCCTGCCGCCGGTCCTCTCGACGCTGGTGATGGAGAAGCGCGGGCTCATCCTCGTGGTGGGTGCGACGGGCTCGGGCAAGTCCACGACCCTCGCCTCGATGCTCGACTACCGCAACTCCGTATCGACCGGCCATATCCTCACCATCGAGGACCCCGTCGAATACGTGTTCACGCCGAAGAAGTCGATCTTCAACCAGCGCGAGGTGGGCAACGACACGCGTTCCTTCCACGACGCGCTGAGGAACGCCATGCGCCAGGCGCCGGACTGCATCCTCATCGGCGAGATCCGCGACCTCGAGACGATGCGCATGGCGCTCACGTATGCGCTGTCCGGGCACCTGTGCCTCGCGACGCTGCACGCCAACAACGCCTACCAGGCGATGAACCGCGTGATCAGCTTCTTCCCGCTCGAAGTGCGGCCGATGCTGCTGCAGGACCTCTCGGTGTGCCTCAAGGCCGTGATCTCGCAGCGCCTCGTGAAGACCACGGACGGCAAGCGCATGCCCGCCGTCGAGGTGCTCCTCAACACGAGGAACATCCAGGAGCTCATCGAGAAAGGCGAGATCACCGAGATCAAGGAGGCGATGGAGAAGAGCATGTCGCCCGGATCGCAGACCTTCGAGCAGGATCTCTTCCGGCTCGTCCGCCAGGGCAAGATCTCCACCGACGAGGCGCTCGCCAACGCCGACTCCGCCACCAACCTGGGCCTCCTCCTCGGCAATTCCGGAATCATGCCGGCGATGTCGGAGCGGGCCAAGCAGCCGGGCCCGATGCGGCCGGGCTCGGCGGGCGGGCCTTCGTTCGGCGAGTTCCAGATCACCGAGGAGTCCGAAGAGAGATTCGGCTGACCGGGTGAAGACGCTCGAGCAAAACCTCACGCAGTACGCCGCGTACCACCGCGACCGCCGCAACATCGCGACGCACTGCGCGGGCATCCCGATGATCGTGCTCGCGGTCGTGATCGCCGGAGCGAGCGTCGCGATTCCCGCCGGGCGCCTCGATTTCACCCTCGCCGCGATCGCTTCGGTGGCGGCGTGCATCTACTACTTCCGGCTGGACTTCGTGTTCGGCGTGACCATGGCGGTCGCGCTCTTCCTCGCCTGCGCGGCGGCGAGCGAGACCTTGGCGCGCCTCGGCACCGCCGGCGGGCTCGGCGCGGCGGCGGCGCTGTTCGTCGCCGGCTGGGCGCTGCAATTCCTCGGCCACCGCTTCGAGGGCACGAAGCCGGCGTTCTTCGACGACGTGCGCCAGCTCCTCGTCGGCCCGCTCTTCGTCTGCGCGGAGGCCTACTTCCTGCTCGGCGCGCGCGCCGCGCTGCGCGAGCGCATCGAGGAGCGCGTCGGCCCGGTCGTCGCCCGCCGCATCCACCCGGGCACCGGAACCATCCGCTCCTGAAGGGCCGGCGTTGACCAACGAGACGCTCGAGCTCGCGAAGGCGTTCATCGCCCGCAGGTCCGTGACGCCGGCCGACGAGGGCTGCCAGCAGATCATCGTCGGGCGCCTCGCGCCGCTCGGCTTCCGTCCCGAGGTGATGGTGTTCGGCGACGTGACGAACCTCTGGATCCGCCACGGCGAGGGCAGGCCCGTGGTCGTGCTCGCCGGCCACACCGATGTCGTTCCCACGGGCCCGCTCGACCAGTGGAAGAGCGATCCCTTCGTCCCCGACGTGCGCGACGGACGCCTCTACGGCCGCGGCGCGGCCGACATGAAGACCTCGGTCGCGGCGTTCGTCACCGCCGTGGAAGGGCTGGTGCGCGCGAACCCGGGCCATCGCGGGACCGTGGCGCTGCTCATCACCTCCGACGAGGAAGGGCCCTCGGTGGACGGCACCGTGCGCGTGGTCGAGGCGCTCAGGCGCCGCGGCGAGAAGCTCGACTACTGCATCGTCGGCGAGCCTTCGTCGGCGGAGCGCTTCGGCGACACGATCAAGAACGGGCGGCGCGGCTCGCTCACCGGGCGCCTCTGGGTGAAGGGCGTGCAGGGCCATGTCGCCTACCCGCACCTCGGCAGGAATCCGGTGCACCTCGCGGCGCCGGCGCTCGCCGAGCTCGCGGCGG
>DATIZV010000204.1:0-2810 GCA_035516915.1 Usitatibacter sp. | reverse complement strand
GCCGCCGGTGCGCTCGAGCACCTTGAGGACGTGGAGGAGCACGCGCGCGCCCGACGCCCCGATCGGATGTCCCAGGGCGATCGCGCCGCCGTCCACGTTGAGCTTCGCGCGATCGGGCTTGCCGAACGCGCGGTCGAGGCCGAAATGCTCGCGGCAGTAGTCGTCGCTCTGCCACGCGGCGAGGCAGCCCAGCACCTGCGCGGCGAAGGCCTCGTTCACCTCGACCGCGTCGATGTCGTCCCAGGTGTATCCGTGGCGCAGGAGGAGCGGCGTGATGGCGTGCACCGGACCGAGCCCCATCTCCGCGGGATCGAGCGCGCCCCAGTTCGTGTCGACGATGCGGCCGAGCGGCTTCAATCCGTGCTTCTCCACCGCCTCCCCGGATGCGAGCACCAGCATGGCGGCGCCGTCCGTCACCTGCGAGCTGTTGCCCGCCGTGACGTTGCCGTAGTCGCGATCGAAGACGGGCTTCAGCTTGGCGAGCTTCTCGACGCTCGAATCGCGGCGCAGGCCGTCGTCGGCGGCGTACACGGTGCCGTCCGGGCCGTACATCGGCACGATCTCGCCGAGGTGTCCGTTGTCCTGCGCGAAGGCGAGCCGGCGGTGCGATTCCACCGCGTACTCGTCCATCATCTGCCGCGTGATGCCGAAGCGCTTCGCGACGATCTCCGCGGTCGATCCCATCGAGATCTTCACGACCGGGTCGGTAAGGCCGCGCAGGATCGCGATCACCGGCGCGAGGTACGACGGCCGGAAGCGCGCGGCGAGCGCGGCTTTCTGCCCGATGCCCTTCGCCGCATACCACTGCGCGAGCCAGGTCACCATCGCGGGACCGAAGAGGAGCGGCGCATGGCTCATGGCGTCGGTGCCGCCGGCGAGCACGAGATCGGAGCGTCCGGCGAGGATGTTCACCGCGGCCGAGTCGAGCGCCTGCAATCCGGAGGCGCAGTTCCTCATCACGGTCCACGCCGGCACCTTGTCGCCGCAGGCGAGGCGCAGCGACACGACGCGCGCGATGTTCGCCTCGTCCGCCGAGGGCATCGCGGCGCCGAGGATCACCTCGTCGAAGGCAGCGGGCCCGAACGGCTGGCGCAGCAGCAGCGGGCGGCCCGCGTTCACGGCGAGGTCGGAGCCCGTGAAGGGCCCGGGACCGGTGCGCGCCTTGAGGAAGGGCGTGCGCGCGCCGTCGACTACAAAGACTCGACGGCGGCTTTCCTGCGCGGCTCCTGCCATGGCGCTTCTCCCTGTTTCGCCGTGCGCGAGAGGTCGTGCTCGAAGTCGTCCACGCGAATGACCTCGCGGCGCAGCCGGTCCGTGCGGTCGAGGTGGTCGAGCTCGGCCTGCGTGATGATTCCCTGCGCGAGCGCGGCGTTGCGGCGCTCGGCGAGCGTGCGCTGCGGAAGCTTCCCTTCCTTGGCCGCGCGGCGCATCTTCGCCTCGATCGGATCGGCGGCGATGGTGGCTTCCATGGCGAGGTCGAGGCGCCCGATCACGTCGTCCTCGCGCCGCGGCACGTAGGCGCCCGCGGTGAGGCGATCGCGCGCGGGGCCGGGCGTGATGAGGATCTCGGCCACGCGCGTCGCCCAGACGTCGCGCGGAGCATCGAGCGTGAGGCCCTTCGGGAACGCGAGCATGCGCAGCCACGCCGCGACGAAACGGTTCGGGAAGTTCTCGAGCACGCCGTCCATCGCGACCTGCAGCTTGAGGAAGCTGTCGTGCATCGCCCAGGTGAGGAGCGGCAGGTCGTCCTTCTGGCAGCCCTCGTCGCGGAAGCGCCTCGCCGTGGCGGAGGCCATGTAGAGGAGCGAGAGGATGTCTCCCAGCCGCGCGGAGATCATCTCCTTCCTCTTGAGGCTGCCGCCGATCACGAACATCGAGGCGTCGGAGAGCAGCGCGAACGCCGCCGAGAAGCGCGTCATGAGCTGCAGGTAGCGCCGGGTCTCGCGCGGGCCCGGCACGGCGATGCCCTTGCCGCCGGTGAGCCCGAGCCAGAGCGAGCGCGCGGCGTTCGACACCGTGAAGGCCATGTGCCCCCACAGCGCGCGATCGAAGGCCGCGAGGTCGTTCTTCCCGGCCGCCTCGATCTCCTTCAGCACGAACGGATGGCAGCGGATCGCGCCCTGGCCGAAGATGATCATCGAGCGCGTGAGGATGTTGGCGCCCTCCACCGTGATCGCGATCGGCACCGTCTCCCAGGCGCGCCCGAGGTAGTTGTTGGGCCCGAGGCAGATGCCCTTGCCGCCGTGGATGTCCATCGCGTCGACGAGGATCTGGCGCATGCGCTCGGTCATGTGGTACTTGCAGATGGCGGAGATCACCGAGGGCTTCTCGCCCATGTCGAGCGCGGCCATCGTGAGGCGCCGCGTGGCGTCCATGAGGTAGGTGTTGCCGCCGATCCTCGCGAGCGGCTCCTGCACGCCTTCGAACCTGCCGATCGGCGTGCGGAACTGCGAACGCACGCGCGCATAGGCGCCCGTCGCGCGGCTGCCGATCTTGCCCGCCGCCATCGACATCGACGGGAGCGAGATCGAGCGTCCCGCGGCGAGGCACTCGACGAGCATGCGCCAGCCGCGCCCCACCTGCGAGGCGCCGCCGATCACCCAGTCCATCGGGATGAAGACGTCCTTGCCGTGCGTGGGACCGTTCATGAAGGCGCTGTTCAGCGGGATGTGGCGCCGGCCGATGTTCACGCCCTTGTGCGAGGTGGGCACGAGTGCCAGCGTGATGCCGAGCTCCTCCTCGCCGCCGAGGAGCTTGCCCGGATCGAAGAGCTTGAACGCGAGGCCGAGGATCGTCGCCACCGGCCCGAG
>DATIZV010000203.1:0-16109 GCA_035516915.1 Usitatibacter sp. | reverse complement strand
CTACCGCGAGCAGCAGGCGGCGGCCGCTTATCTTTCCGTCACCGGCAACGCCGCGATGCTCGCGCTTCGCATCGCCTCGCTGCGCGAGCAGGTGGCGAGCGCCGAGGCGTTGCTGGAGCAGGATCGCGAGAATCTCAAGCTCGTCGGCCTCGCCTTCGACGCGGGGACCGTCTCGCGCCTGGACGTCGTCGCCGCCGACAGCCAGCTCGCCGCGGATGCGACGCTGCTTCCGCCGCTGCGCCAGGCGCTGGGCGCGGCGCGCCATGCGCTCGCGGTCGTGGCCGGTGTCGCGCCCGGAAACGCGAGGCTCCCCGAGCTCGACCTGGATCGCGTGTCGCTGCCGCGGGCGCTCCCGGTAAGCGTGCCCTCGGATCTCGTGCATCGCCGCCCCGACATCCTCGCGGCGGAAGCGCAGCTCCACGCGGCCACGGCCGCCGTCGGCATCGCGGAGGCGAACCTCTACCCGCGCATCACGCTCACGGCATCGGTGTCGCAGCAATCGACCGACCTCGCGCACCTCTTCGACCGCGATGCCAACGCGTGGGCCGCGGCCGGGTCGCTCACGGCGCCGCTCCTCGATGGAGGCACGCTGCGCGCGCAGAAGCGCGCCGCGGCCGACGCCATGCGCGCGAGCCTCGCCAACTACGAGCAGGCGGTGCTCGTCGCCTTCGGCCAGGTGGCCGATTGCCTCGAGGCGCTCGATCGCGACGCCGAGGAGCTGCGGGCGCAGGCGCACGCGCGCGACACCGCGAGCACCAACCTCGACCTCACGCGCGGAAGCTACCGCGAGGGCAACGTCGGCGTGCTGCAGGTCCTCGACGCGCAGCGCACGTACCAGCGCGCCCAGCTCGGCTACGTCCGCGCCCGCGGGCAGCGCTACCTCGATACCGTGCAGCTCTTCCTCGCGCTCGGCGGCGGCGGTCCGCCGCGTCCCGCTTCCGGCCGCTAGAGCTTCCAGTTCGGCGGGCGTTTCTGCAGGAAGGCGTCGACGCCCTCGCGCGCGAAATCGGTATCCATGTTGCACGAGATCGTTCGCGTCGCGTCCTCGTAGGCCTGCGCGAGGCCGGCCTCGAGCTGGCGGTAGAAGAGCGCCTTGCCCAACGCGAGCGCCTCCCGCGGCTTCGCCTTGAGCCTCGCCACGAGCTCGTCGGTCGCGGCGCCGACTTCCCCGGGCGGCACCACGCGATTCACGAGGCCCCATTCGAGCGCCTGTTTCGCGTCGATGAAGGCGCCGGTGAAGAGCATCTCGGCGGCGCGCTTGCGGCCGAGGTTGCGCGACAGCGGGACCGACGGGGTCGAGCAGAAGAGTCCCAGGTTCACGCCCGAGACCGCGAACTTCGCTTCGTCGGAAGCGACGGCGAGGTCGCACTGCGCGACGAGCTGGCATCCGGCGGCGGTCGCGAGGCCGTTCACCATCGCGATGACGGGGACGGGCAGCGCCACCAGCTTCTGCATCATCGCGCTGCACGAGGCGAAGAGCGCCTGCACCTGCGCCTGCGAGTCGAGCGCGCGCATCTCCCTGAGGTCGTGCCCGGCGCAGAACGCGCTGCCGGCGCCCGTGATCGTCACGACCCGCACCGTCTCGTCGCGCGCGATCGCGTCGAGCGCTTCGTGCAGGGCATCGAGGAGCGCGCGCGAGAGGACGTTGTACTGGCGCGGGCGGTTCAACACGAGCGACGCGATGCCGTCGCGAAGCTGGCGTCGCAGGACCGGCTCGGCCGGGGTCGTGAGGGCGCCTTCGCCCGGACGGTCGTTCATGGCGATCCTCCTCGGTACGATGTCCGATTATGGCATCCGCGCGGGCGCGTTGCCTTGCCGCTGCGGGCGCGCGTGGAGTAGCATGCGCGGACTATCCCGTGGAAGCCCCGGGGCGCCCATCCGCAGGGCGGGCAGGGCGGCCATTCGACCCCCGATGACCGGCGACACCATCCTCGAGACGCACGGCCTCACCAAGGAGTTCAAGGGGTTCGTCGCCGTCGACAAGGTGAACCTCCGGGTCCGCCGGGGCGCCATCCACGCGCTCATCGGCCCGAACGGCGCGGGCAAGACCACCACCTTCAACCTGCTCACGAAGTTCCTCCCGCCGACCTCGGGGACGATCGTCTTCAACGGCCAGGACATCACCGGCGAGCGGCCCGCGGACGTGGCGCGCCGGGGCATCATCCGCTCCTTCCAGATCTCGGCCGTCTTCCCGAACCTCACCGTCCTCGAGAACGTGCGCATCGCGCTGCAGAGGAGCCTCGGCACGAGCTTCCATTTCTGGAAGCGGGAGAAGACGCTCGCCGTCCTCGACGACCGGGCGATGGCGCTCCTCGAGCGCGTGCACCTCGCGCGCTTCGCCCGCGTGCACGCGGGCGAGCTCGCCTACGGGCGCAAGCGCACGCTCGAGATCGCGACCACCCTCGCGATGGAGCCCGAGCTCATGCTCCTCGACGAGCCGACCTCCGGCATGGGCCACGAGGACGTCGGGCACGTGCGCGAGCTGATCCGCGAAGTGGCGGTGGGGCGCACGGTGCTGATGGTCGAGCACAACATGGGCGTGGTCTCCGGCATCTGCGACACGATCACGGTGATGTCGCGCGGGGCGGTCCTCGCCGAAGGCCCGTATTCGGAGATCTCGCAGAATCCGCAGGTGATCGAGGCGTACATGGGTTCGACGCAGGCCGCCCATGGGTGAGGAGGTCCTGCGCGTCTCCGGCCTGCACGCATGGTACGGCGAGTCGCACGTGCTGCACGGCGTGGACTTCACCGTGCGCAAGGGGGAGGTGGTGACCCTCCTCGGCAGGAACGGTGCCGGGCGCACCTCCACGCTGAGGGCGATCCTCGGGCTGGTCGGCAAGCGCAGCGGCTCGATCGTCGTGAACGGCGTGGAGACGATCCGCCTTCCCACCTACCGCATCGCGCACCTCGGCGTGGCGTACTGTCCCGAGGAGCGCGGCATCTTCTCGAGCCTCTCCGTGGAGGAGAACCTGCTCCTTCCGCCCGAGATCGCGAAGGGCGGCATGTCGGTCGAGGAGATCTACGCGATGTTCCCCAACCTGCGCGAGCGCCGCGCGACCGCGCAGGGGACGAAGCTCTCGGGCGGCGAGCAGCAGATGCTCGCCATGGCGCGCATCCTCCGAACGGGCGCCAACCTGCTGCTGCTCGACGAGATCACCGAGGGCCTCGCGCCGGTGATCGTGCAGGCGCTCGGACGCGTGATCGTGAAGCTCAAGGAGCGCGGCTACACCATCGTGCTGGTGGAGCAGAATTTCCGGTTCGCGGCCCCGCTCGCGGACCGTCACTACGTGGTGGAGCACGGCAGGGTCGCGCAGTCGCTCACCGCCGCCGAGCTCCCGTCGAGGACCGGTATGCTGCACGAGTACCTGGGGGTGTGAACCGATGGACCAACACAAGAGGAGAACGAAGATGAGGTTCAAGTTGCTGGCCGCCGTGGCGGCCCTGGCGTTCGGCGCGGGTGCCGCGCAGGCGCAGATTTCCGGAAACGTGGTGAAGCTGGGCGTGCTGAGCGACATGTCGAGCCTGTACGCGGACATCGGCGGCCCGGGCTCGGTGCTCGCGGCGAAGATGGCGGTCGCGGATTTCGAGAAGATGCACCATCCGAAGTTCAAGATCGAGATCGTCACCGGCGACCACCTCAACAAGCCCGACGTGGGCTCGCAGATCGCGCGCAAGTGGTACGACGAGGAGGGCGTCGACGCGATCTTCGACGTGCCGAATTCCGGCGTGGCCCTCGCGGTGAACGAGGTGACGCGCGAGAAGAAGAAGGCGTTCTTCATCTCCGGCGCGGCCAGCTCGGACCTCACGGGCGCCAAGTGCTCGCCGAACTCGATCCACTGGACGTACGACACCTGGATGCTCGCCAACGGCACCGGCAAGGCGATCGTGAAGACGGGCGGCGACACCTGGTTCTTCATCACCGCGGACTACGCGTTCGGGCACGCGCTCGAGCGCGACACGTCCAACGCCGTGAAGGCGGCCGGCGGCAAGGTGCTGGGCGACGTGAAGGTGCCGCTCAACACGCAGGACTTCTCGTCGTTCCTGCTGCAGGCGCAGGCCTCGAAGGCCAAGATCATCGGCCTCGCGAACGCCGGCGGAGACACGATCAACTCGATCAAGCAGGCCGCCGAGTTCGGCATCGTGAAGGGCGGCCAGAACCTGGCGGGCCTCCTGGTGTTCCTCACGGACATCCACGGCATCGGCCTCGAGAAGGCGCAGGGCCTCATCCTCACCAACACGTTCTACTGGGACCTCAACGACAAGACGCGCGCCTGGAGCAAGCGCTACGCGGCGCAGCTGCACGGCCAGTACCCGACGATGAGCCAGGCGGGCGTCTACTCGAGCGTGCTGGAGTACCTGCTCGCGGTCCAGAAGCTCGGGAGCGACGACGGCACGAAGGTGATCGAGTCGATGAAGAACAAGTCGTTCGACGATCCGCTGTTCGGCAAGAGCACCATCCGCGACGACGGGCGCAACGTGCACGCGGCGTACCTCTGGGAAGTGAAGAAGCCCTCGGAGTCGAAGGCCCCCTGGGACTACTACAAGCTGCGCGCCACGATCCCGGCGGACGAGGCGTTCCGGCCGCTCGACGAAGGCGGCTGCCCCCTCGTGAAGAAGTAGCGCAGCGGGCGTAGGACGATGTCGATCTCGATCCCGGCCCTCATGGGCCAGCTCCTGATCGGGCTGATCAACGGCTCGTTCTACGCCCTGCTTTCGCTGGGGCTCGCGGTGATCTTCGGCCTGCTCAACATCATCAACTTCACGCACGGCGCGCAGTACATGGTGGGCGCGTTCGTCGCCTGGTTCCTGCTCCACCAGCTGGGGCTCGGTTACTGGTGGGCGCTCCTCCTGGTGCCGATCGTGCTGGCCGCCGTGGGCATCCTGATCGAGCGGCTGATGCTCAAGCACCTCTACAAGCTCGACCATCTCTACGGCCTGCTGCTCACCTTCGGCCTCGCGCTGATCCTCGAGGGAGCCTTCACGCACCGGTTCGGCTCCGCGGGGCTGCCGTACTCGATCCCGGAGAGGCTCTCCGGCGGCTACAACCTGGGATTCATGTTCCTGCCGACGTACCGGGCGTGGGTGATCGTCGCTTCCCTCGCGATCTGCCTCGGCACGTGGTTCATGATCGAGCGCACGCGGCTCGGCTCCTACCTGCGCGCCGCGACCGAGAACCCGTCGATGGTGCAGGCCTTCGGCATCAACGTCCCGCGCATGGTCACGCTCACCTACGGATTCGGCGTGGGCCTCGCCGGCCTGGCGGGCGTTTTCGCCGCACCCATCTACCAGGTGAGCCCGCAGATGGGCTCCTCGCTCATCATCGTCGTGTTCGCCGTCGTGGTGATCGGCGGCATGGGCTCCATCATGGGCTCGATCCTCACCGGCTTCGGGCTCGGCATCATCGAGGGCCTCACCAAGTACTTCTACCCCGAGGCGTCGACCACGGTCATCTTCGTGATCATGGCGATCGTCCTCATGGTCCGGCCGCAGGGCCTCTTCGGGCAGCGTTGACGATGGCGACCGACGCGAAGCCCGGATCCACGGACGAGGCGGCGCATCCGCTCGCCTCGCGCGACGAGCTGCGCGAAGCGCGCTACCACCGCAACGGCTTCATCCTGCTCTTCGCGATCCTCGTCGTCGCGCCGGCAGTCGTGTACCCCTTGTTCCTCATGCAGGCGCTCTGCTTCGCGCTCTTCGCGTGCGCCTTCAACCTGCTGCTCGGGTTCGGCGGCCTTCTCTCGTTCGGCCACGCGATGTTCCTCGGCATGGCGGGATACGTCTCGGCGTACGCGGCGAAGACGTGGGGCCTCACGCCGGAGCTCGCGATCCTCGCCGGTACCGCCACCGCCACCGCGCTCGGCGTGGTGAGCGGCCTCATCGCCATCCGCCGCCAGGGCATCTACTTCGCGATGATCACGCTCGCGCTCGCGCAGATGGTGTACTTCTTCTGCCTGCAGGCTCCGTTCACGGGGGGCGAGGACGGCATCCAGACCGGGCCGCGCGGCAAGCTCCTGGGCCTCCTTCCGCTCAACGGCCTCGCGATGTACTACACGGTGTTCGTCATCTTCGCGCTCGGGTTCTTCCTCATCCATCGCGTCATCCATTCGCCGTTCGGGCAGGTGCTGAAGGCGATCCGCGACAACGAGGCGCGCGCGGTCTCCCTCGGCTACCGGACCGAGCGCTACAAGCTCGCGGCCTTCATCATGTCCGCCGCGCTTTCGGGGCTCGCCGGCGCGACCAAGGCGATCGTCTTCCAGCAGGCCTCCCTCACCGACGTGCATTGGACGATGTCGGGCGAGGTGGTCCTCATGACGCTCGTGGGCGGGCTCGGCACGGTGTTCGGCCCGGTCGTCGGGGCGTTCGTCCTCGTCGCGATGGAGAGCTATCTATCGGAGCTCGGCTCCTGGTTCACGGTCGCCGAGGGCGTGATCTTCGTCGCGTGCGTGCTCGCGTTCCGCCGCGGCATCGTGGGCGAGCTGGAGGCGTGGCTGCGGCGTCGCCGGCACAAGCGCTGAAGGCCCTCCGGTCCCGCGCATGAGGCTCGGGAGACGCTGAGCGATAATGGGCCCCGTGGATCCCGAACATCCCTTCGTCGCCGACCTCGCCCGGAACCGCGCCAACCACGCGCCCCTCACGCCGCTCGATTTCCTCAAGCGCTCCGCCGAGGTGTACCCGCGCAAGACCGCGGTGATCCACGGCGAGCGGGCCTACGCCTACGCCGAGTTCGCCGAGCGTTGCCGGCGCCTCGCCGCCGCGCTCGCGGCGCAGGGCGTCGGCCGCGGCGATACGGTCGCGATCATGGCGCCCAACGTGCCGGCGCTCCTCGAGGCGCACTACGCGGTCCCGGGGCTCGGCGCGGTGCTCAACGCGCTCAACTATCGCCTCGACGCCGCGACCATCGCCTTCTGCCTCGAGCACGGCGAGGCGAAGGTGCTCGTGACCGACCGCGAATTCTCGCCGGTCATCGCGAAGGCGCTCGGGCGCGTGAAGCGCGAGATCCTGGTGGTCGACATCGACGATCCGCTCGCGGCGGGCGGCGAGCGGCTCGGCCGCGACACCTACGAGGAGCTTCTCGCGTCCGGCGATCCCGACTTCGAGATGCCGGGCCCGCTCGACGAATGGGATTCCTGCGCGCTGCTCTACACGTCGGGCACCACCGGCGACCCGAAGGGCGTCGTCTACCACCATCGCGGCGCCTACCTCAACGCGCTCGGCAACGCGCTCGCCTTCGGCCTTTCGCCGCAATCGGTGTACCTGTGGACGCTGCCGATGTTCCACTGCAGCGGCTGGACCTACACGTGGGCCGTGACCGCGGTGGGCGGAACGCACGTGTGCCTGCGCAAGGTCGATCCCGCGCTCGTCTTCCCCGCGATCGAGAAGCACCGCGTGACGCATTTGTGCGGCGCGCCGATCGTGCTCAACATGCTGGTGCACGCGCCCGCGTCGGTGAAGCGCCGCTTCGATCATCGCGTGGAAGTGGCGACCGGCGGCGCGGCCCCGCCCTCCGCCGTGATCGAGGCGATGGAATCGATGGGCTTCCGCGTGACGCACCTCTACGGCCTCACCGAGAGCTACGGGCCGGCGACGCTGTGCGCGTGGCAGGAGGAGTGGAGCGACCTCGACCTCGCGACGCGCTCGCGCCTCATGGCGCGCCAGGGCGTGCGCTATCCCACGCTCGCGGGCCTGCAGGTGGCCGATCCGCGGACGCACGCGCCGGTGCCGCGCGACGGGCAGACGCTCGGCGAGGTGATGCTGCGCGGCAACACGATCATGAAGGGCTACCTCAGGAACCCGCGCGCGACGACCGAGGCGTTCCGCGAGGGCTGGTACCACACCGGCGACCTCGCGGTGTGGCATCCCGACGGCTACATCGAGGTGAAGGACCGCTCGAAGGACATCATCATCTCCGGCGGCGAGAACATCTCCTCGCTCGAGATCGAGGAGTGCCTGTATCGCCATCCGCAGGTGATGGAGGCGGCGGTGGTCGCGCGGCCCGACGAGAAATGGGGCGAGACGCCGTGCGCCTTCGTGGTGCTGAAGCCCGGCGCCGCGCCGGTTCCCGCCGACGAGATCCTGGCGTGGTGCCGCGACCACCTCGCGCACTTCAAGGTTCCGCGCACGGTCGTGTTCGGCGAGCTGCCCAAGACCTCCACGGGAAAGATCCAGAAGTTCGTCCTGCGCGAGCGCGCCCGCTCCCTGGGCTGAAGCGGGAAACGCAGATGAACGCAGATGAAACGCAGATGAACGCGGATGGAACCCATAAGGGCCTTGTTGCACGTTGGCACACCGCGCGAATCTGGCACGAAGACATTGCATGCCGTCATCCGCGTTCATCTGCGTTTCATCTGCGTTCATCTGCGTTCCAACGCCTTTGGCTTTCGCCAGCCGCGCCGCCCGAATTTTCGCGTCGCGGTATAATTCAAACACCCGTTTGAATCCGCATTCTCTCCCATGAAAATCCTGGTGCCCGTGAAGCGCGTCGTCGACTTCAACGTGAAGGTGCGCGTGAAGGCAGACCAGTCCGGCGTCGAGCTCGCCAACGTGAAGATGTCGATGAATCCCTTCGACGAGATCGCGGTGGAGGAAGCGCTGCGCCTGAAGGAAGCCGGCAAGGCGACGGAAGTGATCGTGGTCTCCGCGGGAGGCGCCGCGTGCCAGGAAACGCTGCGCACCGCGCTCGCCATGGGCGCCGACCGCGCCATCCTCGTGGAGAGCGACGCCGAGCTGCAGCCGCTCGCGGTCGCGAAGCTGCTCGCCGCGGTCGCGAAGAAGGAAGGAGCCGGGCTCGCGATCCTCGGCAAGCAGGCGATCGACGACGACGCGAACCAGACCGGCCAGATGCTCGCCGCGCTCCTCGACTGGCCGCAGGCGACGTTCGCGAGCAAGGTGGAGCTCGACGCGGCGAGCGCGAAGGTCACGCGCGAGATCGACGGCGGGCTCGAGACGGTGGAAGTGAAGCTGCCGGCGGTCGTCACGACCGACCTGCGCCTCAACACGCCGCGCTACGCGACGCTTCCGAACATCATGAAGGCGAAGAAGAAGCCGCTCGACACGTTGAAGCCGGCCGATCTCGGCGTCGAGGTCGCGCCGCGGCTCAAGACGCTCAAGGTCGCCGAGCCCGGCAAGCGCAAGGCGGGGGTGATGGTGAAGGACGTCGCGGAGCTCGTGAACAAATTGAAGAACGAAGCGAAGGTGATCCAATGACCGCCCTCGTCCTTGCCGAGCACGACGGCTCGCGATTGAAGGGCGGCACGGCGAACGCGGTCGCCGCGGCGGCGCAGATGGGCGGCGACGCGCACGTGGTGGTCGCCGGCTCGAACGCGAAGGGCGCGGCCCAGGCCGCATCGAAGCTCGCCGGCGTCTCCAGGGTGCTCCACGTCGCGGCCTCCCACTACGACGAGGGCTCGCCTGAGAACCACGCGGCGCTGCTCGCCGCGCTCGCGAAGGGACATTCCCACCTCGTCGCTTCCGCTTCCGCGTTCGGCAAGAGCGTCATGCCGCGCGTCGCCGCGCTCCTCGACGTGGCGCAGGTCTCGGAGATCAGCGCGGTCGAATCGGCCGATACGTTCGTGCGCCCGATCTACGCGGGGAACGCGTTCGCCACCGTGCAATCGTCCGACCCGGTGAAGGTGGTCACGGTGCGCGCGACGGGCTTCGACGCGGCGCCGGCGACCGGGTCCGCGCCGATCGAGGATGCGCCGGCCGGCCCGGACAAGGGGCAGTCGAAGGTGCTTTCGCGCGAGCTCACGAAATCCGCGCGGCCCGAGCTCGCGGGCGCCCGGCGGGTGGTTTCCGGCGGACGCGGGCTCGGCAGCGCGGAGAACTTCAGGATGCTCGAATCCCTCGCCGACAAGCTGGGCGCCGCCATCGGCGCCTCGCGCGCCGCCGTGGATTCCGGCTTCGTGCCGAACGACTACCAGGTGGGCCAGACGGGCAAGATCGTCGCCCCGGAGCTCTACATCGCGATCGGCATCTCGGGTGCGATCCAGCACCTCGCCGGCATGAAGGACAGCAAGGTGATCGTCGCCATCAACAAGGACCCCGAGGCGCCGATCTTCCAGGTCGCGGACTACGGCCTCGTGGGCGATCTCTTCCAGGTGGTGCCGGAGCTCACGGCGAAGATCTGACGCTGAGGAAAAGAACATGGCCGAATACGTCGCACCCCTGAAGGACATGCGATTCGTGCTGAAGCGCGTGGTCGGCCTCGACCAGGTGAACCGGCTTCCCGGATGGGAGGAAGTCACCGACGACGTGGTCGACGCGATCCTCGAGGAGGCCGGCAAGGTCGCGACCGAGGTCCTCTCTCCGCTCAATGCTTCGGGCGATCGCCAGGGCGCCTCGTACGAGGACGGCGAGGTCACGATGCCCGCGGGATTTCGCGACGCGTACTGGCAATGGGTGCGGGGAGGCTGGGGCAACATCCTCGCGCCGCAGGAGTTCGGCGGCCAGGGACTGCCGCACGTGATCGAGACGCCCGTGCAGGAGATGTGGGCGTCGGCGAACCTCGCGTTCAAGCTCTGCCCGATGCTCACCCAGGGCGCGGTCGAGGCGCTCGACACGGTGGGCTCCGCGGAGCTCAAGCGCCGCTTCCTGCCGAAGATGGTCTCCGGGGAATGGACCGGCACGATGAACCTCACGGAGCCGCAGGCCGGAAGCGACCTCTCGCTGGTGCGCACCAAGGCGGTCCCGCAGAAGGACGGCACCTATCGCCTCTTCGGCCAGAAGATCTTCATCACCTACGGCGAGCACGACTACACCGAGAACATCGTGCACATGGTGCTCGCGCGCATGGAAGGCGCCCCGGAGGGCGTGAGGGGCATCTCGCTCTTCCTCGTGCCCAAGGTGCTGCTGAACGAGGACGGCACGCTCGCGGCGAGGAACGACGTGAAGTGCGCCTCCATCGAGCACAAGCTGGGCATCCACGCGAGCCCGACCGCGGTGCTCATCTACGGCGAGAAGGATGGCGCGGTCGGCTACCTGATGGGCGAGGCGAACCGCGGCCTCGAGTACATGTTCATCATGATGAACGCGGCGCGCCTCTCGGTGGGCCTCGAGGGCGTGGCGATCTCGGAGCGCGCCTACCAGCGCGCGCTCGCCTGGTCGCGCGAGCGCCTGCAGGGCAGGCCCGTCGGCGCCGCGGGCGCGAAGACCGCGCCGATCGTGCAGCACCCGGACGTGAAACGGATGCTCCTCACGATGAAGTCGCTCACCGAAGCGATGCGCGCGCTCGCCTACTGGGTGTCGGCGATGCTCGACCGCGCGCGCCGCGCGCCCGACGAGAAGGAGCGCGACCGCTGCCAGGCGATCGTGGACCTGCTCGTTCCGGTCGTGAAGGGCTGGAGCACCGAGACCGGCGTGGAGATCGCCTCGCTCGGCATCCAGGTGCACGGCGGCATGGGCTTCATCGAGGAAACCGGGGCGGCGCAGCATCTGCGCGACGCGCGCATCACCACGATCTACGAGGGCACCACCGGCATCCAGGCGAACGACCTCGTGGGCCGCAAGGTCGGGCGCGAGGCGGGGCGCACCGCGCTCGCCGTGCTCGTGGAGATGGAGTCGCTCGCCGCGGAGCTCGCGCGCTCGAAGAACGTGCACCTGAGGGAGATCGGCGATCGCCTGGCGGCGGCCGTCGCCCGGCTCAAGGAAGCGACGCAGTGGATCGCCGCGACCTTTCCCACGAATCCCGCCGCCGTCGCCTCGGGCTCGGTGTACTACCTCAAGCTCCTCGGCATCGTCGCCGGCGGATGGATGATGGCGCGCGCGGCGAGGATCGCGGCCGAGGACCTCGAGTCGGGCGAGGGCGATGCGGCCTTCCTGCGCGGCAAGCTCCTCACCACGCGCTTCTACGCCGACCATATCCTGCCGGAATCGCTCGCGCTCGCGACCACCGCGATGCGCGGGGCGGACAGCGTGCTCGCGGTGGAAGAGGATCTGCTCTAGCCGGCGACCGTCTCGGCGGAGGCGCGCGGGAGGTCGAGCTCGCTCCGGTAGCAGACGTGGGAGAGCCCGTCGCCGCGGGCAAGCTCCTTCGCCGCATAGACCGCGTGGTCCGTGTCGGCGAGCAGTCCCGTGGCGCCCGAGCCGAAACGGTACTCGGCGACGCCGCAGCTCAGGCGGATGGTGAGCTCGCGGCCCGGGGCGATCTCGCACGGGCTCGACTCGACCGCCTTCACGAGGCGCGCGACCACCTTCCTGAGCGCGCGGTTGCGGTGCAGCCCGACCACGAACTCGTCGCCTCCCCAGCGGGCGAGCCAATCGCCGCGGCGCGTGTTGAGCTGCAGCAGCGCCGCCACATGCGAGATGCACGCGTCGCCCGCGCTGTGGCCGTGCAGGTCGTTCACCTTCCCGAAGTCGTTGATGTCGAAGAGCGCGAGCTGGAAGGTCTGCAGGTCGCGCTCGGCGCGCGCCACTTCCTCGCCGAGGCGCTTCTCGCCGGCGCGGCGGTTGTAGAGGCCGGTGAGCTGGTCGGTGTCGGAAACGCGCTCCAGCCGGTTGATCGTGTCGTTGAGCTGCGCGAGCGTGTATTGCGTGCCTTCCATGAGCGCGCCCGCGGTATCGGGGAACCCCGTGGGAAGGTCCGGAACGCGCCGCCGCTCGATGAACTCGCGCAGCGCCTCGGCGGTGATCTCGACGGGCGCGAGCAGCTCGCGCAACACCCACAGCATCCACAGGAAGCCCGCGAAGCACGCGAGGAAGAGGGCCGCGAGCGCCGGATACATCGCGATCCAGTCGGCGCGGTCCATGAGCAGCCAAACCGCGAACACCGCGAGGGGAACGAAGATGCCGACGAACGCGGCGAAGGCGAACTTGCCCGCGTAGCTCTCGCGCAGGCGGGCGACGCGATCGAAGCGGCGGTAGACCGCGATCCGCTCGAGAACCGTCGTGCCCGGGCTCACCTTGCTCACCATGCCTCGCTCCCCCTGGCGCGGATTCTACCGGAGGGAATGATTTCAGGAACTCCCGATGGGATTCCTCAGCGTGCCGATCCCCTCGATCTCGGTCTCGAGCAGGTCGCCCGGCTTCATGAACTCGGGCGGCGTTCGCGCGAAGCCCACGCCCTGCGGGGTCCCGGTCGAGATCACGTCGCCGGCCTCGAGCGTCTGCCCCATCGAGAGGTCGGCGATGAGGCGCGGCAGCTTGAAGTAGAGGAACCTCGTGTTCGAGTCCTGCTTCGCGACGCCGTTCACGCGGCAGGTCACGCGCAGGTTGGTGGGATCGATCGAGTCGGCGGTCACGATCCACGGGCCCATCGGGCAGGTGCCGTCGAGGCTCTTGCCCTTGTGCCACTGGCCGCCGTGGCGGCGCTGCAGGTCGCGCCAGGAGAGGTCGTTGATCACCGTGTATCCGAACACGTGGCGCATCGCGTCGGCCTCGCCGATGTCCTTGCCCGTCGTGCCGATGATCATGCCGAGCTCCACCTCCCAGTCGAGCGACGTGGAGATCCTCGCGTCGAAGGGAACCGTGTCGAAGGGACCGGTCACCGCGGTCGTCGCCTTGCTGAAGAACACCGGCCACTTCGGAAGCTCGCGGTCGTCCTGCAGCTTCTTCGCGCCTTCCTCGAAGTGCTCGAGGTAGTTCCAGCCGACGCAGAAGACGTTCTTCGCGGGCCGGGGAATGGGCGCGTGGAGCTTCGCGTCGGCGAGCGCGATCGTCGCCGTGGGCGGTCTCTTCTCGAGGCCGCGCAGCCGGGAGAGCATGGTTTCGCCGGCGCGGATGATGCCGAGCATCGTCGCGGTGTCCGCGTCGGCGCCGAGCGCCGCGGGAATGTCCACGATGCGCTTGCCCTCGAGCACGAGGCCCGGGCGCGGATCGCCGGAGGGCAGCGGAGAGAACGTGCAGAGCTTCATTGTTTCCTCTTTCGGGGTGGCTGCCGGGAAAGGCCCGCGAGGGGATGCGCCGACGGCTTCCAGCGCGGCGCGAAGAAGCGCTGGATGGTTTCGGGATCGACCTCGGAGATGCCGCGGGGATTCCAGCGCGGGCGGTTGTCCTTGTCGACCAGCACGGCGCGAATGCCCTCGAGGAAGTCGCCCTGCTCGAAGCAGCCGTGGACGAGGTTGAGCTCCATGCGGAAGCAGTCGGCGAGGGAGAGGTTCCTGCCGCGGCGCAGCTCCTCGAGCGTCACCACGAGCATCGTGGGCGAACGGCTGCGCAGGAGCTTCAGCGTCTGGCCGGCCCAGGCGCGCAGCTCGGGACGATCCTCGGCTTCGAGCGAGCCGAGGATCGCCGGGACCGATTCGTGGCGGAAATGGCGATCGATGGCGGGCCGCAGGCGCTCGAGCTGCGGCGGCGGAAGATCGCCGCCCAGGCAGGCGTCGGCGAGGCCGCAGTAGATCGCATCCGCCGCGCCGATCGTGATCCCCGTGAGCCCCAGGTAGGTACCGAGCTCGCCCGGGCAGCGCGACAGGAACCAGCTCCCGCCGACATCCGGGAAGAGGCCGATCGCGGTCTCGGGCATCGCCATGCGCGTGCGCGCCCCGACGAGGCGCAGGCGCGCGCCCTGGGCGATGCCCATGCCGCCGCCCATCACGATGCCGTCCATCACGGCGACGATCGGCTTGGCGCAGGCGTGGATGCGGTAGTCGAGCGCGTACTCGAACGCGAAGTACTCGTGGTGCGGATCGCGGCCCGAACGGTATCCGTCGTAGAGCGCGCGGATGTCGCCGCCGGCGCAGAAGGCCTTGCCGCCCGCGCCGCGCAGCACGATCGCGCGCACGCGCTCGTCTCGCTCCCACGCGTCGAGATTGCGCGCGAGGCCCTGCAGCATGCCGAAGGAGAGGGCGTTCAGGACCTTCGGGCGGTTGAGGGTGACGGTGGCGACGTGGCCGCGCAACTCGACGAGCAGCTCGTCCTGCGCGGCCCGCGCCGCGCTCGCCGCGCTCAATCGTTGTTCCATTCCGGCTTGCGCTTCTCCAGGAAGGCGCGCACGCCCTCGGCCTGGTCGGGGTGATCGAAGAGGTCGAGGAAACGCTCGCGCTCGAGCGCGAGGCCGGCGCGGCGCGGAATCCCGTCGCGCGCGTTGTGGATGAGGCTCTTGCAATACTCGACCGCCCGCGGCGACAACGCCGCGACGCGTCCGGCCATCGAGGTCGCCGCGGCGAGCGAGCCGCCCTTCGGCACCACTTCCTGGACGAGCCCGATGCGAAGCGCGGTGGCCGCGTCGACGCGCTCGTTGGCGAGGATCATGCGCTTCGCCCATCCTTCGCCGACGAGCCACGGCAGGATCTGCGTGCCGCAGCCGGCGGGAAGGAGGCCGACCGCGGGCTCGGGCAATCCCATCTGGGCGTGGTCCTCGGCGATGCGGATGTCGCAGGAGAGCGCGCACTCGAGGCCGCCGCCCATCGCGTAGCCGTTGATCGCCGCGATCGTGACGAAGCGCGATTCCATGAGGGCGCCGAACGCGGCGCCGAAGCGCGCGATGAATGCGCGCGCGAGCGCCTTGTCGCCTTGGAAGCTCTTGAGGTCCGCGCCCGCGGAGAAGAACTTCTCGCCGGCGCCGGTGATCACCGCGGCGTACACCGAGCGCTTGCCGTCGAGCTCGCGCACCAGCGACTCGAGCTGCGCAAGGCTCTCCGGCGTCCAGGTGTTTGCCGGTGGATTGGAGATCGTGACGAAGGCGGCGTGGCCCTCGATGCGATGAGTGATCATGGATCGGGCTGATACGGGGACGGTTTTCGCGGCTGCCGCGGTTGGCAAACTCCGGGGCGGTCCCCCTTACTTCAGAGAGATGGTCGTGTGGATGCCCGGCGAGACCGACGCGTCGTCGAACCAGCGCGCGGTGACGGTCTTCACGCTGGTGTAGAACTGGATCGCCTGCTTGCCGTAGGGACCGAGGTCACCGAGCCGGGATCCGCGGGAGCCGGTGAAGCTGAAGTAGGGCACGGGGACCGGAATCGGCACGTTGATGCCGACCTGTCCCACGTCGATCTCGTTCTGGAACTTGCGCGCGGCGGCGCCCGATTGCGTGAAGATGCCCGTGCCGTTGCCGTAGGGATTCCTGTTGATGAGGTCGATCGCCTCGTCGAGCGTATCGACCGAGGTGAGGCACAGGACCGGGCCGAAGATCTCCGTGGTGTAGATCTTGTGCCCGGGCTTCACGTTCGAGAAGATCG
>DATIZV010000202.1:0-6901 GCA_035516915.1 Usitatibacter sp. | reverse complement strand
ACCGTTCCGCAATCGGGCGCAACGGTGCACGACCCCCTCGAGCGCGCCGACGAGTCGATGTGCCGCATGAAGTTGGCGAGGCGGCCGGCGTGAGCGGCGTCGAGAAAGGCGGCGCGTGGCTCCTCGCCCTCCTCTGGGTCGCCCCCCTCGCCTACGCCGCGTGGGCCGCGGTGCATCCGGCCGCGCTCGCGACGCACTTCGATCCCTTCGCGCCGTTCACCTTCGAGAACTTCCGCAAGGCGTGGACCTTCGCGCCCTTCCCGCGCCATTTCCTCAACACGGCGATCCTCGTCACCATGATCCTCGCCGCGCAGCTCGTGCTCTGCACGCTCGCGGGATTCGCCTTCGCGCGCTTCGACTTCGCCGGCCGCGACATCGCCTTCGGGCTCGTGCTCGTGCAGCTCATGGTGATGCCCGAGGTGCTGATCGTGGAGAACTACCGAACCATGGCGCGCCTCGGATTGGTCGACACGATCCTCGGCATCGGGCTTCCCTACATGGCGAGCGCGTTCGGGATCTTCCTGCTGCGGCAGACGTTCAAGACGATCCCCCGCGAGCTCGAGGAGGCGGCGCGCGTCGAGGGCTGCTCGATGCTGGGCGTCCTGTGGCGCGTGTACGTGCCGCTCGCGCGCCCGACCTACCTCGCCTATGCGCTGGTCTCCGTGAGCTACCACTGGAACAATTTCCTGTGGCCGCTCATCATCACCAACTCCGTCAACACGCGGCCGCTCACGGTCGGCCTCGCGATCTTCGGCGCGCCCGAATCGGGCGTGGACTGGGCGGTGATCAGCGCCGGGACGCTGATGGCGGTCTCGCCGCTCCTCGCCGCGTTCCTGCTTTTCCAGCGGCAGTTCATGCAGTCGTTCATGCAGGCGGGGATCAAGTGAACGCGGATCCCGAGCGCGAAAGCCTCGTCGATCGGCTGCTCCGCGTGCCCGACGAAGTCTGGCGCACGAACTGGCATGCGCGAGCCGTCACGTGGATCGTGCCGTCGCCGCGAGCGTATCGGGATCGCGGACCCTGGGCGCGGCGCCTCAGCGGCCCATGCGCGCGTCGTACGACCTCGAGATGCGGTCCGAAAGCCCCGGATCCTGCTGCAGGTCGCCGCTCGTGTTGAGCTCGACCCGGATGCGGCCGTCGGCCTGCGTCACCACGTTCGCCTTCACCCGGAGCGCGCCGCGCTGTCCCTCGATCACTCCCGCGCTCCGATCCTCGCGCGTGATCTCCACGCCCTGGTCGCGCATGGCGCCGAGCGCCGCGTTCCACGAGCGCTCGTAGGTCGACGCCACGGGATACGGGTGCGGATACGGCTCGTAGTACACGCATCCGCCGACGGCGAGACCGGCGGCGAAGAGCATGGCGAGGACGATGCGGGATGGAGCGGTCTGCATGGCGAGCCCCTGTCGAAGGATGCCCGCCAGATTGAGCCGATTTCGGCGCCCGGCAAATGGCCCCAAGGTGCAGGCCTGCGATCCCGCCGAGGCCCGTCCAGCGACACGGAGCGATCGTCGCGCCGAGGCATAATGGCCCCGGTGCAGATCGTCCTCGGGAACGGGAGGAAGCGTTCGGCCACATGACCGCGTACCCACGATGAACGCGCGCTCGCTTTCCATCCGCGCCCACCTCGCGCTGCTGGTGCTCGCGGCGATCGCCCCCGCGGTGCTGATGGCCGTCGGGCTCCTCGTCTTCGAACAGCGCAGCGACCGCGAAGACCTCGAGCGCGACTCCATCGCCACGGCGCGCGCGATGGTGCACGCCATCGACCGCGAGATCGTGAGCCTCACCGCCGCGGCGCAAGTGCTCGCGACCTCCGAGCGGCTCAAGTCGGGCGACATGGCGGCATTCCGCTCGCAAGCCGAGCAGGTTTCGGCGCTGCACATCGGGGCCAACGTCGTGGTGAGCCTCGAGGACGGGCGCCAGATCCTCAACACGCTCCGGCCGCCGGGCGCGCCGCTCGCGATGCACGGCAATCCCGCCCAGCTCCAGCAGGTCTTCGCCACGGTCCGTCCCGTGGTCTCGGACCTCTACGTCGGCGGCGTGCTGGGCCGCCCCGTGATGAGCGTCGACGTCCCGGTCGTGCGCAACGGCAAGGTGATCTACGACCTGAGCATCGGCGAGGTGCCGGCACGGTTCCTCGAGATCCTCAAGGAGCAGCACCTCCCCGAGGGCTGGATCGGTTCCGTATTCGACCGCCAGGGAAGGATCGTCGCGAGGACGCAGGAGCAGGATCGCTTCGTGGGCAAGCCCGGGTCGGCATACCTGCTCCGCGCGATCGCGCGGCTGCCCGAAGGCGCGCCCGAAGGCTCGACCCTCGAGGGCATTCCGGTGATCTCGCCCTACAGCCGCTCGCCGGCGACCGGGTGGACCGTGGCCCTCGGCATCCCCCGCACGGAAATCGCCGGCACGGTATGGCGTCGCTCGCTCCTCTACGCGGCGGCGATCGGCATGGTCCTCTGCCTCGGCCTCGCGCTCGCGTGGGGCATCGGAGGCAACATCGCCACGGCGGTGCGCGGCCTGGAACGGCCGGCCTCGGAGCTCGGGCGCCACGAGGAGATCGTCGTGCCGAGCCTCGGCGTGCGCGAGGCCGACGAGGTGGGGGAGGCGCTGGTGCGGGCCGCCAGGATGATCGCCCTCGCCCAGCATCGCGCGCAGCACGATCCGCTCACCGGACTCGCGAACCGCACGCTGTTCCGCGAGCTCACCGCGCACGCCGTCGAGACTTGCAAGCGCGAAGCCTCCGCACTCACGCTCCTCTTCATCGACCTGGATGCATTCAAGCAAGTGAACGACAGTCACGGCCACGAAACCGGCGACAAGCTCCTCGTCGCCTTCGCCGAGCGGCTGCGCGGGGCCGCGCGCAGCTCCGACGTCGTGGCGCGCGTGGGCGGCGACGAGTTCGCGGTGATGCTGGACGGCGCCGACGCGGACAGCGGCGCGGCGATCGCGTTCAAGCTGCGCGAGCTGCTGTCGCGGCCCTACGCGATCGACGGGCTCACGCTCGAGGTGCGGGCGAGCATCGGCAGCGCCACCTTCCCGCAATCGGGCGCGAGCGCCGACGAGCTGCTGAAGCGCGCCGACGAAGCGATGTATCGCGTGAAGCAGGCGCGGCGCAGCGCATGAAGGAGACCGGGCTCTCGCGGGAGAACTGGTACGCGCGCTCCGCGACGTGGGTCGTCTTCGCGGCGTGGACGCTGTGGATCTGGCGCGACGCAAACATCCGCGCGGGCGAGGTCGGCAGCAACTTCCTGCACCTCGCGCTGCTGCCGTTCCACGAGGCCGGCCACGTCGTCTTCCGGCTGCTCGGGAATTTCATGATGATCCTCGGCGGCACGCTCGGGCAGCTCGCGATGCCGATCGTCGCCGGCTACGCGCTCCTCGTGAACCGGCGCGATCCGTTCGGTGCGGCGCTTTGCCTGTGGCTCCTCGGGTTCTCGACGATCGACATGGCGGTCTACATGTACGACGCGTACGACCCGAAGCTCGTGCTGCTGGGCGGCCTCACCGGCGCCGAGAGCGACCACCACGACTGGGTGAACCTCTTCGGCGACATGGGGCTGCTGCAGCGCTCGCGCGGCATCGGGCTCTTCTTCGGATTCCTCGGCCACGCGACGATGCTCGCGGGCCTGGCGTGGGCGGGCCTCGTGCTGCGCGTGCAGAAGAGGCGCCTCAGCGACCCGGCGCTCGCGCAGTCCGGCCCCGAGTAAGCGCGAGCGGCAGGAGGAATCCCGCCGTGCAGATGGCGAGCCCGTAGAAATTCGTTCCCAGCAGCAGCGCGTACTTCCCGGTCCCGATCGCCCAGGACGCGGGAATCGCGTGCGCGGTGAGCGCGGCGGCGAGCGCCACGCCCGGCCAGAACGCGAGATGGAAGCTCCACGGCGAGCGCCCGACGAACCCCTGCAGGAGGAACACGGGCGCGAGGCCCATCACCGTCGTGCCGCTGATCGTGGTCGCGGCGAGGATGTCGGCGCCGAAGAACGTCGGGATGTTGCCGAGGACCGCGACCGCGGCCATCGCGGCCGTGCCCAGCGGCACCGAGCCGCGCGCGGGCGTGCGCCCGAGAAGCTGCGGGATGTCGACCGCCACCGCTTTCGAGAGCGACGAGAAGGCCGAGTCCAGCGTCGAGCCGGCCGCATTCACCATGATGACGGTCATGAGGAAGAGCGCTCCGACGCCGAAGCTGCGCGCCACCGCCGCCGGCACGTTGCCGTTGCCCACGATGTCTTCCAGCCGCGCGTTCACGCCCACCAGGCTGAAGAGCAGGATCGCGGCGAATCCCGCGGCGCCCGCCGTGACGAAGGCGCGCAGCATCGTCTTCTCTTCCGTGATGAACGCGCGGTCGGTGAGGACCGGGTCGTGGAACGGATAGCTCAGCACTTGCAGGAGCGCCACGAGCACGAGGTCTCCGCCCGTGGCGAGCGAGAAGCGTCCCTGCGACAGGAGCTCCGCGGGCGAGTGCCGGGGAAGGATGAGGAAGAGCACCACCGCGAGGAACACGACGAAGATCACCGCGTGCAGCACGTCGGTGAAGATGGAGCTGCGTAGCCCCCCCTTCATGCTGTAGAAGAGCACCGCCGCGGTGAAGACCAGCGCCGCGACGACGAACGCGGCGCTTCCCGGCGCCCCGTAGTAGCCCCCCACGACCTCGGTGTTGCTCCACACCTCGTTGTAGAGGCGCACGAGGATCGCGAGGGCGAAGCCGACCGCGGCGCCGCGCCCGTACTTTCCGATCAGGAACGGCACCAGTCCCTTCGCGCCGGTCGAGCGGCGGATCGCGAAGATCGCAAGTCCCGCGATCGGGATCGCGAGCCAGTAGGCGGCGTACGCGAGCCCTCCGATGATGCCGTACTCCTCGCCGAGGTTCGCGGCGTTGGTGACCGACTTGGCGAAGATCCAGGCGATGAAGACGCTGGTGGTGAGCATCCAGCGCGAGGTATCGCGGCCGGCCCGGTCGCGGCCGCGGAAGAATCCTTCCGGGGTGCGCGCCGCCGGCGCCATGGCGTAGAGCACGGTGCCGTAGACGCCAAGGAAGGCCCAGAAGAGCGCGGGAAACGAAGCCATCGGAGGGAGAACCCGGCAAAAGGACGAACGTTAGACTCGCGACCCTGCCGGAACCTTACACCAGCACGCACGCGTGGACGCGAGCGGTTCGCGCGGGCGAATCCGCTACCTGCGACTGCGAAAGGAGTGAACCGGCGCGCCCGCGATTCGATGCCGCGGGCGCGCGCCGGCCTTCGGGCGGCGGCTCAGTCGAGCTTGATGTTGCGCTCCTTCACGACCTGCTTCATGTGCGCGATCTCCCGGTGGATCTGCTCCTTGAACTCCGCGGGCGAGTTGCCGACGGGGCGCGCGCCGACCTTCTCGAGCTTCGCGCGCAAGTCCGCATCGGCCATCACCTTCTTCATGGCGGCGCCGAGGCGCGCGATCACCTCCGGCGGGCACTTCGCCGGGGCGAGCAGGCCGTACCAGGCCTCGTCGGTGAATCCCTTGAGGCCCGCCTCCTCCATCGTCATCACGTCGTAGCCCGGGATGCGCTGCGGGGAGATCACGCCGATCGCGCGCACCCGGCCGCTGTCGATGTAGGGCTTGGACGACGGGAACTGGTCGAAGAGGCTGTCGATCTGGCCGCCGATCAGGTCCTGCATCGCGGGGCCCGATCCCTTGTACGGGACATGGATCATCTTCACGCCGGCCGCCGACTGGAAGGACTCGCCGAGCATGTGGTTGATGCTCCCCACGCCGGAGCTGCCGAACGAGTACTTGCCGGGATTCTTGCGCAGTACCTCGATGAACTCCTTGAGGTCCTTCGCCGGGAAATCCTTGTTGACGGTGAGCACGTTCGGCATCGAGGCGATGTTGGTGATCGGGGCGAAGTCGTCGAGCGAATACTGCGGATGCGTGCGGGTGGCGGGATAGACGACCATCGTGCTCACGGTGGCGATGGCGAGGGTATAGCCGTCGGCGGCCGCGTTCTTCACCTGCATCGTGCCGAGCGCGCCGGCGGCGCCGCCGATGTTCTCGACGATCACCGATTGCCCGAGCTCCCTGGAGAGCGGCGCGGAGATGAGCCGCGCGATGATGTCGGTGCTGCCGCCCGGCGCGAACGGGACGACGATCTTGATGGTGCGCGAGGGATACGTATCGGCCGCGGCCGAGACGAGGGCGATGCACGATGCGACGGCGGCGAGCGCCGCCTTCCAGCGAGACATGGTTCCTCCGTGGGGGCGTGGGACGGAAAAGCTCGTAGTGTCCGATGCCTTGGGCCGGATGGCAACCCGTCGCCGACGTGGAGCGGCTCTTCGCGGTTGCGCGCGATCGTTCGCTCGAGCCCTCAGAAGCCGGCCATCGCGTCGCCGGCGAGCAGGGGCTCGTCGCGCACCAGGTCGTAGAGGAGAGCGTGGCAGGCGATGCAGGCGGTGAGCGCGTATTGGCAATCGATGGAGCCGCACCAGAGCGCTTCCACGCGCCAGTTGGGATCCTCCGGCGATCCGCGCTCGGCCTCGTAGATCATCGGCATCTTGCACGAGCACTCGGCCGGGCGCCGGCGCTCGAAGTCCTCGCGCATGATGCGATAGAGGGCGGCGAGCGTCTTCGAGGCTCGCTTCGGTCCGACCACCCTCAGGTGGCCGCGCGACGGGGACGGCTTGAAGAGGGACTTCACGGCAACGCTCCCTGGCTCGTCTTCGATGGCGACGACTGTGAACCGCGTCACGCAGCGCGGCTGTGACCCAGCGCACACCGATTCGTTGCAGCCGCAACCCTTCGTAATCCCCGCATGCCGCTTCGATTGCAGCCGTCATCGGGCTTGCGCCTGTAATGCGCCGCAGGCCGATTTTGTGAATCGCGTCATACGGTTATCGGCTCCTCCCGGGAATGATGGGCGCCATTGCAGCACGACCCGTCC
>DATIZV010000201.1:0-24329 GCA_035516915.1 Usitatibacter sp. | reverse complement strand
TCCGATATCCATATCGAGCCCTATCCCGGCAAGGGCAAGACCGAGATCCGCTTCCGTCGTGACGGCGGCCTGATGCCGTATATCTCGGTGCCGGCGAGCTATCGCAATGCGATCGTTGCGCGCCTGAAGATCATGTGCGATCTCGATATCTCCGAGAAGCGCAAGCCGCAAGACGGCAAGATCAAGTTCAAGAAGTTCGGGCCGCTCGACATCGAGCTGCGCGTGGCGACCATCCCCACCGCCGGCGGCGTGGAGGACATCGTGATGCGGATCCTCGCCGCCGGCGAGCCGATCCCGCTCGACAAGCTGGGCGTGCTGCCCGCCAACATGGAGCGGCTGAAGTCGTGCATCACCAAGCCCTACGGCCTCTTCTTCGTGTGCGGGCCGACCGGCTCCGGCAAGACGACGACGCTGCACTCGGTGCTCGGCTCGCTCAACACCGTCGACACCAAGATCTGGACCGCCGAGGACCCGGTGGAGATCACGCAGAAGGGCCTGCGCCAGTGCCAGGTGAACCCGAAGGCGGGATTCACCTTCGCCACCGCGATGAAGTCCTTCCTGCGCGCCGACCCCGACATCATCATGGTGGGTGAGATGCGCGACAAGGAGACCACCGCGATCGGCATCGAGGCCTCGCTCACCGGCCACCTGGTGTTCGCCACTCTGCACACGAACTCCGCGCCGGAGTCGATCATCCGCCTGCTCGACATGGGCATGGACCCCTTCAACTTCGCCGACGCGCTGCTCGGCATCCTCGCGCAGCGCCTCGCCAAGCGCCTGTGCAAGTGCAAGGAGGCCTACGTTCCCGAGCAGGCCGAGGTGAAGCACTTCCTCACCGAGTATTGCCAGGAGCTGCTCAGCACGCCGGAGTTCAAGGCGGACGCGAACGCGAGCTACAAGAAGGTGTTCGAGCGCTTCCAGCGCGACTACGGCTTCGGCAAGCCCGAGTTCCGGCTCTACAAGCCCAAGGGCTGCGACGCGTGCGGGGGAACCGGCTACAAGGGGCGCGTGGGCCTGCACGAGATGCTCGTCGGCACCGATCCCGTGAAGAAGCTCATCCAGGAGCACGCGCGCGTCGCCGAGATCCTCGCCACCGCGCTCGCCGAAGGGATGCTCACCCTGAAGATGGACGGGATGGAGAAGGTCCTCCAGGGAACCACCGACATGGCGCAGGTGCGGGCGGTCTGCATCAAGTGACGACGCGCCAGACGCGAGACCGTGTCGTCATCCCCGGTTCGTCGGGGATCCGGTCCGAACGCGCGGTCATCCCCGAGTCGTCGGCTGCCCGCCCCGAGCGAGCGGACCTCCCCGAGCCGTCGGGGTTGCACGCGGCAACGCCGCGCGGCGCTCCCGCGCCGGACCTGATGCGCTCGCTCGAGACGCGCTTCCTCTCCAAGCTCGAGTACCTCAACTCGATCGGCATCGCGCTCTCCCAGGAGCGCGACACGAACCGGCTCCTCGAGACGATCCTCATCGCCGCGAAGAACCTGACCCGCTCCGACGGCGGAACGCTCTACCGGCTGGTGAACGGGAAGCTGCAGTTCGAGATCGTGCGCACCGACAGCCTTTCGATCGCGATGGGCGGAAGCTCCGGGAACGCCGTGCCCTTCTACCCCATCCCGCTGCACGACAAGGACGGCGAGCCCAACTACACGATGATCGCGGCGTATGCGGCGCTCACGCACAAGACCGTGAACATCGCCGACGCCTACACCGCCGAGGGCTTCGACTTCTCGGGCACGCGCAACTTCGACAAGCGCACCGGCTACCGCTCGACCTCGTTCCTCACGGTGCCGATGAAGAACCACGAGGGCGAGATCATCGGCGTGCTGCAGCTGCTCAACGCGATCGACCCGGAGAGCGGGCTCGTCACCGCGTTCGACGAGGAGGACCAGCGCCTCGCCGAGTCGCTCGCGTCGCAGGCGGCGATCGCGCTCAGCAACCGCCTCCTCATCCAGCAGCTCGAGACGCTCTTCGAGTCGCTGATCGAGCTCATCAACACCGCGATCGACGACAAGAGCCCGTACACCGGCGGGCACTGCAAGCGCGTTCCGGTCCTCACGATGATGCTCGCGGAGGCCGCCCACGAGGCGCTCGCCGGGCCCCTCGCGTCCTTCCGCATGACCGACAGGGACCGCTACGAGCTCAAGATCGCGGGGCTGCTGCACGATTGCGGCAAGATCACCACCCCGGTGCACGTGGTCGACAAGGCGACCAAGCTGCAGACCATCTCCGACCGCATCGAGCTCGTCGCCACGCGCTTCGAGGTGCTCAAGCGCGAGGCCGAGATCGAGATGCTGCGCGCGAAGCTCGCCGCCCTGGAGGCGAACGACGAGGCGAGCGCGAGGCGTGCCGAGGACGCGCACGCCGCGCGCATCCGCCAGCTCGACGACGATCGCGAATTCCTGCGCCGCACCAACATCGGCAGCGAGCGCATGCGGCCCGAGGACCAGGAGCGCGTCTCGCGCATCGCGCGATACGTGCTGCGCAACGAGCGCGGCGAGACCGAGCGCTTCCTCACGCGCGAGGAGGAGGAGAACCTCAACATCGCGTACGGCACGCTCAACACCGAGGAGCGCGAGATCATCAACCGCCACATCGTGACGACGATCAAGATGCTCGAGGCGCTGCCCTGGCCCGGGCACCTCGCGAAGGTGCCGGAGTACGCCGGCGGCCACCACGAGCGCATGGACGGCAAGGGCTATCCGAAGGGCCTCACCCGCGAGCAGATGAGCGTCCCCGCGCGCGTGATGGGAATCGCCGACATCTTCGAGGCGCTCACCGCCAGGGACCGCCCGTACAAGCCCGGCAAGACGCTCTCCGAGTCGCTCGCGATCCTCGGGCGCTTCAAGCAGAACGGCCACATCGATCCGGACCTGTTCGACATCTTCGTGCGCGAGAAGGTGTACCTGCGCTACGCGCGCGAGTTCCTCGATCCGGAGCAGATCGACGAGGTCGACGAATCGCGGATTCCCGGCTACATCCCGTGAGGGGCGCGCAAGGCGTTCCGTCCGCGCTGCGCACCGCTCCGCACCTTTCCCTTCCCGCATCCCGATGAGCCGACCTTCGGCCCGGATCTTCTTCGCCCTTTTCACCGTCTCCGGCTTCGCCGGGCTCATCTACCAGTCGATCTGGAGCCATTACCTCAAGCTCTTCCTCGGCCATGCCGCCTACGCGCAGACGCTCGTCCTCGCGATCTTCATGGGCGGCATGGCGGCGGGCTCCTGGCTCGCCGCGCGCTGGAGCGGGCGGACCGCGAACCTCCTGCTCGGCTACGCCCTGTGCGAGCTCGGCATCGGGCTCCTCGCGATGGTCTTCCATCCGGTCTTCCTGGCGGCGACCGCGTGGGCGTTCGATACGGTGCTTCCGGCGCTCGCCGGGCATGGCACGGACCTCTTCAAGTGGACGCTCGCCTCGCTCCTCATCCTCCCCGCATCGGTCCTCCTCGGCGCGACGTTCCCGCTCATGAGCGGCGGGGTGATCCGCCTGCATCCCTCGCTCGGCGGCCGCGCGCTCTCGATGCTGTACTTCACCAACAGCTTCGGCGCGGCGATCGGCGTGATGGCGAGCGGCTTCTACCTGATCGACCGCTTCGGGCTGCCGGGGACGATCCTCACGGCGGGGCTGATGAACGTGGCGCTCGCGCTCGTGGTGTGGCTCGTCGTGCGCACGGCGGGCGCGCAGGCCTCCGTGGCACCCTCGCCGGAGGCTCCGCGCCTCCCGCGCGACGGGGCGTTCGCCCGCGCGACGCTGCTCCTCGCATTCGGCACCGGCGCCGCCTCGTTCATCTACGAGGTGACCTGGATCCGCATGCTCTCCTCGGGCCTCGGCGCGTCGAGCCACGCGTTCGAGGTGATGCTCGCGGCGTTCATCCTCGGCATGTCGCTCGGCGCCTGGTGGCTGCGCGACCGCATCTCGCGCATCGCCGAGGCGACCGGCTGGCTCGCGGCGATCCTCGCGCTCAAGGCCGCGTTCGCGGTGTACGCGATCTGGGTCTACGGCGACGTGCTGCACTTCATGGCCTGGACGATGCACGCGGTGGCCCACACGAACGGCGGCTACGTGCTCGATACGGCGGCGGGGCTCGCCGCGTCGATGCTCGTGATGTTCCCCACCGCCTTCTTCGCCGGCATGACGCTGCCGCTCGCGACCTATGCGCTCACCTCGCGCGGCTTCGGCGAGTCGGCGATCGGCAAGGTGTACGCCGCGAACACCGCGGGCTGCATCGTCGGGGCGATCTTCGCGACGCACGTCGGCATGGAGCTCCTCGGCGTGAAGGGCCTCACCGGCACGGGCGCGGCCGCGGACCTCGCCGTGGGCGTGCTCATCTACTTCGCCGGCGGGCGCTCGATCCGCTCCGCGCGCTTCGCCTCGGGGGCGGCGCTCGCCGGGCTCGCGGCCATCATCGCGTTCTACCTCGCACCGCTCGACCGCCTCGCGATGAGCTCGGGCGTCTACCGCTACGGCGAGTTCTACGACCCTCGCGAAAGCGCGGTGTCCTTCTACCGCGACGGCAAGACCGCCACCATCTCGGTCGTGGACACCGGCCCGATCCGCACCATCATCACCAACGGCAAGCCCGACGCGAGCATCATGCGCGACCCGGCCCTGCACGCCACCCCCGACGAGATGACGCAGCTGCTCCTCGCGGCGCTCCCGCTCGCGATGAAGCCCGGCGCGCAATCCATCGCCAACATCGGCTTCGGCTCGGGGCTCACCACCAACGCGCTGCTCGGCAGCCCGCGCGTGCGCCGCGTGGACACGATCGAGATCGAGCGCATGATGGTGCAGGGCGCGCGCCTCTTCGATCCGCGCAACCGGCGCGCCTTCGCCGATCCGCGAAGCCACATCCACATCGAGGACGCGAAGACCTACTTCGCCTCCGAGGGAAGGCGATACGACGTCATCACCTCCGAGCCCTCGAATCCCTGGGTGAGCGGCGTATCCACGCTCTTTTCCGACGAGTTCTACCACCAGGTGAAGCGCTACCTGAGCCACGACGGGCTCTTCGTGCAGTGGATCCAGACCTACGAGATCGACCTCGACCTCGCCTCCACGATCTTCAACGCGCTCGACCGGCAATTCGGCGACTACGCGGTGTACCACGCGGGCTCGGACCTCCTCGTCGTCGCCACGCCCGCGCGCAGGCTGCCGCCCCTGCAAGACGAGATCTTCTCGTATCCCGGGCTCGAGGCGGACTTCGCGCACCTCGGCTTCGAGCGCCTCGGGGACCTGCGGTCGTTGCGCCTCGGGGGCCGCGCGGCGATGCGCGGGCTGTTCCTTTCCACGGGCTACCCGGCCAACTCCGACTTCTTCCCGATCCTCGACCAGCAGGCGCCGCGCGCGCGCTTCCGCGAGCAGGGGCTCGGGGATCTCCTCGCGCTCCGTGGAAGTCTCGCGCCCGTGCTGCCGCTGCTCGACGGGGACGACCGGGTGCCGCTCGGACGCCTGGAGCACGTGGCGCTCAACCACCCGGAATCGATCGACCTCGCCGACATGGCGGGCGAGGCGATCGCGGTGGCGCTCACGGGGCAGTCGGACCGTGCGACGCGGCTTTCTCCGCAGGCGCGCGCCGCGGCGACGATCGTGCACGCGCTGATGGGCGATTGCCGCGCCGCGCCGCATGCGTGGATGGACGCGATGACCGAGGTCGCGGCGGCGACGATTCCCTTCGTGGCGAAGGACGACGTCGAGCCGCTGCTCGCACGCGCCCGCGATTCGTCCTGCGCGCATGCGCTCGACGAGATGGACCGGCATCGTCTCGCGCTGTTGCAGGCGATCAATGCGCGCGACGCGCGTGCGATCTTCGACGAGGCGGGCGCGCTCCTTCAGCACGATGCGCGGGCGAGCGACAAGGACCGTGCCTACTACCTCGCTTCGGCGCTCGCCGCCGGGATCGCGGGCGGGCGCCTTGCCGATGCGATCGCCCTGCGCGACGCCTACCTGCTGCGCATCTCCGCGGCGGGACGGCGCGATCTCGCCCTGCGGCTCGCCTTGGCGAACCTCGCGCTCGCAGGGACCGGCGGGTGACCAAGCGCGTCACTTTGCTGACCCATCCGCGGCACCCGGCAACGGGCATTTTTACCGATGCCGAAACGCGCCGGGAGCCGTCCGCGACGGAGCCGGTCGGACACGCCAAGTCCTTGATCAAAAAGGGTGCGTTTCCCCCCTCGAGCCCCTCCTGTCGCCAGGGTGAGTCGCGCCGCACAGGAATGCGCTGGCACGCGGGTTGCATACCGACACCCGCACACAAGCGGTTGTGTGGCGATTCCATCCCACAAAGGAGCTTCCTTCATGAAGAAAGTCCAGCAAGGCTTCACGCTCATCGAGTTGATGATCGTCGTCGCGATCATCGGCATCCTGGCGGCCATTGCGATCCCGGCGTATCAGGATTACATGGTCCGTTCCAAGGTGACCGAGCTGATCAACGCGGCGGGCGTCTGCAAGACGAGCGTTGCCGAGTACTACCAGACCAAGGGTTACATGCCGGCCGACACGACGGCCGCCGGTTGCTCGAACTCGGGCACGGCGAACTCCGTCCCGCCGGTGGTCACCACTGGCGACATCCAGGTCGACGCGGGCGGCGGTCTTGCCGGCCAGCTCGGCGCCACCAAGTCGCTCTTCTACAAGGCGGGCTGCACTGCGCCTCCGGCTGCTGCGACGACTTCCGGTGGCTGCGCGACGGCGCCTGGCGGTTCCGCGGACCCGATCAGCGCGTGGTTCTGCGACAACACCAACGCCGGCACGAACATCCTGCCGAAGTACCTCCCGGCTTCCTGCCGCGGGTAATCGAAGCACAGCTGCACGGGAAATGGGCCGCGCGAGCGGCCCGTTTCCTTTTTGACGCACAGAGCCCTGAAAATGAAGAACACGCCCATCACCCGATGGCAAGCGGCGCCGATCCATCTCGCCATCAGCGCGACGATCGCCGCGATCGTCTTCTCCATCGTCTACTTCGTGTGGTATCCCGGGGCGATGTACGACGCGGCCGGCGGGCGCGAGCTCTTCCTGCTGATCGCCTGCGTCGACGTCACCGTCGGGCCGCTGGTCACGCTCATCATCTACCGACCCGGCAAGCGCGGCCTCAAGTTCGACCTCGCCGTGATCGCGATCGTGCAGTTCTCGGCGCTCTGCTACGGCGCCTACGTGCTCTTCGATTCGCGGCCGGCCTGGATCGTGTACGTGAAGGACCGCTACGAGCTGGTGCGCGCGAACCAGATCATGGACGCCGAGCGCGCGAAGGCGAAGCCGCCGTTCAACGCCCTGCCGATCACCGGCCCGCGGCTGGTGGGCGCGGAGCTCCCCAAGGATCCCAACGAGCAGCTGCGCATCATGCTCACCGCCGCGGCGGGGCAGGACGTGCAGACGTACCCGCAGTACTACGTCCCGTACGACAAGGTGAAGCAGGAGGCGATCGCGCACGCGAAGCCGCTCGCGGCGCTGCGCAAGCTCAATCCCGGCCAGGTAGAGCGCGTGGACGCGCTGCCCGGAAAGCTGCACCTTCCGGAGAGCCGGCTCGGCTTCCTGCCGATGCGCGCGGGCAAGCGGGACCTCGCGGTGATCATCGACCGCTCGAACGGCGATTACCTGGGCAACTTCAGCCTGCGGCCATGGCGCTACTGAGGCCCTCGCCATGACGAGGAAAGTCGAGGCGATCTTCTGCATCTTCATGGTGTCGGGCTTCGGCGGGCTCATCTACGAGTCGGTCTGGACCCACTACCTGCAGCTCTTCCTCGGCCATTCCGCCTACGCGCAGACGCTGGTCCTGGTGGTCTTCATCGGCGGGCTGGCCGCCGGCGCGTGGGTCGCGGGCCGGGTCTCGACACGCGTCGCGAATCCGCTGCGCTGGTACGCCGCGGTGGAGCTCGCGGTCGGGCTCCTCGCGCTCGTCTTCCATCCGATCTTCGTGGCGCTCACCGGCTGGGGCTACGACGTGCTGCTGCCGGCGGCATGCGCTCCCGAGCGCTCGATGTGCGCGGCGCAGTGGGCGCTCTCGGGACTCATGCTCGCGCCGCAGTCGATCCTGCTGGGCGCGACCTTCCCGCTGGTGAGCTCCGCGGTGCTGCGGCTTTCGCCCGAGGCGCCGGGCCACCACATCTCGATGCTGTACTTCCTGAACAGCTTCGGCGCGGTGATCGGCGTGCTCGCCTCGGTCTTCGTGCTGATCCCGGCGTTCGGGCTGCCCGGCACCCTGCGCTTCGCGGGCGCGGCGAACATCGCGCTCGCCCTCGCCGCTTTCGCGCTCGCGATGGAGAGCCCGCCCGCGTTCGCCGTGGCGCGGATTGCCGCGGCGGGCAGCCGGCGCGAGGAAGCCGGACCGCGACTGCTTCCGATCCTCCTCGCCACGGCGCTTCTCACCGGGCTCTCGTCCTTCATCTACGAGATCGTGTGGATCCGCATGCTGAGCCTGGTGCTCGGGGCGTCCACCTACTCGTTCGAGCTGATGCTCGCGAGCTTCATCCTGGGGATCGCGCTGGGCGGCCTGTGGATCCGCGGCCGCATCGACTCGGTGGACGATCCGGTGCGCTTCCTGGGCCTGGTGCAGATCGTGATGGGCGTGGCGGCGGCGGCGACGCTGCCGATCTACAACGGCTCGTTCGACTTCATGGCGTGGCTCCTCTCCTCGGTCGAGCGCAACAACGGCGGCTTCCTGCTCTTCAACCTCGGCTCGGTCACGATCTCGCTCCTCGTGATGCTTCCCGCCACCTTGTGCGCGGGAATGACGCTGCCGCTCATCACCTACCGTCTGCTGCGCTCGAGCGCCGGGGAGCGCGCGATCGGCCTCGTCTATTCCGTCAACACGCTCGGCTCGATCGCCGGCGTGATCATCGCCGTGCACGTGCTGATGACGCTCCTCGGCGTGCGCGGGGCGCTCCTCGTGGGCGCCGCGATCGACGTGCTGCTCGGCGTGGTGCTCGTCGCCTGGCGCGGGCGGGAAGCCGCCGCGCCGTGGCGGGCGCTCGCGCCGATCCCGCTCGGGGTTGCGGTCCTCGCCTTCGTGATCGCGTTCGTGCCGATGGACCTGATGCGCTCGGCCTCGGGCGTGTTCCGCAGCGGCGTCGCCCGCCTGCCTCCCGACACGCGCATCCTCTTCCACGAGGACGGAAAGACCGCGACGGTGGACGTGCTCGACGACCACGGCTTCCGCGCGATCCGCACCAACGGCAAGACGGACGCCGCGATCATGATCGACCGCAGCCGTCCGCCGACCGAGGACGAGATGACCATGGCGCTCCTCGCCATGATGCCGCTCACCCAGATGCCGCAGGCGAAGAGCGCGGCCGTGATCGGCTTCGGCTCGGGAATGTCCACCGAGGTGATGCTGCGCTCGCCCAACATCCGCCGCGTCGACACGATCGAGATCGAGCCCGCGATGGTGCAGGGCGCGCGCAACTTCCTGCCGGTCGTCGCGGGCGCCTTCGACGACCCGCGCAGCCACCTCGTGATCGACGACGCCAAGTCGTTCTTCGCGCGCGGCCGTACCCGCTACGACATCATCGTGTCGGAGCCCTCCAATCCGTGGGTGACCGGCGTCGCCTCGCTCTTCACCGAGGAGTTCTACCGGCGCCTCGCGCTCTCGCTCAACGACGGCGGCGTGCTCTCGCAATGGCTGCACACCTACGAGATGGACTCGGTGACGCTCGCCTCCATCCTCGACGCGGTCGCGAAGACCTTCCCGGACTTCGTGATCTACTCCGCGAACGAGCAGGACCTCGTGCTCATCGCGCGCAAGGGACGGCCGCTCGCGAAGCCCGACCTGCAGCTGCTGCAATGGCCGTCGATGCGCTCGGTGGTGACGCGCCTCAAGCTTTCCGATCCCGCCGTGCTGCGCCGGCGCGCGTTCGGCTCCTCGGCCTCGATCCTGGCGCTCTTCCGCCCGATGGGCGTGCCGGCGAACTCGGACTACTATCCGCTCGTCGAGCAGCGCACGTCGCGCACGCGGTTCACGCAGGAGCGGGTCACCGAGCTCCTCGCGATGCAGGCCTCCGACATGCCGCTCCTCGAGATGTTCGACGGCACGCTCCAGCCCGCCGACCATCCGGTCGCCTCGGTGCCGACCACGGTTCCCGAGCGCGCCGCGATCGACGCGTGGACCTTCCACGACATGGTGCTCAAGGCCTCCGCGGCGCCGCCCGGGCCGCCGCCGGCTCCGGATTCGCGCGAGAACTCGGCCGAGCTCATCGCGCTGTGGGCCGCCTCCTGTCCCGCCTACCTGCAGTTCGATCGCCTGCTGCCGTCGATGGTGGCGCTCGCCCAGGTGGTCAATCCCCAGCTCGACCGCAGCTCCGCGCAGCAGGTGTGGCGCTACGTCGGCGGTTCCGCGTGCGCGCGGCGCCTCTCCGCTGCGGAGCGCCGCTGGCTGGAGCTCTTCGCCGCGGTCGCTGCGCGCGACCCGGCGAGCATGAGCCGCGTCGGCATCGAGATCCTCGACGCTTCGCGGGGCCGGCGCGACGCGGTGACGCAGTACGCGTTCGAGGCGACGGCGACGGGGCTCGTCTGCCAGCACCGCTTCGCCGAGGCGGACAAGCTCTTCGAGCTCGGCACGCGCGACTGGCTTCCCGAGGGCAGCGCGCCGATCTCGCTGCGCTATCTCTACTCGCTCGCGAACCTGCCGCCGGGCGCGCCCTGGCCGGGCGGCGAGGACTGCAAGGGCCCGTGAATCTCTACGGCAGCCACGTGTTCGCGCGAATCGGCAATCCGTTCGAGAGGTAGGTGAGGAAGTACTCGAGGTCGTTGAGCTCCTCGGAGCCCGCCGCGAACGGCGCCGCGCCCATGCGCTCCAGGCACGCGCGGATCTCGCCCTGCAGCGTGAGCACCTCGCCGCCGTGGACGAAGGGCCAGCGCGTTGCCTGGCCGATCGCGGGCGAAAGCGGAACGTCGGCGTAGCGCCGGCCGGCGCCCACGATGTGGCACGAGGCGCAGGCGAAGTTGCGCTGCCCGAGGCGCGAGAAGTACATGCGGCGTCCGTTCTCGAAATGCGCCTGCGCGGCCGGCGGAACGCGCACCGCGACGCGGTCGCCGTCGGCGAGGCTGCGCACGTACGCGGTGATCGCCGCCATCTTCGGGTCGGTGTACTCGAGCAGCGCCTCGTGATGCGCCTTGAGGCACTGGTTGATCGCCATCTCGAGCGTGAACACCAGCTTGAGCCGCGGATGCCACTGGGGATAGGCGATCGCGACGCGGCGCCCGCCGTTCGGGAAGCAGGAGGCGAGCGTGTGCCGGTCCTTGAACCTGCGCTTCCAGAGCTCGGCGCCCTGCGTGATCGACGCCTGTGCCGCATCGGCGTGGGCGTCCTGCCGGGCGCGCAGCTCCTCGTCGAAGGCGGCCGGCCCGAGCGCGTAGTCGCGCGGCTCGAGCGAGGGAAGCTGGGCGTGGAGCCGCGCCTCGATCTCGCCCTTCACGGCCGCCGGCGAGGCGAGCGCGCTCGCGCCGGCGAGCGCGAGCACGGCGAGGGCGGCGCGGGCGAGCTCAGGGGAGCGCATCGAGGTAATCGATCAGCCGGTCGATCTGCGCCGCGTCGAGGATCTTGTGGCGGCCGAACGGGGGCATGAGCGTATCGGGGTTGTTCGCCATGGGGTCGTCGAGGAGCGCGCGCAGGCGCTCGCGGCCAAGGGCGCGCATGCGGACGCCCTCGAGCCTGGGGCCGAGGTCCGAGCGGGTCTTCGGTCCGGCGCCCTCGGGCACCTGGTGGCAGGCGATGCAGTTGCCCTTGTCGGGGCGCACGAAGAGCTGCGCGCCGGAAAGGGCTTCGGCGCCGCGCGCGACCGGGGGCACGGCGACGCCGAGGGCGGCGAGCACGGCGAGCGCGGCGAGGCGCATCAACTGATCTTGAGCGCCTTCTCGGCGGCGCGTTCGTTCTCGAGCAGGGTGCGCATCTCACGCAGGCGCGCCTCGGCGCTCGAAAGGTCGTAGAAGCTGCCGCCCTTGGTCTTCGCGGCGATCTCGAGCTGGTCGACGGCGGCGGCCAGGTTGTCGCGGTGGTACAGCGCCTCGGCTTGCGCGCGATGCTGCCCGGCCGTGTTCCCCATTGCCTCGTAGGCACGCGCCTGGATCTCGTAGAGCCGCGGATCGGAAGGGGCGGTGCGCAGGTCCTTGTCCACGTCGGCGAGCACCTCGCGGCTGCGTCCCATCTGCTGCAGGAGGTCGAGGTGCGCGTAGACGATGGCGCGGTAGTCCGGATGGACCTCGAGGGCCGCGCGGTAGATGCGCAGCGCCTGCTCGGGATGTCCCAGGTCCGTCTGGAGCTCGCCGGCGAGGAACTCGAACGCGGGATGCGAATCGCCGGTGCGCAGCGGCTGGAGCGTCTTCCATGCGGCCTGGAAATCGCGCGCGCGGCGTTCGGCGAGCGCGAGCCCGTAGACGTCCTCGCGCGGCCGCACGATGGATTTGTCCGCGAGCTTCGCCTTGAACAGCATGACCGCGTCGTCCGGCGAGGCGGCCGCCTGGACGCGCAGCTTCGCCTTCACGATGCCGTACTCGAACGAGTCGGCGACCAGCCGCGGCGGCAGGTTCTGGACGCGATCCTCCATGTCGGCGATGCGCTCGGTGGTGAGGGGGTGGTCGCGCAGGTACACGGGGGCGCCGCCCTTGAGCTCGTTCAGCCGGTTGGCGCGCAGGAGCTTCTGGAAGAAGGTGACCATCGCCCGCGGAGAGTACCCGGCGCGCTCCAGGAGCTGCAGGCCCACGCGGTCCGCCTCGCGCTCGTGCGCGCGCGAGTAGGAGAGCTCGTTCTGCAGCTGCAGCGCCCCGGCCGAGGCGACCGCCGCTTCCGCCACCTGGCCGCCCTGCTCGCCGCTTCGCGCGGCGAGGATCGCGACGGCGAGGGCGGCGAGGGAGGCGAACTGCACGCCGCGCTGGTCGAACATCATCCGCGCCGCATGGTGCTGCAGGATGTGGCCGCACTCGTGGCCGATCACGCCGGCGAGCTCGGACTCGTTCTCGGTGAGGAGGATCAGCGCGCTGTGGACGCCCACGTGGCCGCCGGGCAGTGCGAAGGCGTTGATGGTGTCGTCTTGCATTACGAAGAAGTCGATGTTGCGGTGCGGCGAGTCGGCGACCGCGAGCAGGTGCTGGCCGAGATTGTTGATGTAGTCCTCGATTTCCGGATCGTCGATGTAATCCGGATCCGCGTGCACCTCGCGCATGATGCGATTGCCGAGGACCGTCTCCTGCTGGTCGGAGAGCGCGGCGGAGGAGACGTCGCCGAGATCCGGGAGCGCCTGGGGCCACGCGAAGACGGCCTGGCAGGCGAAGAAGAAGGCGACGATGGAGGTGCGGAATCTCACTCGGCGAGAGGGCCCGGGCTAGCTGCTACCATGGGCCGGTGCCCGGGCGCTCACGGGCTATGGACGGCCATTATGACGGAAAAACTCACGCATTTTGACGAACGCGGGGCCGCCCGCATGGTTGACGTGGCGGGCAAGGCCGAGACCCACCGGGTGGCGGTCGCCGGGGGCCGGATCCGCATGCTTCCCGCGACGCTCGAGCGGGTCCGGTCGGGGAGCGCGACGAAGGGCGACGTGCTGGGAGTGGCGCGGGTGGCGGCGATCCAGGCGGCCAAGCGCACCGCGGAGCTCATCCCCCTCTGCCATCCCGTCGCGCTCACCTCGGTCGCGGTCGAGTTCACGATCGATGCCGGGGCGAACGCCATCGAGTGCCGCGCGACGGTGGAGTGCACCGCTCGCACCGGCGTCGAGATGGAGGCCCTCACCGCAGTGCAGGTGGGGCTGCTCACGATCTACGACATGTGCAAGGCGGTGGACCGCGGCATGACGATGGAGGCGATCCGCCTGCTCGAGAAGCGCGGCGGGAAGTCCGGGACCTACGTCGCCTCGTGAGCGCCGTCCGGGAAGCGGCCTTCCGCGTGCTAGACTTTTCGGTCGAGGGGGGATTCCTGCCATGAACGCGACGACATTCGACCGGGAGCTCGACGTGCGCGGGCTCAACTGCCCGCTGCCGATCCTCAGGGCCAAAAAGGCGCTCGGCGACCTCACGACCGGACAGGTCCTCAAGGTGGTCGCCACCGACCCCGGCTCCGTGAAGGATTTCGAGGCCTTCTGCAAGCAGACCGGCAACGAGCTCCTCTCCCACTCGGCCGGCCCCGAGTTCACCTTCTTCATGAAGAAGCGGTAGAAAACCGGGGTCAGACCACCATTTCCGAGCGGAGAGTCCGCTCGCGCGTCCAGCGGAAATGGTGGTCTGACCCCGGCTTTCGCGCTCGCGCGTCCGGCGGAAATGGTGGTCTGACCCCGGTTTTCGCGCTCCCCTTTCAGTCGACGAACAGGTCCTGGTAGAGCGGCGTGCCGGGAGCGACGGCGTAGGAATCGAAGTCGCTCACGCCCGCCTCGCGCAGCACTTCCTCGTCGATGTAGAAGCGGCCGGTCGCGGTACGCGAGTCGGCGGTGAGGATCGCGTGCGCCGCGTCCGCCATGATCTCGGGCCGCCGGCTTGCCTTGAGGATCGCCTCGGGAAAGTGCACCTCCACCGCGGCGGTCGCGATCGTGGTCCGCGGCCAGAGCGAGTTCACCGCGATTCCGTCGCGCCGGAGCTCCTCGGCCATTCCCAGCGTGCACATGCTCATCCCGTATTTCGACATCGTGTAGGCGACGTGCCCCGCGAACCAGCGCGCCTGCATGTTGAGCGGGGGCGAGAGGTTGAGGATGTGCGGGTTCGTCCCCTTGCGCAGCCACGGGATCGCCGCCTGCGAGCAGAGGAAGGTCGCGCGCGCGTTCACCGCCATCATCAGGTCGAAGCGCTTCGCGGGCGTGTCGAGCGTCGCGGTGAGGCTGATCGCGCTCGCGTTGTTCACGAGGATGTCGAGGCCGCCGAACGCCGCCGCCGCCTTCTCGACCGCGGCATGGATCGCGGACTCGTCGCGCACGTCGAGCTGGACCGCGAGCGCCGTGCCGCCTTGCGCCTCGATTTCCCTCGCGACCGAATGAATCGTCCCTGAAAGCCTGGGGTGGGGATCGGAGGTTTTCGCCGCGATCGCGACCTTCGCGCCGTCGCGCGCGGCGCGCAGCGCGATCGCGCGCCCGATGCCGCGGGAGCCGCCGGTGACGAAGATGCGCCTGCCCGCGAGCGTTCTCATGGGTTTCCGAGTCTCGTGTTCTCGCCCGACGGGATGATACCCCGGCTCACGTACACGAGCCGCAGGTGCGAGCGGAAGGACGGCAGCTGCAGGGCGAAGACGAGCCCCGTGACGAGCGACATCGCTCCGCCGACCACGAACGTCGCCGGCGCGCCGATGAGCGAGGCGAGCCAGCCCTCGGTGTATTGGCCGAGCGGCGCCGTGCCGATGAAGAACATCGTGTAGTAGCTCATCACGCGGCTCCTCTTCTCGTCGTCCACCATCGTCTGCAGGATGGTGTTGCAGGTGGCGCCGGTCATGAACATGCCGAAGCCGGTCATCATCATGAGGACCGAGGAAAGGTAGACGTTGCGCGAGAAGCCGAACCCCGCCGAGCCCAGGCCCGCGACGATGGCGGCGATCGCGATCCACTTGCCGAGGCCGCGCACGCTGGGGCGGCGCGCGAGCGAGATCGCGGAGATCACCGCGCCCAGCCCGACCGCGCCGATGAAGACGCCGACCAGCTCCGCGCCCTGGTGGAACGTCTTCACGGCCATCGCCGGCATGAGCGTCGTATAGGGGCTGATGGAGAAGCTCACGGCCGCGAGCGCGAGCAGCATGCGCCGCACGGGCACCAGGCCCATCGCGTACTTCCAGCCCTCGACGAGGTCGTGGATCGGATGCTTCCTCTCGCGGCGCGGCCGCGGATGCACGATGCGAACGCCGAAGAGCGCCGCGAGCACTGCGGCGTAGCTCAGCGAGTTCAGCGCGAAGCACACGGTCTCGCCCCAGGCCGCGATGATGAATCCGCCGAGCGAGGGCCCGATGAGGCGCGTGCCGTTCATCAGGATCGAGTTCATCGCGATGGCGTTGGGCAGGTCCTCGCGGCGCTCGAGGAGCTGCGAGAAGATCGATTGGCGGGTCGGCGTCTCGAACGAGTTGCAGATGCCGGCGAAGAGCGAGAGCGCGGCGAGCTCGGCCTCGGTGATGACGTGCAGGCCCGAGAGCAGCGCGAGGATCGCCGCCTGCAGCGCGAGGAGCGTGAGCACCACCATCAGCATCTTCCTGCGGCTCAGGCGGTCGCCGAGGACGCCGGCGAAGGTGGCGAGGAAGAGGTGCGGGGCGCTATTCAGGAACCCGATGAGGCCCGTGAACCACGTGGAGCCCGAGAGGCGGTAGGCGAGCCACATGAGCGCGACCGACTGCACCCAGGTGCCGATCATCGACACCGCCTGGCCGACGTAGTAGCGGCGGAAGTTGGGCGACTCCAGCGCCCGGATGCTGTGGGGAAACGCCAAGGGCGCGCTTAGCCGAGCTTGCCGAGCTGGCCGCGCAGGTCGGTGCGGCGCGCCTGCAGGTCCGCGAGCCGCTTGCGCGCCTCGGCGACGACCTCGGCTGGAGCTCGCTCCACGAAGGATGGCCTGTCGAGCTGCGCCTGGGTCTTCGCGAGGTCCGATTCGACGCGCTCGATCTCCTTCGCGAGGCGCGCGCGCTCCGCGTCGCGATCGACCTCCACGTGCAGCATGAGCTTCGCCACGCTCGTGATCGCGACCGGCGCGTCCTCGGCGGGGAGCTTCGCGACGAAGCGGATCTCCGAGAGCCGCGCGAGCGCGGAGATGCCCGCGACGTGGCCTTCGAGCGCCGGATCGAATTCCGCCAGGTACATCGGCACGCGAGCGGAAGGCGCGATGCCCATCGTGGAGCGGAGGTTGCGCGCCGCGTTCACCACTTCCTTCACGACCTCCACCTCGCGCTCCGAGCCCGGCGCGATCTTCGCGATGTCGTGGATCGGGTAGGGCGCGAGCATGATCGTCTCGCCCGCGCGCCCGGCGAGCGGCGCCACCTTCTGCCACAGCTCCTCGGTGATGAACGGGATGATCGGGTGCGCGAGGCGCAGGGTCGTCTCCAGCACGCGGATCAGCGTCCGGCGCGTGGCGCGCTGCTGCGCTTCGCTCCCGCCCGCGAGCTGCACCTTCGCGAGCTCGACGTACCAGTCGCAGTACTCGTCCCACACGAACTCGTAGATCGCGCGCGCGGCGACGTCGAAGCGGTAGGTCCCGAGCGCATCGACCACCTCGCGCTCGGTGCGCTGCAGCTTGCTCACGATCCACCGGTCGACGTGCGAGCGATCGAGCGGCGCGCCCTCGTCGAGGCCCGTGTCCTTGCCCTCGCAGTTCATGAGCACGAAGCGCGCGGCGTTCCAGAGCTTGTTGCAGAAGCTGCGGTAGCCCTCGCAGCGCTTGAGGTCGAAGTTGAGCGTGCGCCCGAAGGTGGACAGGGCCGCGAAGGTGAAGCGCAGCGCGTCCGCGCCGTAGGCCGCAATGCCCTCCGGATAGTCGCGCCGGATGCGCTTCGCGGCCGACTCGCGGTGCTTCTCGAGCAGCAGGCCCTGGGTCGATTTGACGAGCAGGGAGCCCAGGTCGATGCCGTCCACGACGTCGATCGGGTCGATGGTGTTGCCCTTCGACTTCGACATCCGATGCCCCTCGCCGTCGCGAACCGTGGCGTTCAGGTAGACGTCGCGGAACGGAATCTCCCCCGTGAAGTGCACCGTCGTCATGATCATGCGGGCGACCCAGAAGAAGATGATGTCGGGGCCGGTGATCATCACCGACGACGGGAGATAGAACGCACGCTGCCGCTCGAGCTCGGCCTCGTCGGGCCAGCCGAGCGTCGAGAAGGGCACGAAGGCGGAGGAGAACCAGGTGTCCAGCACGTCCTCGTCGCGCGATTCGCGCCGAATCGTCTTGCCGGCGGCCGCGGCGCGCGCGAGCGCCTCCTCGTAGCTGCGCCCGACGAAGGGCGTGCCGTCTTCGGCGTACCAGGCGGGGATCTGGTGACCCCACCAGAGCTGCCGGGAGATGCACCAGTCCTGGATGTTCCCGAGCCATTGCCGGTACACCGTGGTCCACTCGTCGGGCACGAAGCGAATGCGGCCGTCCTCCACGGGCTGGAGCCCCTCGCGCGCGAGGCCCGGCATGCTCACGAACCACTGGTCGGAGAGCATCGGCTCCACCACGGCGTCCGAGCGCTGGGAGCGCGGCTGCATGAGCTTGTGCGGCTTCACGCTCGCGACGAGGTCCTTCGCGCCCAGGTCCTCCAGCACGCGCTCGCGCGCCTCGAAGCGATCGAGGCCCTGGTAGCGCGCCGGCGCGTTCTGGTTCACGCGCGCTTCCAGCGTGAAGATCGGGATCACCGGGAGCGCGTGACGCTGGCCGACCTGGTAGTCGTTGAAGTCGTGCGCCGGCGTGATCTTCACGCAGCCGGTGCCGAAGGCGCGGTCGACGTACTCGTCGGCGACCACCGGAATCAATCGATCGGCGAGCGGCAGGCGCACGTTCTTGCCGACGAGGTGCCGGTAGCGATCGTCGTCCGGATGCACCGCGACCGCCGTGTCGCCCAGCATCGTCTCGGGCCGCGTGGTGGCGACCACGAGATGGGCGCTGCCGTCCTCGAGCGGGTAGCGCAGCTCCCAGAGCTTGCCGGTCTCCTCGCGCGACTCGACCTCGAGGTCCGAGACCGCGGTCTGCAGCACCGGATCCCAGTTGACGAGGCGCTTGCCGCGGTAGACGAGGCCCTCGTCGAAGAGGCGCACGAAGACTTCGGTGACCGCGCGCGAGCGCTCCTCGTCCATCGTGAAGTACTCGCGCGACCAGTCGCACGAGGCGCCGAGGCGGCGCATCTGGCGCGTGATCGTGGAGCCCGATCGCTCCTTCCAGGCCCACACGCGCTTCACGAACTCGGCGCGGCCCAGACCGCGGCGCGACTCGCCCTGCGCCTCGAGCTGGCGCTCCACCACCATCTGCGTCGCGATGCCCGCGTGGTCGGTGCCCGGCTGCCACAGCACGTTCTCGCCCTTCATGCGGTGCCAGCGCGTGAGGACGTCCATGAGCGTCTGCTGGAACGCATGGCCCATGTGCAGCGTCCCCGTCACGTTGGGCGGCGGGAGCTGGATCGAGAACGAGGGCCGCTTCGGATCGAAGCCGGCCGCGAAGTAGCCGCGCGATTCCCACAGGGGATACCAGCGCGACTCGATCGCGTGCGGATCGAAGGCTTTGGCGAGCTCGGTCATTTCACGTTGCGTCGTTGCAGGGCGCCGGCGACGGCCTCGCCGATCGCGTCGGCGAGCTCCTGGCGCAGGTCGGCGATGGCGGCGGCGATCGCGGAATGCACCTGCGCGGCGAGCTGCCCGGCGACGCGCCGCTCGAGCTCGTTCGCGAGGCGGCCCTCGACTTCCGCGAGCACGCGCGCGAAGACCTCGCGTGCGACCTCGCTCGAGAGCTGCGCGGCCGATCCCGGCGGCTCCCCGACGAGGTCGGTGAGCACCGGGACGCCCCCGGTGTCGGAGCCGGAGGCCGGCGCGCCGGGGACGTTGCGCCGGAGCAGGGCTTCCGCGCGGCTGAAGACGTCCTTGTCATCGGCCATCGCGCTTCTCCGCGGATTCGATGGCGTTCACCTGGATATCGTAGCCGCGCTTCCTGTAGAAGGCGTAGCGGCTCCTCGCGCGCGCCTTGTCCTCCTCGTCGCAAGCGACGATCTCGAGCAGGCGCTCGAATGAGGCGAAGAACGGCGGCCACTCGCCGCCGAGGTTGAGGAGCACGTCGTGGTGCGGAAGGTTCTCGCCGGAAGTCGCGAGGATCACCGGCGTCTCGGAAGCGAGCCCCGTCCCGGCCCACACGTGGGGCACGAAGCGCGTCGACTGGAACGTCCAGAGGTCGCGGTCGAAGCGGCCGAGCACGTCGGCGTCGTCCGACCACACCACGACGCGGCTCGCCTGGTCGCAGGCCTTCGCCGCGAGCCGGCAGGCGAAGCGCAGCTTGTCGTCGGCGTAGTGGTAGAAATCGATGCGCGTCACGCGGCGGCCGCGCGGCGCGCGAGGAAGTGCGTGAGGAGAGCCACCGGACGTCCCGTGGCGCCCTTCTCGGCGCCGCTCTTCCACGCGGTGCCGGCGATGTCGAGGTGCGCCCAGGGATACGACTTGGTGAAGCGCGAGAGGAAGCACGCCGCGGTGATCGAGCCGCCGGCGCGCGTGCCGATGTTGGGGAAGTCGGCGAAGTTGCTCTTCAGCTGCTCCTGGTAGTCGTCCCACATCGGAAGGTGCCACGCGCGGTCCCACGAACCTTCGCCCGCCTGCACCAGCTCGCGCGCGAGGGGATCGCTGTTGGCGAAGACGCCGGTCGCGACGTGGCCGAGCGCGATCACCATGGCGCCGGTGAGGGTCGCGATGTCCACCACCGCCGCGGGCTTGTACTTCCCGGCGTACGTGAGCGCATCGCAAAGGATGAGCCGGCCCTCGGCGTCCGTGTTGAGGATCTCCACCGTCTGGCCGGACATCGTTTTCACGATGTCGCCCGGCTTGATCGCATTGCCGCCCGGCATGTTCTCCGTGGTGGGAACGATGCCGACGACGTTCAACGGCAGGTCCATGCGCGAGATCGCCTTCATCGTGCCGAACACGCTCGCCGCGCCGCACATGTCGAACTTCATCTCGTCCATCTCCGCCGCCGGCTTGATGGAGATGCCGCCCGTGTCGAAGGTGATGCCCTTGCCGACGAGAGCGACCGGGCGATCGCCCTTCCTGCCCGCCATGCGCTCCATGACGATGAAGCGCGGCGGCTCGCGGCTGCCCTGCGCGACCGCGAGGAACGCCCCCATGCCGAGCTTCTCGATCTGGTTGCGGCCCAGCACCTGGACCTTGAGGCCGCATTCCTTGCCGAGCGCCTCGGCCTGCTCGCCGAGGTAGGTGGGCGTGCAGACGTTGCCGGGAAGGTTGCCGAGGTCCTTCGCGAACGAGACGCCCTCGGCGATCGCCTTCGCGCGCGCGACCGCGCGGTCCACCTCGGCCGCGTCGCGTCGATTGGCGACGTGCACCGACACCCGCTCGAGCGGGCTTCGGGCGTTGGCGGGCTTGCTCTTCATGCGGTCGAAGCGGTAGAGGCCGTCGGAGATCGCGAGCACGGCCTGCTCGGCCTTCCACGCGGCGTCGCGGCGCTTGAGGGGGAGGTCCGCCATGCAGAGCAGGGCGTCGGCCGCGCCGGTGGCGCGCAGCGCCTTCACCGCGCCCGCGAGCGCGGCGCGATACGCGCCCTCGTGGAAATCCTTCTCCTTGCCGAGGCTCACCAGCAGGACGCGCTCGGCGGAGACCTTCGGGACCTTGTGGAGCAGGAGCGCGGCGCCCGCGCGGCCCTCGAGATCGCCGCGGCCGAGGACGCTCGCGACGTAGCCGCCGGAGGCCGCGTCGAGCGCCTGGGCCGCCTCGCTGAGCTTGCCGCCCTCGAAGACGCCCACCACCACGCATCCGGCGCGCTGCTTGTCGGGATTGCCCCCCTTTGTGCTAAATTCCATCGGTATCCCCGGGCGGAAATGGTGGCGAAGCGTGGAATTATAACGCTCGCAATCGCCAGGAGCCCGAGCGCCGACCTCGTGATCTTCCAGCGCAGCCTCATCCGCGAGTTCAGCCTGATCGCGCTTTCCGTGATCGGCGTGCTGCTCTTCATCATCCTCACGCGGCTCCTCATCCTGCTGCTCGGCAAGGCCTCTGTCGGCGAGATCGATCCCCAGGCGGTGCTCGGCCTCATCGCGTTCGGCGTGATGAACTACCTCCCGGTGCTCCTCGGCATCGCGGTGTTCGTCGCCGTCCTGCTCGCGCTCACGCGCAGCTACCGCGATAGCGAGATGACGGTGTGGTTCACGTCGGGGCTGTCGATCGCCGCCTGGATCAGGCCGGTGCTGCAGTTCGCGATCCCGGTGGCGCTCGTGTGCGCTCTGCTTTCGGTGTGGATCTCGCCGTGGGCGCAGGGGGAGAGCCAGGAGTACCAGCGCCTCCTCGCCAGCCGCGAGGAGGTGTCGAGCGTAACGCCCGGCGTGTTCAGGGAATCGCGCAATTCCGACCGCGTGTTCTTCGTGGAGAAGCTTTCGGAGAGCGACGACACGGTGAGCAACATCTTCGTGCAGTCGACCGAGCGCGGCCACGTCGGCGTGATCGTGGCGCAGAAGGGCTTCATCGAGACGGCGAAGAACGGCGATCGCTTCATCGTGCTGCTGAAGGGGCGGCGCTACGAAGGAACGCCCGGCACGCTCGACTACCGGATGGTCGACTTCGAGCGCTACGCGGTGCGCATCGAGCCGCACGAGGCGCGGCCCGCGCCGCCGTCGTCCAAGTCGATGGGCGTGCTCGATCTCCTGCGCGAGGGCAAGCCCGAGGACATCGCCGAGCTCCACTGGCGGATCGCGCTCCCGCTCGCGGTGCTGATCATGGGCCTCTTCGCGGTGCCGCTCGCTTTCGTGAACCCGCGCTCCGGCCGCTCGTGGAACCTGATCTTCGCCGTGCTGATCTACGTGCTGTACAACAACACGCTCTCGATCTTCCAGGCGTGGACCTCGGCGGGGCGCATCCCGCCATGGGTCGGGCTGTGGCCGGTGCATCTCACGATGGTCGGGCTCCTGGTGCTGCTCTTCTACCGGCAGACGCGCGGCTACCACTGGCGGGCGCTGCTTTCGTAGCGGGTTCGGGCCGGTCGGCGGGGTATAATTTCGCGCTTCCCGCAAGGGGGAGCTCGTCGTTTCAGCAGCTCGGTCGTGCCACCGCGGAGAGGTGGATGAGTGGTTTAAGTCGCACGCCTGGAAAGCGTGTTTGGGTTAATCACCCAACGCGGGTTCGAATCCCGCCCTCTCCGCCAATTGCCTTTTTCGCCAGTCCGCAGCGCTCCCGAAAAGTCGCTATAACGCTTTGATGAATAAGGCGTAAAGCGGACTTTCGCTAACTCAAGCCGATCAGAGCTATAATCCCTCTCAGGGGCAAAGTACGGGGGCATTTCCGGACTATTGATCGAGAGCGGGGGCAAAATGGCGCTGACCAAGAAGGAGCTTGAGACTCTCTCACGAGAGAAGGCTGACAAGATTCGCCGCCTCTGGGACGGCAACGGGCTCTATGCACAGGTCTCTCCGAACGGGGTCATCTCGTTCGCGATGAAGTACCGCTTCGGCGGAGAAGAGCGGCGGGTTGGCCTCGGCAAGTGGCCCGCCCTGTCGCTCGAAGACGCGCGCAGGAAAGTGCGGCAACTTCGTGCTGCCTTGGACCGCAAAGAGCCCCTTCCGACCGATCAGCCGAAGGGTCGCACATTCACGGAGGCCGCTGACGAATGGATCAAAGTCGAACGGAAGACTTTGAGTCCGCGAACGATGACTCAGGCTGAGCGTTACCTGAAGGCGTGCAAGGAGGAGTTTGGCGACAAGCCGGTCAGTGAGATCAAGCCTTCTGACGTGCTAGCCGCGCTTCGCAAATTCGAGGGCAGGGGGGCGATTGAGAGCGCCAAGCGCGCGCGCATCTACGCCCACAAGGTCTTCTCTCGGGCTATCGACCCGGATAGCAACCAGCCGAACCCTGCGAGCCTTGAGCGGTTAAAGGACAAGATCGCTAGGCCGCCGATGGCGAAGCACCACGCGGCGATGCCAGCCGAGAAGATTCCGGACTTCATCAGGAAGCTCGCCGCCTCGCCTGTTCATCCAAGCATTAGGAGCGCGCTCCAGTTCGTGATTCTCACAAGCTTGCGCACCAAGGAGGTTCGCTTCATGCGCTGGAGCGATTTCTCGAAGGATAGCCTCTGGCTCACAATTCCCGCAGAGCGCATGAAGATGAAGAAGGCTCACACCGTCTTCCTGACATTGCAGGCGCGAACAATCATTGAGGAGATCAGGCCCTTTAGCGAGGGACGAGAGTTTGTCTTCCCCGGGCGTGATCCCGAAGAGCCGCTGAGTGATATGGCCATGCTCATGTGCCTCACGCGCATGGAGCCCGGTTATACGGTTCACGGATTTCGCGCGTCGCTCTCAACATGGGCGCACGCGAACGGCTATACGACGGACGTTATTGATCGCTGTCTGGCTCACGTTAAGCGCGACAAAGTAACGGCGGCATACAACCGCTACACCTACGACAAGGAAGCCGCGCTTCTCTGGGAGCGCTGGGCCGCTGCGGTGTGGCCCGCCAATCGCGTGGACAAGAAGCCGCCGAAGAAGAAGAAACGCTAAACGCGTTTGATCAAGCCGCGCTCCCTGCGCGAGTTCCCGCCGGTTCGATTCCCTATTTTGGGCGCAATGCCAAAATAGTCCCTCCGCTTCAGCCTCTTACCGCAAATCGCTGCGGCAATACTTCGGGGCAATTCTCTCTCGTTTGTACTGCTTTGTATAAGTGCAACAGAGCGAGCAAACGGGCTCGTTCGTTGGCAAACGAAAGGAAATGTCATGAACGAAGCAGAGA
>DATIZV010000200.1:0-6705 GCA_035516915.1 Usitatibacter sp. | reverse complement strand
ACATTTTAGGCCTTCGCCCGATGAAGTCAAGGGGGAATGGGCGGATTTTATTGCGTTGCAACATGCCCGGGCCAAAGCCCTGCCGAACCAGGGACTTGGGCGCCCCGGGCGCCGCGGCGCCCTTCCCGGGTCGGGTCGGCGGCCGATCGGCGCCGGCCCCGCTGGAGGGATCGCCGCGAACCAGTAGAATCGCCGTGCCGCATTCCCGCAGCCGCCAACGCACCCAGGAAACGCCAATGACCGCCGTCGTCGTCATCCCGGCCGCACCTCGAGCGCCGGAAAGGGACCGCACATGCCCCAGGTGATCGGAGTACCCAAGGAGATCTTCCCCGGCGAGAAGCGCGTCGCCACCGTGCCCGAAGTGGTTCCCCGGCTCGCGAAGCTGGGATTCGGCGTGATCGTGCAATCGGGCGCAGGGGACGCTGCCTCGATCGGCGACGACGCGTACGAGGCGGCGGGCGCGAAGGTCGTGCCCGATGCCGCCGCGGTCTGGGCGGACGCGGACGTCATCTTCAAGGTCCGCGCGCCGAGTCCCGAGGAGGCGCAGCAGCTGCGCGAGGGCCGGATCCTCGTCTCGTTCATCTGGCCGGCGCAGAACCCGGACCTGATGCGGGCTCTCGCCGCGACGAAGGCGACGGTCCTCGCGATGGACAGCGTCCCGCGCATGTCGCGCGCGCAGAAGCTCGACGCGCTCTCCTCCATGGCCAACATCGCCGGCTATCGCGCGGTCATCGAGGCGGCGCACCACTTCGGGCGCTTCTTCACGGGGCAGGTGACGGCGGCGGGCAAGGTACCGCCGGCGAAGGTGTTCGTGATCGGCGCCGGGGTCGCCGGCCTTGCGGCGATCGGCGCGGCCGCGGGCCTCGGCGCGATCGTGCGCGCGAACGACACCCGCCCGGAAGTCGCCGACCAGATCCAGTCGCTCGGCGGCGAGTTCGTGCCCGTCGAGTACCAGGAGGAAGGCACCGGCGTCGGCGGCTACGCCAAGGTGATGAGCGAGGGCTACCAGAAGGCGCAGCGCGCGGTGTTCGCGCAGCAGGCGAAGGAAGTCGACATCATCATCACCACCGCGCTCATCCCCGGGAAGCCCGCGCCGAAGCTCATCACGGCCGAGATGGTGGAGTCGATGAAGCCGGGAAGCGTCATCGTCGACCTCGCCTCCGAGCAGGGCGGCAACTGCGAGCTCACCGAGCCCGGCAAGGTCGTCGTGAGGCACGGCGTGACGATCATCGGCTACACCGACCTGCCGAGCCGCCTCGCGACGCAGTCCTCGACCCTCTACGCCAACAACCTCTTCCGGCTCGCGGAGGAGGCCTGCAAGGCCAAGGACGGCGTCTTCCGCGTGAACATGGAGGACGAGGTCCTGCGCGGCGCCACGGTGATCAAGGACGGCGCGATCACGTGGCCGCCGCCCGCGCCGAAGCTCTCCGCCGCGCCCGCGGCGAAGCCGGCGGCGAGGCCCGCGCCCGCCGCCGCCGCGGAGAAGAAAGGCCACGGCGGAGGAACCCTCGCGGCCGGCAGCGTCGCCGCGATCTTCGTCGCCGGCGCGATCCTCCTCGCGTTGATCGGCCTTTATGCGCCGCCCGCCTTCCTTCCGCACTTCACCGTGTTCGTGCTCGCCTGCTTCGTGGGCTACATGGTGGTGTGGAACGTGACTCCGGCGCTGCACACGCCGCTCATGAGCGTCACCAACGCGATCAGCAGCATCATCATCATCGGCGCGCTGATCGAGATCGCGCCGCCGCTCCTCGGCGCGGCGCCCGGCGAAGGAGCGCGGCCCGACGAGGTCATCCGCTGGATCGCGGGAGTGGGCGTGGGGCTCACCGCGATCAACATGTTCGGCGGCTTCGCGGTCACGCAGCGCATGCTTTCGATGTTCCGCAAGTAGGAGACGACGACCATGTCCTTCAGCCTGACCGTGGTCGCCTACGTCGGCGCGGTGATCCTCTTCATCCTGAGCCTCGGGGGCCTCTCCAACCCCGAGAGCTCGCGGCGCGGCAACCTCTACGGAATGATCGGCATGGCGATCGCGGTCGCCGCGACCATCTCCGGCCCGCGCGTCACCTCGGGCGGCCTCGGATGGATCGCGATCGCGCTCCTGATCGGCGCCTCGATCGGCCTGTACCTCGCGCGCACCGTGAAGATGACGCAGATGCCGGAGCTGGTCGCGTTCATGCACAGCCTCGTCGGCCTGGTCGCGGTGCTGGTCGGCTTCGCGAGCTTCATCGACCCGAGCGCATCGGCCGGCATGTCGAGCGCGGAGCGCTCGGTCCACGAGATCGAGATCTACGTGGGAGTCCTCATCGGCGCGGTGACGCTCTCCGGCTCGGTCATCGCGTTCGGCAAGCTCTCGGCGCGCATTACCGGGAAGCCCGTGCTGCTGCCCGGCCGGCATTGGCTGAACCTCGCCGGCTTGCTGGTGGTGATCTGGTTCGGCTACGCGTTCCTCCATGCCCGCTCGATCGACGAAGGGGTGATGCCGCTCGTCGTCATGACGGTGATCGCGCTCCTCTTCGGCGTGCACATGGTGATGGCGATCGGCGGCGCGGACATGCCGGTAGTGGTCTCCATGCTCAACAGCTACTCGGGATGGGCGGCCGCCGCGACCGGCTTCATGCTCTCGAACGACCTGCTGATCGTCACCGGGGCGCTGGTGGGCTCGAGCGGCGCGATCCTCTCGTACATCATGTGCCGCGCGATGAACCGCAGGTTCCTCGCCGTGATCGCGGGCGGCTTCGGCGGCGAGAAGGCGGCGCCGGCCGGCGGCGGCGCCGCCGCGCAGCCCGCTGGCGAGGTGAGCCCGATCAGCGCGCAGGAGACGGCGGAGCTCCTCAAGGAAGCGAAGAGCGTGATCATCGTGCCTGGCTACGGCATGGCCGTCGCCCAGGCGCAGCACACCGTGTACGAGATCACGAAGAAGCTGCGCGAGATGGGCAAGACCGTGCGCTTCGCGATCCACCCGGTCGCGGGCCGCATGCCGGGGCACATGAACGTTCTCCTCGCCGAGGCGAAGGTGCCCTACGACATCGTGCTCGAGATGGACGAGATCAACGCCGACTTCCCGGACACCGACGTCGCGATGGTGATCGGCGCGAACGACATCGTGAACCCGAGCGCGCAGGAGGACCCCTCGAGCCCGATCGCGGGCATGCCGGTGCTCGAGGTGTGGAAGGCGAAGAACTCGATCGTGATGAAGCGCAGCATGGCCTCGGGCTACGCGGGCGTCGACAATCCGCTCTTCTACAAGGAGAACAACCGCATGCTCTTCGGGGATGCGAAGAAGATGCTCGAGGAGGTGCTCGCCGCGCTGAGGGGCTGAGCTGCGCCGGGGCGCGCGTACACACATGGGGTACTCTGACGCATGAGATCGCTCGCCGATTTTCCGGTCACGCGGAAGTGGCCGCCGAAGCATCCGGAGCGCATCCAGCTCTATTCGCTGCCGACGCCGAACGGCGTCAAGGTTTCGATCGCGCTGGAGGAGCTGGGGCTCCCATACGAGCCGCATCTGGTGAGCTTCGAGAAGAACGACCAGATGTCGCCGGAGTTCCTCTCGCTCAATCCCAACAACAAGATCCCCGCGATCCTCGATCCCGACGGACCCGGGGGAGAGCCGCTCGCTCTCTTCGAGTCCGGCGCGATCCTCGTCTACCTCGCCGACAAGGCGGGGCGCTTGCTGCCCTCGGGCGCCGCGCGCTACGAGACGTTGCAGTGGCTCATGTTCCAGATGGGCGGCATCGGCCCGATGTTCGGGCAGGTCGGGTTCTTCGTGAAGTTCGCGGGCAAGGACTTCGAGGACAAGCGCCCGCGCGACCGGTACGTGGCCGAAGCGAAGCGGCTGCTGGCGGTCCTGGAGAGCCGCCTCCAGGGCCGCGAATGGATCCTCGGCGACGAATACACGATCGCCGACATCGCGACCTTCCCGTGGGTGCGCAACCTCGTCGGGTTCTACGGCGCGGGCGATCTCGTGGAATTCGACCGGTACGCCAACGTCCGGCGCGTGCTGGACTCGTTCGTGCAGCGGCCCGCGGTCCAGCGCGGGCTCGCGATTCCCCGGCGCGACTAGAGCTGCAGGGGCCTCGCCGACTGGAACCCGAGCAGCGGCGCGCCCATGCCCTTGCCGAGCGCGAGCACCTTGAAGAGCTCGCCCATCTCCGAGGGATCGATGAGCCGGTGGATGGCGCTCGTCTTCTTGAGCCGCGAGAGCGTCGCCTCCGGATCGGCTTGCGAGACCATCACCGCGAGCCCGCACGAGATGAGGAAGTGCGCCTGCGTGGTGAAGCCGTAGACTTCGGCGCCGCCCTGCTCGCCCGCCTGCGCCATCGCCGAGAAATCGACGTGCGCGGTGATGTCCTGCAGCCCGGGAAGGAAGAACGGATCGCCATGGAAGCGGTGGCGGTAGTGGCATCGCAGCGTCCCCATCGAGCGCTGCGGATGGTAGAACTCGCGCTGGGGAAATCCATAGTCGATGAAGAGCGCGACGCCGGCCTCGAGGAACGTCGCGACGGTACGCACCAGCGCTTCTGCCGCGAGCCCGAGCTCCGACAGGTAGTCGTAGTCGCCGGGCGGGAAGGCGGCGGCCGCGCGCCGCCTGAGCTCGCCGTCGGCGAGCGCCTGGTCCTCCCACGCGAAGCCGGCGTCGGTGAGGATCACGCCGCGCTCGAGGAACTCGCCGTCGTGGCGGTGCACGAGCGAGAAGGGCACCACGTCCAGCACCTCGTTCGCGAGGACGACGCCGCGAAACTGGACGGGTAGCGAGTCGAGCCAGGTGAAGCGGCCGAGGTCCTCGGGAAGGCGCTCGGCGAGGAGCGCGTGCTGGCGCTCGCGAAGGTCGGGGCTCACCTCGAGCAGGAAGTAGTTCTTGGGCGCCGCGCCCAGGGCCCTGAGCTCGGCGAAGAGGTCGGCTGCGAGCACGCCCGATCCGGGGCCGATCTCGAGGATGTCGCCGCCCACGGCCTGCAGCACCTGGCGAGCCTGCAGCGACAGGCACTTCGTGAACATCGGCGAGATCTCGGGCGCGGTGACGAAATCGCCCTCCGCGCCGAACTTGCGCGAACCGGCGGCGTAATAGCCGAGCCCGGGCGCGTAGAGCGCGAGCTCCATGAAGCGGGAGAAGGGAATCCAGCCGCTGCTGTCGAGGATCTCGCTCGCGATGTACTCGCCGACGAGGCGGGAATGCGCGGCGGCTTCGGTGGAGGGCGCGGGCAGGGCCGGGTCGGCGGTGAGCGTCATCGTGGAGCCTTGGGCTACACTTCGCTTTCGCTTTTCTCGTGTGCGGCGGACTATAGCATGCAGGATCGAGCGGTCCTCGTGACCGGCGCCGCGCGCCGCATCGGCGCCGCCGTGGCGCGACGCCTCCACGAAGCCGGGGCGCGCGTGGTCCTGCACTACCATCGCTCGGGCGCCGCGGCCGAGGCGCTGCGCGCCGAGCTCGATGCCGCGCGGCCCGGCTCCTGCGCCACCGTGCGGGGAGATCTCCTCGACGTGCCCGGGCTCGCGCGGATCGTGGAGGCCGCCGGCGCGGCGTTCGGGCGCCTCGACGGCCTCGTGAACAACGCGTCGTCGTTCTATGCGACGCCCTTCGGCGCGATCGGCGTGCGCGAGTGGACCGACCTGATCGGCACCAACCTCGCGGCGCCGCTCTTCCTCGCGCAGGCGGCCGCGGGCCGGCTGCGCGAGGCGCGCGGCGCGATCGTGAACGTGATCGACATCCATGCCGAGCGGCCGCTGCGCGACTTCAGCGTGTACTGCGTCGCGAAGGCGGGTCTCGCCGGACTCACGAGGGCCCTCGCGCTCGAGCTCGCGCCGGAGGTTCGCGTGAACGGCGTCGCCCCGGGCGCCATCCTGTGGCCCGACGAGGGACGCCATTTCGACGCCGCGGAGCGCGAGCGGATCCTCGCCCGGACTCCGCTCGCCCGGACCGGGGACCCGGGGGACATCGCCGGCGCGGTAAAATACCTCCTCTTCGATGCGCCCTTCGTGACCGGCCAGATCCTCGCCGTGGACGGCGGGCGCGGATTGCACCTGTGAATCGACACCGGGGACAGACCCTGAACCAAGCAACGGCGTGACCAGGGTCTGTCCCCACCGAGCAAAGGCATGAACCAGGGTCTGTCCCCACCGAGCCAAGGCATGAACCAGGGTCCGTCCCCCATCGCCCGCGATCCGCGCAAGGCCGAGTTCGAGTCGGCCAAGCTCGCCAAGCGCCTGCGCCGGCAGGTGGGCCAGGCGATCGCCGACTACGCGATGATCGAGGCGGGCGACAAGGTGATGGTGTGCCTCTCGGGCGGCAAGGACAGCCACGCGCTCCTCGACATCCTGCTCAGGCTGCGCGAGAAGTCGCCGGTCGCATTCGAGATCGTCGCGGTGAACCTCGACCAGCGCCATCCGGGCTTCCCCGCGCACGTGCTGCCCGAATACCTCGCGGCGCTCGGCGTGCCGTACCGCATCGAGGTGCAGGACACGTACAGCGTGGTGAAGCGCGTGATCCCCGAGGGGAAGACGATGTGCGGCCTGTGCTCGAGGCTGCGCCGCGGCGTGCTCTACCGCGTCGCCGACGAGGTCGGCGCGACCAGGATCGCGCTCGGCCACCACCGCGACGATCTCGAATGCGACCGGCGACTTCTCGCGCAGCCTGAGCAGGATGTCGAGGAGCGCGTGGCTGTCCTTGCCGCCCGAGAGGCACACCATCACCTTGTCGCCCGCCTC
>DATIZV010000199.1:0-16338 GCA_035516915.1 Usitatibacter sp. | reverse complement strand
ACCCGCGCATCATCGCCGAGGGCATCCAGCGCGGCATCGCCAACTCGGTCCTCATCAAGGTGAACCAGATCGGCACGCTCACCGAGACCTTCGAGGCGATCGAGATCACCAGGAACGCGGGCTACACCACGGTCGTCTCGCACCGCTCCGGCGAGACGGAGGATTCCATCATCGCCGACATCGCGGTCGGCACCAACGCGATGCAGATCAAGACGGGGTCCCTGTCGCGCTCGGACCGCATCGCGAAGTACAACCAGCTCCTGAGGATCGAGGAGGAGCTCGGCGAGGGCGCCTCCTACGCGGGCCGCGATGCGTTCTACCAGATCCGCTGACTCGCCATGACGGGACCGTGAAGATCCTCGCCGCCGTCCTCGCCGCCCTCGTGGTCGCGCTGCAATACCCGCTGTGGCTCGGCAAGGGGAGCTGGCGCACGGTGTGGGAGCTCGACCGCAACCTCGAGGCGCAGCACGCCACCAACGCGGGGCTCGAGGCGCGCAACCAGGCCCTCGACGCCGAGGTGCGCGACCTCAAGCAGGGCTACGGGGCGATCGAGGAGCGCGCGCGCATGGAGCTCGGCATGATCAAGCGCGACGAGATCTTCTACCAGGTAGTCGTTCCCGACCCGCGCGCCGCGCGATAGTCAGCTCGCGCGCCTCGCGATCCAGATCCCGGCGAGCACCATGACGCCGCCGGCGAGCTGCAGCGCCCCCACGGCCTCGTGGAAGAGCGCCCACGCGAAGAGCGTCGCCATCACCGGCTGGATCAGCAGCGACACCGACGAGAGCGAGGCGGACAGGTGCGCGAAGGCGTAGGCGATGAGGCCCTGCCCGAGGATCTGCGAGACCATCGCGAGCGCGAGGAGCACCCACCATCCCGAAAGGTGCGCCGGGATCATCGGCTGCGGCGAGAGGTACGCGACCGGCAGCAGCGCGGCGGCGGTGATGGTGGTGCTCCACGCCATGAGCCGGCCGGTGGATGCGCCCGCGTCGCGCGCGTCCTTGATCGCCAGCATGTAGCCCGCGTAGAAGAGGCCGGTGAGCGCGCCCAGGGCGTCGCCGAGGAGCCGGGTGCCGCCCGCCGCGAAGTGCGGGCCGACGAGCACGAACATGCCCGCGATCGCGAGGGCCATCCCGGCGAGGAAGACGCGCGTCACGGTGCGGCCCCAGAAGAGCCAGCCGGCGAGCGTCACGAAGATCGGCGCGAGGTTCGCGAGGAGCGTGGAGTTCGCGACCGAGGTGTAGACGATCGACCAGTGCCAGACGCCGAGGTCCGCGGCGAAGAAGAGGCCGGCGGCGGCGAGCGCCCGGCGCGGCATCGCGGCGGGCGGCCCTTCGCCCGACGGGCGCGTCGCGAGCCATGCCCAGAGCGGCGGAACGGCGAGCGCGGCGCGCCAGAACGCGCTCGCCACGGGACCCGTGTCCGAGAGCCGCACGAAGATCGGCGCGAAGGCGATCGCGCAGCCCCCCGCGAGGAGGCAGAGGAAGGCAACCTGGCGCATGGAAGGCGCATATCATATCGCCTCCATGCCGGGCGAATTCCTCTCCGCGATCATCCTGCTGCTGCTGGTGGTCGACCCCTTCGGCAACGTTCCGGTGGTGAACACGCTCCTCGCCGACGTGCCGACCACGCGCCGCCGGCGCGTCATCGTGCGCGAGTGCGGCATCGCCTTCCTCCTGCTCGCGGCGTTCATGCTGTTCGGTCCGCAGATCCTCGTCGTGATGCACCTCTCCGAGACGTCGGTGTCCATCGCGGGCGGTGTTATCCTCTTCATGATCGCGATCCGCATGGTGTTCGCGAACCCCGAGGGCGCGTTCGGGCTGGAGACGCGCGGCGAGCCGTTCATCGTGCCGCTCGCGATCCCGCTCATCGCCGGACCCTCCGCGCTCGCCACCGTGATGCTGCTCGCCTCGAAAGAGCCGCGGCAGATCGGCACGATCGCGGGCGCGCTGGTGGTGACGATGGCGATCGCGACGCTGGTGCTGCTCGCCGGCGAGCGGCTGCAGCGCTGGATGGGCGATCGCGGCATGCAGGCGATGGCGCGGCTCATGGGGCTCATCCTCACCGCCATCGCCGTGGAGATGCTCCTCGCCGGGATCCGGATGTTCGTGGAAGGATTGAAGTGAGCAAGGCATTCACGCGCGAGGACGGCGAGAGCCTCCCCGACGACGATCTCGACGGCGAGGAGGCGAACCCGATTCCGCCGGGCGCCAAGAACTACCTCACGCCGGCGGGCTGGCGGCGCATGCGCGACGAGCTGCAGTGGCTCGTGAACCACGAGCGTCCCGAGGTCACCAACGTGGTGTCGTGGGCGGCGAAGCTCGGCGATCGCTCGGAGAACGCGGACTACCAGTACGGCAAGAAGAGGCTGCGCGAGATCGACCGGCGCATCCGCTACCTCACCAAGCGCCTGGAGATGGCCGAGGTGGTCGATCCCGCCACGCGCGAGGACACCGACCAGGTGTTCTTCGGCGCCACGGTGACCTACGCCAACCGCGAGGGCGAGGAAAACACCGTGCGCATCGTGGGCATCGACGAGATGGATCCGGCGAAGAGCTACGTGAGCTGGATCTCGCCCGTCGCGAGGGCGCTCATCAAGGCGCGCGAGGGGGAGACGGTGCGTTTGCGTACCCCCGGCGGCGAGGAGGAGCTCGAGATCCTCGAGGTGCGCTACGAGACGATCCCGATGGAGCCGTTCGAGCCGGTGAAGAGCCCATGGAGCCCCAACGCGAAATGAAGATCCACGCCGCGCTCAAGCGCCTCCTCGTCGCAATCCTCGCCCTCGCCTCGTGGGGCGCCTGCGCGCAGAACTTCCTGTGGCGTGCGGACTCCCTCACCAACCACGTCTGGCTCTTCGGCACGATCCACGCGGGAAAGACCTCCTGGTATCCGATGCCGAAGGCGGTGGACCAGGCGTTCGAGGATTCGCGCACCGTGGTCGTGGAGGCCGACGTCACCGACCAGAAGGCGATGCAGAAGTACGCGCCCGCCATGACCTACGCGCCGCCCGACAACCTGCGCGAGCACCTGCCGCCCGGCGACTACGAGCGCGTCCTGCGCATCCTGCCGCGCTACGGCCTCCAGGAGCTGCAGGTCGCGCAGATGAAGCCCTTCATGGTCGCCTCGCTCCTCGTGCTCGCCGAATGGACGCGCCTGGGCTACCTGCCGCAGCTCGGCGTGGACACGTATTTCATCGACCGCGCGCGGGAGGAGAAGAAGCCGCTGGTCGAGCTCGAGGGCGTCGCGCTGCAGGCGAAGCTCATGGATTCGCTCAGCGACGCGCAGGGCGTGACGCTCCTCGACGGCACGCTCGACGCGATCGAGCGCGGCCTCACCGGCGAGCAGATCGAGGGCGTGGTGCGCGCCTGGGAGATCGGCGACCCGGAACTCATGCTGCGGATCACGCGCGAGTACGACGCGAAGGTGAAGGGCGCGGCGGAATTCGAGGAGAAGTTCGTCTGGTCGCGGCACGACGCGATGCTCGCCAAGATCTCGGCCTGGCTCGACACCGGGAGCTCGCCGCGCTTCATCGCGGTGGGCGCGTTGCACCTCGTCGGGCCGCGCGGGCTCGTCGAGCAGCTGCGCAAGCGCGGCTACACCGTGCGCCAGGTATTCGTGGCGCCGCAGGAGGAGGACGGTGCGGGAGGGGAGAAGCCATGAGCGCGAGGGAAGGCGGGCGGCTCCTCGTCGACCAGCTCGTGGTGCAGGGCGCCGACTGCGCGTTCACGGTGCCGGGAGAGAGCTTCCTCGCGGCGCTCGACGGCTTCTACGAGGCTCGCGGGAAGATCCGCCTCGTGGCGTGCCGGCACGAGGCGGCGGCCGCGAACATGGCCGAAGCGTACGGCAAGCTCACCAACCGGCCCGGCGTCGCGTTCGTGACGCGGGCCCCGGGCGCGACGCACGCCTCGATCGGCGTGCACACCGCGTTCCAGGATTCGACGCCGATGATCCTCTTCGTGGGCGACGTCGGCCGCCGCTTTCGCCATCGCGAGGCCTTCCAGGAGGTGGACTTCACGGCGATGTTCGCGCCGCTCGCGAAGTGGGCGGTGCGCATCGACGAGGTGGACCGCATCCCGGAGCTCGTCGCGCGCGCCTTCCAGGTCGCCACCTCCGGACGGCGCGGACCGGTCGTGGTGGCGCTTCCCGAGGACGTGCTCACGCAAAGGTCCGCGGCCGCCGACGCGAAGCGCCACGTTCCCGCGCAGGCGCATCCGGGGGCGGGCGAGCTCCTCGAGCTGCAGCGCCTGCTCGCCCCGGCGAAGCGCCCGCTCGTGATCCTCGGCGGCACCGGATGGACGGCCGAAGCCTGCGCGAACATGCGCCGCTTCGTCGAGGCGAACGACCTTCCGTGCGCCTGCGCCTTCCGCTTCCAGGACCTGTTCGACAACCGCAACGACCGCTACGTCGGCGACGTGGGCATCGGCATCAATCCGGTGCTCGCCGAGCGCGTGCGCATGGCCGACGTGCTGCTCGTGGTGGGCGCGCGCCTGGGCGAGATGACCACCAGCGGCTATACGCTGCTCGAGGTCCCGGTGCCGCGCCAGAAGCTGGTGCACGTGCATCCCTCGGCCGAGGAAATCGGGCGCGTGTACCAGCCGGAGCTCGGCATCGTCTCGGCGATGGCGCCGTTCGCCTCCGCCGCGGCCGCGCTTACGCCCATGGAGAACCCGGCATGGAAGGGCGCGGCGTCGGAAGCGCGCGCCGACTACCTCGCGTGGAGCGGGCGCCGCGAGATCCCCGGGCGGGTGCAGATGTGGGACGTGGTCGAGTGGCTCAACCAGCACATGCCGGAGGACACGATCTACTGCAACGGCGCGGGCAACTTCGCCACCTGGCTGCACCGCTTCCATCGCTATACGGGCCTGCGCACGCAGGTCGCGCCCACCTCCGGGGCGATGGGCTACGGAGTCCCGGCGGCGATCGCGGCGAAGCTGGTGCACCCCGAGCGCAAGGTCGTGTGCTTCGCGGGCGACGGCGATTTCCTCATGTCGGGGCAGGAGCTCGCCACCGCCGTGCAATACGAGGCGCCGATCGTGGTGCTCGTCGTCAACAACGGAATGTACGGCACGATCCGCATGCACCAGGAGAAGGAATACCCCGGGCGCGTGATCGGGACCGCGCTCTCGAATCCGCACTTCGCCGCCTTCGCGCGCTCCTTCGGTGCGGTGGGGGAGATCGTCGAGGACACCGCGCAGTTCGGCCCGGCGATGGAACGCTCGCTCGCCGCGGGCAAGCCCGCGTTGATCGACATCCACATCGACCCGCAGGCGATCACGCCCAACACGACGCTCGACAAGATCCGCGCTGCGGCGGTGGCGGGGGCGAACAAGAAGACGTGAGCCACGGACGAATAGGGGCGGAACCGCGGATGAACACGGATGAGCACGGACGGGCGCCGTAACCGCCACCGTCACGGAACTGTCACACTAGGGAAATAGAGTCAGCGGGAGACCGCCATGACCGAGCACACCGCAAGGCAGTACGACCAGGACCTCGAGGGCCTGCGATCCCGCATGATGCAGATGGGGGGCCTGGTCGAATCCCAGATCCGCGACGCCATGGAGGGCTTCCTCCAGGGAGACCCGGCGCGCATCGAGCAGGTCGTCGCCGCCGATGCCAAGGTGAACGAGCTCGAGGTGGGCATCGACGACGACCTCGGCCACGTCATCGTGCGCCGCCAGCCCGCCGCTTCCGACCTGCGCCTGATCCTCGCCATCTCCAAGACGGTGACCGACCTCGAGCGCATCGGCGACGAGGCGGCCAAGGTGGCGCGCATGGCGCGCGCGATCCACTCCGCGGGCCGCGCCGCCGACACGCGCATCGCCTCGATCCGGCACCTCTCCGACATCGCGATCGGAATGCTCGGCCGCTCGCTCGACGCCTTCGCGCGCCTCGACGCCGCCGCCGCGGCGCGCCTCATTCGCGAGGATGCGCTGATCGACGCCGAGTTCAGCGCCATCATCCGCCAGCTCATCACGCACATGATGGAAGACCCGCGCACCATCTCCACGTCGCTCAACATCGTCTGGGTGGCGAAGGCGTTCGAGCGCATCGGCGACCATGCGAAGAACATCGCCGAGCAGGTGATCTACGTCGCCAAGGGGCGCGACGTCCGCCACACGCCCCTCGCGGAGGTGGAGCGCGAGGCCCTGGGGCGATGACCGCCTCGGTGCTCGTCGTCGAGGACGAGCCCTCGATCCAGGAGCTCGTGGCGGTGAACCTCGTGCGCCACGGGCACGACGTGAGGCGCGCGGCCAACGCCGAGGAAGCGTATCGTGTGGTGGCCGAAACGCTGCCCGACGTGATCCTCCTCGACTGGATGCTCCCCGATTCGCCCGGGCCGGCCATCACGCGGCGGCTGCGCTCCGACCCACGCACCCGCGAGGTGCCGATCATCATGCTCACCGCGCGCGCGGGCGAGGACGACAAGGTGGCGGGGCTCGAGGCGGGCGCCGACGACTACATCACGAAGCCCTTCTCGCCGCGCGAGCTCGAGGCGCGCATCCAGGCGGTGCTGCGGCGGCGCGCGCCGCAGCTCTCGAAGGACGAGGTCGTGATCGAGGGGCTCGCGATCAATCCCGCGACCCGCAGCGTGACCGGCAAGGGACGCGCGCTGCGCATGAGCCCGACGGAGTTCGAGCTGCTGCATTTCTTCATGACGCACCCCGATCGCGTCTACACGCGCTCGCAGATCCTCGACCACGTGTGGGGCGACCACGTGTTCATCGAGGATCGCACCGTCGACGTGCACATCCGGCGCCTGCGCGACGCGCTGTCGCCGACCGGGCACGGCGACCTCGTGGAGACCGTGCGGGGCACCGGCTACCGCTTCCTCTCCAAGCGCTGAAGCGATGCTCGCCCTCGCGGCCGGCGCCCTCGTCGCCCTCGTCGTGGGATTGGCGGTCGAGCCCTTCTGGGGGCTGGTCGCGTTTTCCGCGATCCTCCTCGCGCTGGTCCTCTACCACCTGCGCGAGGTCGGGCGCCTCAAGCGCTGGCTCGAGCACGGCGAGTCGCCGGAGCCGCCGCGCGCGCGCGGGACCTGGGACGAGCTGCACGCGGTGCTGCAACGCTCGCGGCGCGAGAGCGCGCGCCGCGAGGCCGACCTCGCGCAGATGGTCGAGCGCTGGCGCCAGGCGGCGCGCGCGCTTCCCGACGGCGTCGTGATCCTCGACGAGGACCGCATCGCATGGTGCAACGACCACGCGCGCGAGCACCTCGAGATCGATCCGGCGCGCGACGTCGGCAATCCCATCACGCACCTCGTGCGCATCCCGGAGTTCCTCGCCTACCTCGAGTCGGGCGACTACGCGCGCCCGATCCAGGTGAAGGCGCCGCACGCCGACCGCGAGCTCTCGCTGCAGGTGATCGCCTACGGCGAGCACCAGCGCCTCGTGCTCTCGCGCGACATCACCCAGTTCCGCAAGGTGGAGCAGGTGCGCCGCGAGTTCGTCGCGAACGTCTCGCACGAGCTGCGCACTCCGCTCACCGTGATCGCCGGCTTCCTCGAGACGCTGCGCGAGGAGACGGACGCGCAGGCCGCGCGCCGCTACATCGAGCTCATGAGCGAGCAGGCGCGGCGCATGGAGCGCCTCGTCGAGGACCTCCTCACGCTCTCCGCGCTCGAGTCCTCGCCGCCGCCGCCGCTCGAGCAGCCGATCGAGATGGCGAAGCTCCTCGAGCGGCTCGGGGCCGAGGCGCGCGCGCTCTCGGGCGGACGGCATCGCGTGGAGGTCGAGGGCGAGCCGGGCATCGACCTCATGGGCAGCGAGAAGGAGCTCTCGAGCGCGTTCGGAAACCTCGTGAGCAACGCGATCCGCTACACGCCGGCGGGAGGCAGCGTGAGGCTCTCGTGGCATCGCACCCCCGAGGGCGCCGCGTTCGACGTCGAGGACACGGGCATCGGCATCGCGCCCGAGCACATCCCGCGCCTCACCGAGCGCTTCTATCGCGTGGACCGCGGCCGCTCGCGCGAGTCCGGGGGCACCGGGCTCGGCCTCGCGATCGTGAAGCACGCGCTCGCGCGCCACGGCGCGGCGCTGGAGGTGTCGAGCACGCCGGGCAAGGGCAGCCGGTTCAGCGCGCGCTTCTCGGGACCGCGCGTGCGCGACGAGTCGCCCGCGCGGCACAGCGTCGGCGCCTAGATCTCGACGCGCGCGCCGAGCTCCACCACGCGGTTGGTGGGGATCTCGAAGTAGTCGGTCACGCTTCCCGCGTTCCTCGCCATCGCCGCGAAGATGCGGTCGCCCCAGCGCGCCATTCCGGCGGGCTCGTCGACGGGGACGACCTTCTCCCGCGACAGGAAGTACGACGTTTCCATCGGCTCGAACGAGAGGCCGAGCGCGCGGCACTGCTCCATCGCGCGCGGGATGTCGGGACGGTCCATGAAGCCGTAGCTCACGACGACGCGCCAGCAGCCTTTCGCGATCGCCTCGCACTTCACGCGCTCGGACTCGGGAACCCAAGGCACCTCGCGGAACTCCACGTGCAGGAACACGTTCTGCTCGTGCATCACCTTGTAGTGCTTGAGGCTGTGGAGGAGCGCGTGCGGCGTGGCGTCCGCGGCGGAGGTGAGGAACACCGCGGTTCCCGGCACGCGCGTGAGCGGCGAGCCGAGGAGTGAAGCGAGGAACGATGCGAGCGGGATCGCGCCGCTCTGCAGCCGGTCGGCGAGCATGCGCCGCCCGCGCCGCCACGTGAGCATGATCGTGAACACGATCGAGCCGAGCAGCAGCGGGAACCAGCCGCCCTCGAGCACCTTGTGCATCGCCGCGGAGAAGAACGCCAGGTCGACGACCAGGAAGAAGCCGGTCGTCGCGATGCACAGCCACAGCGGGAAGCCCCACTGGTAGCGGATCACGAAGAAGGTGAGGAAGGACGTGGTGAGCATGGTGCCCATCACCGAGACGCCGTACGCGGAAGCGAGGTTGGTCGACGAGCCGAAACCCACCACGGCGGCGGTGACGATCGCGAGCAGGATCCAGTTCACCGACGGCACGTAGATCTGGCCGATCACGCGCTCGGAAGTGTGCTGGATCGTCACGCGCGGAAGGTAGCCGAGCTGCACGGCCTGCTGCGTCATCGAGTACGCTCCGGAGATCGTCGCCTGCGAGGCGATCACCGTCGCCGCCGTCGCGAGCGCCACCATCGGGTAGAGCGCCCACTGGGGAAAGGCGATGTAGAACGGATTCTGCAGCGCCTTCGGATCCGCGAGCAGGAGCGCGCCCTGGCCGAAGTAGTTGAGGACGAGGCACGGCGCGACGAGCCCGAACCACGCGAGCCGGATCGCTTTCTTGCCGAAATGCCCCATGTCCGCGTAGAGCGCCTCGGCCCCGGTGAAGGCGAGGAGCACGGAGCCGAGGACGATGAACGACGCGTAGCCGTGGGCGGTGATGAAGTGCAGCGCGTATGCCGGATTCAGGCCCTCGAGGATCTCCGGTGTCCGTGCGATGTGCCAAACGCCGACGGCTCCGATCGATAGGAACCACAGCATGGTGATCGGCCCGAAGAGCAGGCCCACCACGCCCGTGCCGTGCCGCTGCAGCAGGAAGAGCGCGACGAGGATGCCGACCGAGAGCGGCACCACGTAGGGCTTGAGCGCGGCGGTTCCGACCTCCAGGCCCTCGATCGCGGAAAGCACCGAGATCGCGGGCGTGAGCACCGCGTCGCCGTAGAAGAGGGAAGCGCCGAAGACGCCGATCATCATGAGCGCCGCGGCGAGCTTCGGCTTCTCGCGCACCGACGAGGTGGCGAGCGCGAGGAGCGCCATGATGCCGCCCTCGCCGCGGTTCGACGCCCGCAGGATCAGCGTCACGTACTTGAGCGACACCACGATCATGAGCGCCCAGAAGATCGCCGAGACGCCGCCCAGGATGTTGTCGCGCACGAAGGGGATGCCGTGCTCCGGGTTGAACGTCTCCTTGACGGCGTACAGCGGGCTCGTGCCGATGTCGCCATAGACGACGCCCAGCGCGAGGAGCGCGAGGGTGGCCGTCGAGTGACGGGCCGAATGGGCCGGATCGACCGCCGCGGGCGGCGTGCCGGCCTGGGGAAAGGTCGTCATGGGACGCGCAAGCTTAACCGGGCCTTGCCCGGCTGCGCGTCACTATGACAGTTTTTACGGGATTTTTATGCTGCCCCGTCGGGCGATGTGCTAGTCGGCCAAGCCGCCGTGCAGCGCGCGCTCGATCGCCTCCCCCACGGGACGCGCGAGCCCGGGCGCGAGCGCGATCAGCATGCGCACGCGGGTGCCGCCGGCGATCGGGACCGCCTTCACGATTCCGACCGGCCGGCAACCCGATTGCACGATGGCGCGGCGCACCTGCAGCACCTGCGAGGAGTCGACGGTGACCGAGAGCGACCCGTGCCGCTCGCGGCTCGGGGTGATATGCGCGATCGATTCCATGTCTTCCTCCTTCACGAAGCGAGGCCGAGCGCCTGCGCGATGCGGTGCAGCGTCGCCGCGACCTCGGGATTGGTTTGCGCGAGGCGCAGGAAGCGCACGGCAAGCGCGACGGCGAAGACCGCGACGAAGAGCACGACGGCGAAGACGGCGGGCAGCGCGCTCCGCACGGAGCGGCGCACGCGCTCGACGACCTCGGCCTGCGACGCGGCCGGATGCGGATGAGCGATGGCGTTCATGTTCGGGTTCCCTCGAGATCCATTGACCATGCGGTCAATATGGAGACGCGGCGGTAAAGACGAGATAGAAGTTGGGGCCCCGGCCGTATACGAGCCGTAAACGGCTCAGGAGCCGATGCCGAGGGCGGCGGCGATGCGGCGCAGCGAGTGTGCGACGGCCGGCGCGTGGACCAGCATCACGGCGAGGCGCGCGAGGACCATCACGAAGAAGACGCCCACCAGCGACAGCGCTGCGACGATGACCGCGAGCGCGGCGGGGGTCGCGCGGGGATGCGCGGGTCCGCGAGGCTGCGCCTCGGCGGTCGGGCGGGGACTGGCGATCGGCTCCATGGAGGCTCGCGAGGAATCTAGCGCGCCGCCCGTAAAGCGGGCGTAGAAACGGCGGCCGGTGCCGTAAAGACCGCGTAAACGTCCGCCTGTACAATCGCGCGCGCGCCGATAATCACCTTCGATCGCCATCGCCATGAAGCCCCTCGCCTATCCCCCCGCCACCGCCCACCAGCTCGAGGGCGGGTGGCGCTTCACCTGGGTGGACCTGGTGGTGCTGCTCGCGATCTTCGGCCTGCTCTGGGCGCTGGTCGTGCTCGGCGGCGACATGCGCGTGCAGTTCGACGAGCTGCATCCCACGCCGCTCTCCCTCGACCCGTGGTACATCCCGTACTACACGGCGCGCACCGTGCTGCGGATGCTGATCGCCTTCTGCGCCTCGCTCCTCTTCACGCTCGCCTGGGGCTACGTCGCGGCCCACAATCGCCGCGCGCGGCGCGTGATGCTCCCGGTGCTGGACATCCTGCAGTCGGTCCCGGTGCTGGGCTTCCTCTCGGTGACCGTCACCGGCTTCCTCGCGCTCTTCCCGGGAAGCCTCCTCGGCGTGGAGTGCGCGGCGATCTTCGCGATCTTCACCGCGCAGGCGTGGAACATGACCTTCGGCTTCTACCACTCGCTGGTGACGATCCCGGCGGAGCTGCGCGAAGCCGCACGCGTGTACCGGATGAACGGCTGGCAGCGCTTCTCGCTGCTCGAGCTGCCGGCCGCCTCCATCGGCCTCATCTGGAACTCGATGATGAGCTTCGGCGGCGGCTGGTTCTTCGTCGCCCAGAGCGAGGCGATCACGGTCCTGCACAAGAACATCAAGCTCCCCGGGCTGGGCTCCTACATGGCCTCCGCGGTGGAGACCGGCAACATGCGCGCCGCGGTGTACGCGATCGTCGCCATGATCGCGACGATCGTCGCCTTCGACCAGCTCGTCTGGCGCCCGCTCATCGCGTGGGCGGAGAAATTCAAGATCGAGCAGACCGCGGCCGGCGAGGCGCCGCAGTCGTGGTTCCTCGAATTCCTGCAACGCTCGTTCGTGCTCGAATGGCTGTCGGAGCACGTGGGCGACGCGTTCGGCCGGGCGGCGCGGCGCATCGCCGATGCGGGGTCGGACGCGGCGCGCGAGCTGCGCGCGCGCGCGCCCTCGGCGGCGCGCGCCGTCCTGCGGCTCGTCGCGTGGGCCGTCGCCACCGCGATCGTCGCGTGGCTCGTCGTCGACGCGTTCGGGATCGCCCGCGTGATCCGCACCCAGCTCACGCCGGGCGAGATGCTGCGCGTGGTGGGCCTGGGCTTCCTCACGTTCCTGCGCGTGGCCGCGATGACGCTCCTCGCGACCGCGATCTGGACGCCCATCGGCGTGTGGATCGGCCTGCGGCCGCGCGTCGCCCGCATCGCGCAGCCGCTCGCGCAGATCGCCGCCTCGTTCCCCGTGAACATGACGTTCCCGTTCGTCGTGGGCGTCTTTATCGGGCTGCACGTGCCGATGGGACTGGGCGCGATCTTCCTCATGGCGCTCGGCACGCAATGGTATATCCTCTTCAACGTGATCGCCGGCGCGATGGCGATCCCGGGCGACCTGCGCGAGGCCGCGCGGCTCTTCGGGCTGGACGGCTGGCGGCTGTGGAGGACCCTCATCATCCCCGCCATCTTTCCTTTCTGGGTGACGGGCGCGATCACTGCCGCGGGCGGCGCATGGAACGCGAGCATCGTCGCCGAGGTCGCGACGTGGGGAAGGGAACGGCTCGTCGCCGACGGCCTGGGCGCCTTCATCTCCCAGGTGACCGAACGCGGCGACTCGCCCGCGATCTACTTCAGCATCTTCGTGATGTCGGTCTTCGTCGTCGTGATCAACCGCGTCGTGTGGCGCCGCCTCTACGACCTCGCGGAAACCAAGTACCGCCTGGGCTGAGATGCGCCTCCCTTCCTTCCTGCGTCCCGCGCAGCCCCTCCCCGAGACCGCCGCCGCCCGCGATCCGGCCAAGGCCGAGCTCCTGATCGAGCTGCACCGCGCGTCCAAGTCGTACGAGGGCGCGGACGGCGGACCCGGCGTCACGGTGCTGCACGACGTGGACGTCGAGGTCCGCGAGGGCGAGATGCTCGCGCTCCTCGGCCAGTCGGGCTCGGGCAAGTCGACGATCCTGCGGCTCATGGCGGGCCTCTCCAGGCCCACGCAGGGCACGGTGCTTCGCCACGGCGTGCCGCTTTCGGGCGTGAATCCGGACGTCGCGATCGTCTTCCAGAGCTTCGCGCTCTATCCCTGGCTCACGGTCGAGGAGAATGTCGCGATCGGCGCGATCAAGCGGCGCGTCGAGGGACCCGACGCGGCCGAGGAGGTGCAGCGCGCGATCGACCTCATCGGCCTCTCCGGCTACGAGAACGCGTATCCCAAGCAGCTCTCCGGCGGCATGCGCCAGCGCGTGGGCTTCGCGCGGGCCCTCGTCGCCCGGCCGGAGGTGCTCCTCATGGACGAGGCCTTCAGCGCGCTCGACATCCTCACCGCGGAGAACCTGAGGACCGAGGTGGTGAGGCTGTGGGAGGATCGCGCGACCGCGGACCTGAAGAGCATCTTCTTCGTGACGCACAACATCGAAGAGGCGGTCTCGATGGCGAGCCGCATCCTCGTGATGTCCTCGCACCCGGGGCGCATCACGACCGAGATCGTGAACCCGCTGCCGTATCCACGCGACACCAATGCCGCGAGCTTCGCGGCGATGATGGACAAGGTGAGGGACGCGATCACCGCGCTCGCGCTCCCCGACCAGCCGGAGGAACGGCCGCCCGGCGGGGAAGTGCCGCAGGCCGGGGTGGCGGCGGAGCCCGCGCAGCGCATCGAGTCCATTCCCAACGTCTCCGTCGCGCAGATCGTGGGCCTGCTCGAGATCCTCGAGGCGAGCCAGGAGACCATCAACGTGTTCGACCTCTCGGCGCGCATCGCCAAGGAGTTCGGCGAGACGATCGCCATCGTGAAGGCGGCCGAGATGCTGGATCTCGTCGACACGCCGAAGGACGACGTGTTCATGATGCCGACCGGCTGGTATTTCCTCGCCGCCGCGGCGCCGCAGAGAAAGACGCTCTTCCGGCAGGCCATCATGCGCCTTCGGCTCTTCCAGATCCTCGCGGCACGCCTCGCCGAGGCGCCCGAAGAGCGGATGTCGGCCGACGACCTGAAGGAGATGCTCGCGACGATGCTTCCCTACGACACGGCCGAGAACCTGTTCCAGACCATCGTCGCGTGGGGGCGCTTCGCCGAGATCCTCGACTACGACCAGGATGCCGACGAGGTCTTCCTGATCCACGAGGAGCCGGAAGCGCCGGCCGACGCGAAGGAGGAGGCGTGAACCCGCTCGTGCCGCTGCTTCGCGACGACGAGATCGTGCTGGATGCCGACGTCCACGACCGCGAGGCGCTGTTTCGCATGGCCGCGGATCTCATCGCCGCGCGCAACGGGCTGCATGGCCAGGAGGTCTACCAGGCCCTAATGGAACGGGAAAGGCTGGGATCGACCGCCGTGGGGCACGGCATCGCCATTCCGCACGCGCGCATGCCGCGCATTGCGCATCCCGCGAGCGCTTACGTGCGAACGCGCGGGCCACTCGCGTTCGGCGCCCCGGACGGCAAGCCCGTGTCGCAGTTCCTGTTCCTCCTCGTGCCGGCCGACGCGAACGAGCGGCACCTCCAGCTCATGGCCGCCGCCGCGGCCGCGCTTTCCGACCCGGATGTGCGAAGCGGCCTCGCCAGCTGCCGCCGCGTCGAGGAGGTGCGCCGCATCATGAGCGGCTGGGACGAGCCGGACGCGCCCATTCGCGCCTCCTGACGCGACGCGTGCCCGCACCCATCCGGCGACTGGAATTCCAGCGAAGGCTGGCGACGCTCGCATGCGGCCTGGCCCTGCTCGCGCCCGCCGGGCTGCACGCGCAGACGCTATCGGGCGCGATGGAGCCGTCCGGCCCCGACGTTTCGGAACGCTCGGCCCTGCATGGGCAGGCGACCAACGTCACGCAATGGCATCCGAAGTTCCACGCGCCCTACACCGGCGCCAACAGCCTCGATCCGGACGGGCGGGCCGAAGAGACCACCGACGTCACGCTCTATGCGGGAACGGCCTTGTGGCGCGGCGCCGAATTCTGGATCAACCCCGAGATCGACCAGGGCTTCGGGCTGAGCGACACGCTCGGCGTCGCGGGATTTCCGAGCGGCGAAGCGTACAAGGTCGGCGAGAATCGGCCATACCTGCGACTGCCTCGCGCGTTCGTGCGGCAGGTCATCGCGCTCGGGGGCGAAAGCGGGAACGTCGAGGGCGCCGCGAACCAGCTCGCCGGCCCGCGTCCGGTCGACAACCTGACGCTGACCGTCGGCAAGTTCTCGGTGGTGGACGTCTTCGACGCGAACGCGTATGCCCACGATCCACGCACCGACTTCCTCAACTGGTCGATCGTCGATTCGGGCGCCTTCGACTACGCGGCCGACCCCTGGGGCTTCACATACGGCGCGGCGGCGGAATGGACGCAGGATCGGTGGACGTGGCGCGCGGGTCTCTTCCAGCTTTCGCCGGATCCGAACGGCAAGGTGGTGAGCGTCGACTTCAGCAAGTTCATGGTCGTCGGGGAGGCCGAGCGCCGCTACGCATGGCGCGGCCGCCCGGGCAAGGCGAGGGTGCTCCTCTTCGCCAACCGGGCCCCGATGGCCCGGTACGAGGACGCGGTGCGGCTCGCCTCCGAGACCGGTACGGTGCCCGACGTGGCGCTCGTGCGGCGCCGCGCCTGGCGAGCCGGCGCTGCGCTGAACGTCGAGCAGGAGCTCGCCCCGGATCTCGGGGTCTTCCTGCGCGCCAGCGTCGACGACGGCAGCAAGGAAGCCTACGAGTTCACCGAGATCAACCGGTCGCTCGCGGCGGGATTGTCGATGAAGGGAGCGCGCTGGAAGCGGGAGTCGGACACGGTGGGCTTCGGCCTCGTCGCGAATGGCCTGTCGCACGCGGCACGCGACTACTTCTCCCTGGGCGGCCTGGGCATCCTCATCGGCGATGGCGCGGTGAGCTACCGCTCCGAGCGCATCGTCGAGGCGTATTACTCGCTCGACCTGTACCGCTCCCTCGCCCTTACGTTCGACTACCAGTACGTGGACAATCCCGCGTACAACGCCGACCGCGGGCCGGTCGATGTCTACGCGATCCGCGTGCACGCGGAGTTCTGACGCGCCGGCGTGTCTCGCTGGCACGAGGAGGCGCGACGGCTGCGTGTCCCCTCATCAGAACGTCTTCGCGTACGAGACGAAGCCGACCAGGCGGTCGCGGCTCCAGTCCTTGCCCTTGACGGTGTAGAGCGCGCCGTCGGCGTCGGTGCCCTTGTAGTAGGCGCCGAGGTTGAAGCCGTTGCCGAAGTCGTACGT
>DATIZV010000198.1:0-7871 GCA_035516915.1 Usitatibacter sp. | reverse complement strand
GCATCGCCCCGCCTTTGCCGATGACCCGGTGGCACGGGATCACGATCGGGATCGGGTTGCGCGCCATCGACCCGCCCACGGCCCGAGCGGCGCCGGGAAACCCCGCGCGGCGCGCGAGCTCGCCGTAGCTCGCCCACGGCGAGCCGCCGCGCAGCACCGCGATGCGGCCGGGATCGGATCGCGCGGTGCGCTCGAGCCAGGAGACGACGTTCATGCCGTGATTCTGCCTCAGCCGCGAATGCGCCCGCGGGCCGGGCCGGTAGAATGCCCGTTTCCCCACCCGCCTGCCGGTTCCATGACCACCATCGTCGTCGTGCGCAAGGGCGAGAGCGCCGTGATCGCGGCCGATTCGCTCACCACCTTCGGCACGACCCGGCTCGCGCCGCAGTACGACCGCCACCCCGAGAAGATCGCGCCGTACGGCGATTCCTTCATCGGCGTCGCGGGAAGCGCGGCGCACCAGCTGGTGCTCGAGAACCTGCTCGAGCGCACGCCGAACCTCGACTTCCACGGCAAGGCGGCTATCTACGAGTCGTTCCGCCGCCTGCATCCGGTGCTCAAGGACGAGGCGTTCCTCAATCCCAAGGAGGAGGAGGACGATCCGTACGAGTCGAGCCAGATGACGGTCATGGTCGCCAATCCCTGCGGCATCTTCGCCGTGTATTCGATGCGCGAGGTGTTCGAGCTCGACCGCTTCTGGGCGATCGGATCGGGGCGCGACTTCGCGCTCGGGGCGATGTACACGGTCTACGACAGGGCGAAGAGCGCGCGCGAGGTCGCGGAAGCGGGCGTGCTCGCGGGCGCGGAGTTCGACACCGGCACCTCGGCGCCGATCGTGCTCCACGAGGTGAAGCTGCGCAAATGACCGGACGCGGCTTCATCCCCGCCTCCCGCTGAACGGACCGAGGACGGCGCGACCTTCGGCCGATGCGCATCGACAAGTGGCTCTGGGCCGCGCGCTTCTTCAGGACGCGCACGCTCGCCGCGCAGGCGATCGACGCGGGACACGTCTCGGTGAACGCGGAGCGCGCGAAAGCGGCGAAGGCCGTCAAGCCCGGCGACCTCGTGGTCGTGCGCCGGCCGCCGTTCGAGCACGCGCTGGTGGTGAGGGCGCTCTCCGAGCGGCGCGGCCCGGCTTCGGAGGCCGCGCTGCTCTACGAGGAAACCGCGGAGAGCCGTGCGCGCCGCGCGGCGCTCGCCGCGGAGATGAGGGCGCTCCCCGCACCGCGCTTCAAGGGCCGTCCCACGAAGAAGACGCGGCGCGATTACGAGAAATGGCTGCGCGGCGGCGACGACGAGTAGCGGCGGGAATTCAGAGCTTCACCGCCGGATTGAGCGAATAGCGCCCCGTGATCGAGGCCTGCGCGAGCACGTGCCGCTGCACCGTCTGGCGCACGTCGGGGCCGCGGAACACGCCCTCCACGGGCAGCCGCTCCACGTCGAGCGCGTACACGGTGAAGACGTAGCGGTGCGGCAGCTCGTCGTTCCACGGCGGGCACGGGCCGTCGTAGCCGTAGTAGTCGCCCGACATCGACGCGTCGTTCGCGAACCAGTCGGTGTAGCTGTTGATTCCCTGCCGCGCGCCGCCGGCGGCCTGCGGACCGGGCTTGCCGTGCGGCGTCACGCTCGAGGCGAGCTCGCCGGCCTCGATCCCGTGGCGGGAGGCGGGCAGGTCCACCAGCACCCAGTGGAAGAAATCGACGCGCGGCAACGAGGCGCGCACGACGCGTCCTTCCTGGTTCACGTCGTCGCCGCGGCTCGGCACGTCGGGATCGTGGCAGACGATCGCGAACGACTTGGTACCCGACGGGACGTCGCTCCACGAGAGGTGCGGGTTGCGGTTCTTCGAGAGCGTCGCGTGGCCCTTCGGGTCGGGCGCGCAGAACGCGAACTCCGCCGGGATCACGCCGCCGTCGGAGAAGCTGGTGCTCGCGAGCTTCATGACGGCTGCTGCAGGATCTTCACGACCTGCACCTCGAACACCAGCGTCGCGCCCGGCGGGATCTTCGGCGCAGCGCCGGCGGCGCCGTACGCCTTGTCCGGGGGAATCACGAGCAGGCGCTTGCCGCCCTCCTTCATCCCGATCACGCCTTCGTCCCAGCCGCGGATCACGCGGCCCGCGCCCACGATGAAGCCGAAGGGCGTGGCCCGCCCCGCCGACGAGTCGAACTCGGTGCCTTTCAGGTCCTTCGCGCAGCCGTCGTAGAGCCAGCCCGTGTAGCTTACCAGGACCGCGCTGCGGAAGCGCACGGCGTCTCCGGTGCCGGGCTCGAGGTCCTTCGTCTCGAGCTCGGTCGGCGCGGGCTTGCACGCGACCACGGGCGCCGGCTTCGGCTTCTCTTCGGCGCAACCGAAGAGGGCGAGGCTTGCGGCGAACACGATGGCGAGGATCGATTTCAATCGGGACTCCACTCGATGGGAAGGGAAAAGGGAGCGCTGCGCGTCGGCCCGGCCGAAGCTCCGGCGCCGCGCTACTGGATGCCTCCGAGGCACACGTACTTGATCTCCAGGAACTCCTCGATGCCGTACTTCGAGCCCTCGCGCCCGAGGCCCGACTGCTTCACGCCGCCGAAGGGCGCGACCTCGTTCGAGATGATGCCCACGTTCACGCCGACGATGCCCGCCTCGAGCGCCTCGGCGGCGCGGAAGATGCGGCCCACGTCGCGCGAATAGAAGTACGCGCACAGGCCGAACTCGCTGTCGTTCGCGAGCCGGATCGCCTCCGCGTCGTCGGCGAAGCGGAAGAGGGGCGCGACGGGACCGAAGGTCTCCTCGCGCGCGACCTTCATGCTGGTCTTCATCCCGGTGAGGATCGTGGGCTCGAAGAAGCGGCCGCCGAGCGCATGGCGGTGCCCGCCGAGCACGACCTTCGCGCCCTGGGCCACCGCGTCGGCGACGTGGTCCTCGACCTTCTTCAGCCCCTGCTCGTCGATGAGCGGCCCGATGCTGACGCCCGGCTCGGTGCCCTTGCCGACCTTGAAGTCCCTCACCTTCTCGGCGAGCTTCGCGGCGAAGGCATCGTAGACCTCGTCCTGCACGTAGATGCGGTTCGCGCAAACGCAGGTCTGCCCCGCGTTGCGGTACTTCGAGGCGAGCGCGCCCTCGGCCGCGGCGTCGAGGTCGGCGTCGTCGAACACGATGAAGGGAGCGTTGCCGCCGAGCTCGAGCGAGAGCTTCTTGATCGTGTCGGCGCTCTGGCGCATGAGGATCCGTCCCACCTCGGTGGAGCCGGTGAACGTCACCTTGCGCACGATCGGGCTCGCGCACAGCGCCTGGCCGATCGCGACCGGGTCGCCGGTCACGATGTTGAGCACGCCCTTCGGGATGCCGGCGCGCTCGGCGAGCTCGGCGAGCGCGAGCGCCGAGAACGGCGTCTGCTCGGCGGGCTTCAGCACGAAGGTGCAGCCGGCGGCGAGCCCCGGCGCTACCTTGCGCGTGATCATGGCGTTGGGGAAATTCCACGGCGTGATCGCCGCGCAGACGCCGATGGGCTGCTTCAGCACGATGAGGCGCCGGTCGTTGGTGGGGCTCGGGATCACGTCGCCGTAGACGCGCTTCGCCTCCTCGGCGAACCACTCGACGAACGAGGCGCCGTAGGCGATCTCGCCCTTCGCCTCGGCGAGCGGCTTTCCCTGCTCGGCGGTGAGGAGGAGCGCGAGGTCCTCGGCATTGGCCATGATCAGGTCGTACCACTTGCGCAGGATCTTCGAGCGCTCCTTCGCGGGGAGCGCGCGCCAGGCGGGAAGCGCGGCGTTCGCGGCGTCGACGGCGCGCTTCGCCTCCGCCCCTCCCATGTCGGGCACGGAGCCGAGGACGCCGCCGTCGGCGGGGTTGTCCACGTCGAAGCGCTTGCGGCCGTCCGCCTCGACCCACGCGCCGTCCACGTAGGCGCGGTCGCGGAAGAGCTTCGGATCCTTCAGGGAAAGGGCTGCGCTGCGATCCTTGACGATGGCATTCATGGCGTTCACCTCCGGGGATCCGGAAATTATACGCCCCGCCCCAGTCGGTCTATGATGGCGCCTCCGACAATAAGGAGGGAGGCTGCCATGCCCCGCATCGCCGCACTCGCGCTCGCCGCGCTGCTCCTCGCCGCGCCGATTTCGCAAGCGAAGACCCTGCGCTGGTCCAGCCAGGGCGATTTCCTCACCGCCGACCCGATGGCCCAGAACGAGCTGCTCACCAACTCGATCAACGGCCAGGTCTACGAGTCGCTCGTCATGCGGGGCAAGAAGCTGCAGATCCTGCCCGGGCTCGCCGAGAGCTGGGAGCAGAAGGATCCGAAGACCTGGATCTTCCACCTGAGGAAGGGCGTGAAGTGGCAGGACGGCAGCGACTTCACCGCGGACGACGTGGTGTTCTCGATCAAGCGCCTGCAGGGCCCGACGTCGAACTTCCGCGTGTACGGCAACGCCGTCGGCGTGCCGACCAAGATCGACGACCACACGGTGCAGCTCGTGACGCCGGTGCCCAACCCCGTGATGCTCGAGATGCTCGCCAACAGCCTCTTCATGATGAGCAAGAAGTGGTGCGAGGAGCACAACGCGGTCGAGACGCAGAACTTCGCGAAGCAGGAAGAGAGCTACACCTCGCGCCACGCGATGGGCACCGGACCCTACATCCTCGTCTCGCGCGAGCCCGACGTGAAGAGCGTCTTCAAGAAGAACCCGGACTGGTGGGGCCTCAAGGCGGGCAAGGAGTACTGGGACGGCAACGTCGACGAGATCGTCTACCAGCCCATCAAGCAGGATGCGACCCGCACCGCGGCGCTCCTCTCGGGCGACCTCGACTTCGTGCTCGACCCGAGCCCGCAGGACATCGAGAAGCTCAAGCGCGAGAAGAGCATCCACGTCTACGAGGGTCGCGAGAACCGCGTGATCTTCTTCGAGATGGACCAGAACCGCGACGAACTGCTCTACTCGAACGTGAAGGGCAAGAACCCGTTCAAGGACATCCGGGTGCGCAGGGCGATCCTGCAGGGGATCGACATCAACGCGATCCATCGCGCGGTGATGCGCGGCGCCTCGGTGCCGACCGCGATCAACCTTCCCAACCCGGAGGCGGCCGGCATTCCCAAGTCGCTCGACAAGCGCCTGCCCTACGACGTGAAAGCCGCGAAGAAGCTGCTCGCCGAGGCGGGCTACCCCAACGGCTTCGAGGTGCAGCTCGACTGCCCGAACAACCGCTACATCAACGACGAGAAGATCTGCGTCGCGACCGCGGGCATGCTCGCGAAGATCGGCATCACGGTGAAGGTGAACGCCATGCCGCGCGCCCAGTACTTCCCGAAGATGCAGCGCCTCGACATGAGCTTCTGCATGCTGGGCTGGGGAGGCGCCACCACCGACGCGATCTTCACGCTGCAGCCGGTGCTGCACTCGCGCGACGCGGAGGGCGACGGCGACTTCAACTGGGGGAACTACAAGGATCCGAAGTTCGACGCGATGATCGACGACCTGAAGGGCGACACGGACGCGAAACGCCGGCAGCAGAAGATCGACAAGGCGATGGAGTACTTCCGCGACCACATCTACACGATCCCGCTGCACATCCAGATCATCCCCTGGGCGTCGCGCGCCAACGTGAAGGTGATCCACCGCGCCGACAACTGGCTGCAGACGACCTGGGTGCAGATCCAGTAGGACCCGGTCCATCCGGCGCAGCGGCACGAAGGGGCGCACCCGCGCCCCTTTTCGCGTGCTAGTCTCGCCGGGTGTCGTCAGGGAGATTACAAATCGTGGCGGCGGGCCTCGCCGCCGCGTCGGTCATCGCCGCATCGTCCGCGTGCGCGCATGAGCCGAATGGATCATGGCGCTCGGCCGAGCGCTCCGGCGCCCTCGGCGCGATCCTCGGCAAGTCGTGGGTGGAGCTGGAAGCCGGACCGGTCGCGGCGGGCGCTTCGCCCGGGCTCGGCGGCGGCTTCGGCACCGTGCGCGGCCCGCAGATGCAGATCGCGGGCTCGACGCTGCGCAACCTGAACGGCTGGAGCGCGAGCCTCTTCGTCACGCACGCGGCGGCCGGGGAATACGCCAGCGACCAGACGGTGCTGCTTCCCGATTCGACCGCGGTGAACGCGCGCCTCGCGCGCCGCGTGTGGCGCAACACGAGCGTCACGCTCGACGCGTTCAACCTGTTCGACACGCACGGCAGCCCGCTGGACGAGTTCGTCGCCTCGCAGCTCTGGACTTCCGGCGGAATGCCGAAGGATTACCTCGTGCACCCCGGCGAGCGCCGCGGCGTGCGCCTGGGCATCCGCTGGACGTTCCGCTAGCGCCGATTCCGCGCTAGGCCGCGCGGGTGGGCGCGGCGCCGCGGTGGTAGACCCGGTCGCTCGCGAGGACGGCGGACGGCGCGTACGGCTCGCGCGCGCCGAGCTGCCGGTAGTACGGCGCGAAATCCGGCTCGGTCGCGGCGAAGAGCTCGCCGAAGCCGCGGATCACGAAGTAGGTTTCCTGGAACGTGTCGATCTTGTAGCGCGTCTGCATCACGCGCAGCAGGTCGAAGCCGATGCGGTTGGGCTCGGCGCTCTCGACGCAGTAGCGGATCTCGCCGCCCGAGGAGAGAATGCCCGCGCCGTAGGTGCGCAATCCCTCCGGCGTCTCGATGAGGCCGAACTCCACCGTGTACCAGTAGAGCCGCGCGAGCATCTCGATCGCGCCCAGCGCATGCGCCTTGATGCCGCCCCGCCCGTACGCCTGCATGTAGTCGGCGAAGACCGGGTTGAAGAGCATCGGCACGTGGCCGAAGAAGTCGTGGAAGATGTCCGGCTCGACGATGTAGTCGAATTCCTCCGGCTCGCGCAGCCACACGGTCACCGGGAAGCGGCGGTTGGCGAGGTGCTCGAAGAAGACGAGGTCGGGCACCAGGCCGGGAACGGCCACCAGCCGCCAGCGCGTCGCGGGAGCGAGCTTCGCGTTGATCGCGTCGAAGCGCGGGATGCCGGCGCCGTAGTCGAGGGTGGCGAGCGTCGCGCGGAACTCCTCGCACGCGTAATGCGGCACGAGCGCCGCCTGGCGCGCGTAGAGGCGCCGCCAAAGGTCGTGCTGCCGCGGCGTGTACGCGCCCCATTCCTGGTCGACGGTGTAGTCCGGTCGCATGCGGGCATAGTCGCCGCGCAGGGCGTGACCCGTCTCGCCCGTCATGGGGACGCACCCCGGCTCATTCGGTCGCGGTCCGTCCGCGGCGTTCCATACGGCTCCACCGCCTGCTCGATCGCGCCGAAGACGGTGGCGCCGCCCGCGTCGAGCATCTCGATCCTCACCGTGTCGCCGAAGCGCAGGAACGGCGTCTTCGCGGCGCCCGATTCCACCTGCTCCACGAGGCGCGCCTCCATCAGGCAGGCGTATCCCGCCGCGCGATCCTGGTTCGAGACGGTGCCCGTGCCGACCAGCGTGCCCGCCGGAAGCTCGCGCGTCTTCGCGGCGTGCGAGACGAGGTCGAAGAGGCCGAACGCCGCGTCGAGGCCCGCGTTGGGGGCGCCGAGCCGCTCGCCGTTCACGTCGCATCGCAACGCGAGGTGCACGCGGCCGTCCCTCCAAGCATCGCCCAGCTCGTCGGGCGTGACCGCGACCGGCGCGAGCGCGTTCGCGCCCTTGCCGTTCACGAAGCCGAAGCCCTTCGCGAGCTCGCCGGGAATGAGGCGGCGGAAGGAGACGTCGTTCACCAGCGTGAGGAGGCGCACGGCGCGCGCCGCCTCGCGCGGCGCCGCGCCCATCGCGACATCGCCGACGATGGCGGCCACCTCGCCCTCCAGGTCGACGCCCCAGTCCTCGGAGAGCACGCGGATCGGATCGCGCGGGCCGGTCATCGCGCCCGCGCCTCCCTGGTACATGAGCGGATCGTGCCGGAAGCTCTCCGGCACGGCGGCGTTGCGC
>DATIZV010000197.1:0-2255 GCA_035516915.1 Usitatibacter sp. | reverse complement strand
CGAGGAAGTCCATCAGGGTTTCTCCTCGGCCATGCGGCGGATCTCCTCGGCGAGCGCCTGCTCGGTCGCATGGTCGGCGTGGCGCGTGACCGGATCGGGCCCCTTGCCGGTGAGGAACGCGATGCGCTTCAGGAGCTCGGAAAGTCCCTGCAGCCCGAGGAGCGCGAAGCCGATCGGAACGAAGATGCGCGCGTACCACAGCGTGAGGCCGCCGGCGCTCCCGGAGATCTCGTGCTCGGTATAGCTGCGCCAGAACCACGGGATCGACAGCCAGAAGAAGAGCGAGACCATCGGCAGCATGAAGAAGATCGTGCCGAAGACGTCGACCCATGCCTGTGCCCGCGGCGAGTAGCGGCCCTGCAGGATGTCGATGCGCACGTGGTCGTTGCGCTTGAGCGTCCATCCTGCGCAGAGCAGGAAGACCACCGAGAAGAGGTACCACTGCGCCTCGAGGAACGCGTTCGAGCTCATGTTGAAGAGCTTGCGCACGATCGCGTTGCCGGCGCTCACCAGCACCATCACGAGCACCAGCCAGTAGACCCACCGCCCGACGAGCTCGTTCAGCGCGTCGATGGCGCGCGAGAGCCTGAGTAGCGTCTTCATCGTCCTCCCCGGGCGGCGGCCGGAATAACGGCCACGCGAGCGTTGTTTGCGAAGCGATACCCGCAAGCCGCCCGATTATAGGCGAAGGAAGGAGGCGAATACCTTGCGTTCGGCGCTCGTTCTCGCGATTTGCCTCGCGGCGTCGCTTTCCCCGCCGGCCTCGGCGGTCGGCCCCGGGTCGCAGCTGCCCGGGATCACCGCGCCGCGCCTCGCGGATCCCGCGCACCGCGTGGACTTCGCGGCCCTGCACGGCGACGTCGTCTACGTCGATTTCTGGGCTTCCTGGTGCGTGCCTTGCCGCCAGTCGATGCCGCAGCTCGACCAGCTCTACCGCAGGTACCAGGCGCGCGGCTTTCGCGTGGTCGGAGTGAACAAGGATGTCGCGACCGCGGACGCGCTTCGCTTCCTCACGCGCGTCGACGTGAGCTTTCCGCTCGTCGCGGACGGCGACGATTCGGTGGCGAAGGCCTTCGACGTGCAGGCGATGCCGAGCGGCTACCTGGTGGACCGCAACGGCGTGGTGCGCTACGTGCACCGCGGCTTCAGCGCGGATACGGCGGTGGAGCTGCGCACCGAGATCGAATCGCTGCTCGGGAGCGGCGCGTGAGGCGCGTCGCGGCGGCGCTCGCGACCGCCGTCGTCGCATGCGCGTGCAGCCCCGTCGCCCCGTACCAGCGCGGCTACCTTGCCCGGCCCGACATGGCGATGGAGCCCGTGGACGCCGGCACGGCGAAGGCGCTCGAGCGGACGTATTCGGCGAAGGAGGCGGCGCGCGGCGGGGCCTCGATCGGCGGGGGAGGCTGTGGCTGCAACTGAGGAGCCGCCGGGAGGCGAGCCGCAACGAAGCGCGGCGCTGGGTGCGCTCACGCAAGCCGCGCTCGCGCTTCCGATCCTGCTCGCCTCTGCGAAGGCGGGCGCGGCCCACGTCGGCGAGATCGGCCTCGCGGTTCTCGGCTACCGGGAGCGCGGCCTCATCAAGGTGACCGAGCCGGTGCTGTGGGGAAAGCTCCAGCTCGACGACGTGTGGGAGTTCGAGGCGAGCGGCGCGCTCGACATGGTGTCCGGCGCTTCCCCGGAGCTTCTCACGAACCTCTCGGGCAAGCCCGTGCAGAGCGTGACGGGCGCCTCGGTGAACGACCGCCGCACGACCACCGACCTCCGGGCGAAGCGCCGCTTCGGCGATTTCTCGCTGTCGGTCTCGCGCACCGTCTCCAACGAGCACGATTACCACTCGCACGCGTATTCGGTGCAGGGCGAGCTCGACCTCGACCAGCGCCTCACCACGATCGCGCTCGGCGTCGGCAGGTCCGACGACCGCGTCGGCTCCTCCATCGATCCGGCGCTCGACGAGCCGCGCGACACCCGCGAGTACCTCGCCGGCGTGACGCAGGTGCTGTCGCCCGTCTCGGTGGTGGAAAGCACGATCACGCTCTCGCGCGGGCAGGGCTATTACAACGATCCGTACAAGTCGACGCTCACGTTCTATCCCGACCTGGTCCTGCCGCTCTTCGTGACCGATACGCGCCCCGATCATCGCAACGAGCTCGCGTGGCTCACGCGCTATCGGCGCCGTTTCCCGGAGCGCAACGGGACGCTCCAGGTGGATTACCGCTACTTCCGCGACGATTGGGGCATCCGGGCGCACACGCTCG
>DATIZV010000196.1:0-4076 GCA_035516915.1 Usitatibacter sp. | reverse complement strand
TGGGTGCGAGGCGTGCCGGCGCCCGGCGACGCGCGCCGGCGCCATCTCTCGCTCACCGCGAAGGGGCGCCGCGCCCTCGCGCCGCTCGAGCGCCGCAGCCGCGACGAGGTCGCCGCGATGCTCGCTGCGCTGGCTCCCGGCGGCCGCGAGCGCCTGCTCGAAGCGATGCGCACCGTGCAGTCGGTTCTCGCGCCGGCGCGCGCCGCGCCCGGGGCGTACGTCCTGCGCGAGCCCGCCGCCGGCGACTTCGGCTGGATCGTGGAACGCCACGGCGCGCTGTACGCGCGCGAGTACGGATGGGATTCGAGCTTCGAGGGGCTCGTCGCGCAGATCGTGGCCGCATACCTGCGGCGCCACGATGCGACGCGCGAGCGCGCGTGGATCGCCGAGCGCGGGGGCGAGCGGGTGGGATGCGTGCTGCTCGTCGAGCGCTCCGCGCGCGTCGCCCAGCTGCGCCTGCTCCTCGTCGAGCCCTCGGCGCGCGGCGTGGGCGTCGGCGGGCAGCTCGTCGCGGAGTGCGTTCGCTTCGCCCGCGATGCCGGCTACGCGCGCATCGCGCTCTGGACGCAGTCGATCCTCGTCGCCGCCCGCGCGATCTACCGGGCGCAGGGATTCCGCCTCGTCGGCCGCGCGCCGCACGAGAGCTTCGGCGCGAAGCTGGTGGGAGAGACCTGGGAGCTCGGACTGCGAGCGCTCAAAGCACCGGCGAGGTGAGGCGCGCGATCGATTCGAGGATCACGGTGAGCTTGGGGTTGCGCTTGCGGAACGGGAAGGGCTGGCTCGCGGCGCGATCGCGCTCGAAGCGCTTCGAGAGCTGGGCGATGACCCCGCGCCCGTAGAACGCGGCGGCGATCTCGAAGTTGAGGCGGAAGCTGCGGTTGTCGAGGTTCGCGGTCCCCACCAGCGCGACGCTGTCGTCCACCACGATGGTCTTCGCGTGCAGCATCGGCGGCCCGTACTCGAAGACCACGATGCCCGCCTTCGCGAGCGCCTCGCAATAGGTGTGCGAGGCCGCGGTCACGAGCTTCGAGTCGCCCAGCTTGGGGACGATCACCTGCACGTCGACGCCGCGCAGGTCGGCGATGCGCAGCGCCGTCTCGAGCGCCTCGTCGGGGATGAGGTACGGCGTCTCGATCCACACGCGGTGGCGCGCGCTCGCGATCGCGGCGAGCACGAACGCGAGGAGCGGCGCCGACTCGTCGTCGGGCCCGGAGGCGAGGATCTGCACGGCGGTCCCCGGATGGCAGGGCTTCGCCGGCGGGAAGTACGACGGCACGCTCTTCGCCGACATGCGGAAGGAGCCCCCGGCGTAGGTCCAGTTCTCGAGGAAGAGGCGCTGGATCTTCCTCACCGGCTCGCCGTCGATGCGCGCGTGCGCGTCGCGCCACGCCTCGCGCCCCGAGCGCGTCGCGCTCTCCGGGTCGTGGATGTTCACGCCGCCGAGGAAGCCCACGTCGCCGTCGATCACCGCGAGCTTGCGGTGCGTGCGGAAGTTCGCGAAGTTGAGGCTCGCCACCGAGAGCTTCACGGGATTGAAGCGCAGCACCTCGCCGCCCGCGTCGAGGAGCGGCTGCCAGAACGAGCGCTTGAGCGCCGGCGAGCCCACCGCGTCGTAGAGCACGCGCACCTCCACGCCGTGCTTCGCCGCATCCTTGAGCAGGTCGCGGAAGCGCGATCCGACCGCGTCGGGCTCCCAGATGTAGTACTCGAGGTGCACGTGGTGGCGGGCGGCGCGGATGGCATCGGCCAGGGCGTGCAGCTTCGCGTCGCCCTCGTCGAAGAGCTTCACCGCGGCCGCGAAGGTCGGCTCGCCCTGTCCGAGGCGCTTGCCGACGGTGGCGAGCCCCGCGGCGTCGCGGGAGAGGCGAGGCTTCGCCGGAGCGCACGAATTGCGCAAGTGCTCGGAGACCTGGCTCGCGAGCGAGCGCGCGACGCCGTAGCGGCGCCGGCGCCGGTGCAGGCGGCGGGGGCCGAACACCAGGTAATAGAGGCCCGAGACGACGGGAAGCGCGACGAAGGCGAAGATCCATGCGAGCGTCGCCGTGGGCGAGCGGCGGTGGAGCAGCAGGCTCACCACGGCGAGCACCACCCATGCGAGGTAGGAGGCGACGAAGATCCGGAACCAGGGCAACGCTTCCATGTCCGGAGGATACAATCAATCCCATTTCCATCCGGCCGGAGGCGCACCCCATGACCGCACGAGAGCCGCTCGCTCCGCCGTACGACGCCGCCCAGCTGCAAGGACGCATCGCGCGCCAATGGGACGAGGACATCGTCCGGCAGCTCGTCGACTACGTGCGCATCCCGGCGAAGTCGCCGCACTTCGACCCGCGCTGGCGGGAGAACGGTCACATCGAGGCGGCGGTGCGCCAGGCCCGCGACTGGGCGCTCGCGCAGCCGATCGCGGGCCTCGAGCTCGAGGTCGTGCGGCTCGAGGGCCGCACGCCGGTGATCTTTTTCGACGTGCCCGCCACGCCTGGCGCGAGCGACCAGTCGGTTCTCCTCTACGGCCACCTCGACAAGCAGCCGGAGATGACCGGGTGGCGCGCGGGCTTCGGTCCGTGGACACCGGTGATCGAGGAGGGCCGCCTCTACGGGCGCGGCGGCGCGGACGACGGCTACGCGGTGTTCGCCGCGCTCTCCGCGATCCTCGCGCTCGACGTGCAGGGCGTGCCGCGCCCACGCTGCGTCGGGCTCATCGAGACCTGCGAGGAAAGCGGCAGCTACGACCTGCCGGCGTATCTCGAGGCGCTCGCGCCGCGCATGGGCAGCGTCGGCCTCGTGATCGCGCTCGACTCGGGCGCCGGCAACTACGAGCAGCTGTGGGTGACGACGTCGCTGCGCGGGCTGGTGAACGGCACGCTCTCGGTGGCGATCCTCACCGAAGGCGTGCATTCGGGCGACGCGGGCGGCGTGGTGCCTTCGTCCTTCCGCATCGCGCGCGAGCTCCTCGATCGCCTCGACGATTCGCGCACCGGCGTGGTGAAGCCGGGAGAGTTCGCGTGCGCGATTCCCGAGGAGCGCCGCGAGCAGGCACGCCAGGCCGCGCAGGTCCTGGGCGACACGCTGTGGCAGCGCTTTCCCTGGGCGAGCTGCTGCGACAACCAGGGCACCGCGCGGCTCTTCGCGCAGCCCGCGACGAAGGACCCGGTGGAGCTCGTCCTCAACCGCACCTGGCGCGCGGCGCTCGCGGTGACGGGGGCCGACGGCTTGCCCGCCATCGAATCGGCCGGCAACGTGCAGCGCCCGCGCACGGCGCTCAAGCTCTCGATGCGCCTGCCGCCGCCGGTCGACGGCGAGACCGCGGCGCGCATCATGAAAGCGATGCTCGAGCAGGATCCGCCGTATTCGGCGGTGGTGAGCTTCGACTGGGATTCGGCGGCCACCGGCTGGAACGCGCCCTCGGCCGTGCCGTGGCTCTCCGAGGCCCTCGACCGCGCCTCGCACGCGCTCTTCGGCCGGCCCGCCGCCTACATGGGCGAGGGCGGCACCATCCCGTTCATGGGGATGCTCGGGTCGAAGTTTCCCCAGGCGCAGATCCTCGTGACCGGCGTGCTCGGCCCGCGCTCCAACGCCCACGGCCCGAACGAGTTCCTCGACATCTCCTACGCGAAGAAGGTGACTGCGGCCAGCGCGATGGTGATCGCCGCGATGTAGGAAGCCGGGGTGTAGAAAACCGGGGTCAGACCACTATTTCCATAGCGTGAGATCCTTCGCGGGTGCGTCGGGTTTCGCGGTATGGAAATGGTGGTCTGACCCCGGTTTTCGTGCGAGCTCGAGCACGCGCCGCGCATCCGTGGGCTCGGCGAAATAGTGTCCCTGCGCGGCGTCGCAGCCGAGCTCGGCCATCTGCTCCCCCTGCTCCTCGCTCTCCACCGCCTGCGCCACGACGCGAAGCCCGAGCGCGTGCGCCATCGCGGTCGTCGCGCGCACGATCGCCGCGCATTCGCGCCGTGCCGGGCAGCTGCTCACCAGCGTGCGGTCGATCTTCACCACCTCGAAGGGGAGCCCCCGCACCAGCCCGAGCGAGGAGAAGCCGCTGCCGAAATTGTCGATCGCCATCTGCACGCCGAGCG
>DATIZV010000195.1:0-2068 GCA_035516915.1 Usitatibacter sp. | reverse complement strand
GCTGCGCGCCGAGGTTCCGGCGACGCCTTCCGTCGCCGAGGTGATGAAGGGATTCGAGGCGAAGGCCGGGGCCGCGAGCGCCGAGGCGTTCGATCCCTCGCAGGACAACATCGACGCGCGCACGCGGCGGCTGCAATTCGGCCCGGTGAAGGTCGCGCTCCTCGCCAAGAAGAACCGCGGCGAGACGGTGAACGTGGCGATCGCGCTGCACATCGGCAACGAGAAGGCGCTTTTCGGCGAGCGTACCAGCGCCGGGTTCGCCGCCGCCATGCTTCCCCGCGGTACCGCACGGCTCACGCGCGGCGAGTTCTCGGACGCCCTCGAGCGCCTCAAGATGACCGGCTTCGCCGGCGGTCCCTCGGTCGAGTTCCAGACCACGAGGCCGAACCTGCAGGCCGCGCTCGAGCTCACCGCCGAGGCGCTGAAGAGCCCGCGCTTCGACCCGGCGGAGTTCGAGCAGCTGCGCACGCAGACCCTCACGGGCGTCCAGTCCCGTCTCTCGGAGCCCGGGCCGCTCGCGGGCGACGCGATGGCGCAGGCGTTCAACATCTATCCGGACGGCGACTGGCGGCACGCGCCGACGCTGCAGGAATCGCTCGAGCGCGTGAAACAGGCGAAGCTCGAGGACGCGAAGGCCTTCCACGAACGGTTCTACGGCGCGGATCCGGCGGACGTCGCGATCGTCGGCGACTTCGACGAGGCGAAGGTGGAGGCGCAGCTCGAGACGCTCTTCGCCGGCTGGGAGCCGAAGGTGCGCTTCGAGCAAGTGACGAGCGAGTATCGCGACATCGCGCCGGTGGAAAAGTCGATCGGGACGCCGGACAAGGAGAACGCGGTGTTCCTCGCGCGCGAGAACGTCGACATGCGCGACGACGATCCCGACTACGTCGCGCTCTACGTCGCGAACTACATGTTCGGCGGCGGCGCGGGCTTCGACTCGCGGCTGATGCTGCGCATCCGGCAGAAGGAGGGGCTCTCCTACGGCGTGGGATCGGACCTGGCGGTCGATGCCCTCGACCGCGCCGGCTCCTGGAGCGTGTTCGCGATCTCGGCGCCGCAGAACACGGCGAAGGTCGAGGAGGCGTTCCGCGAGGAGCTCGCGCGGGCGGCGAAGGACGGCTTCACCCAGGCGGAGCTCGACGCGGCCAAGTCGGGCCTCCTGCAGATCCGCACCCAGAACCGCTCGCAGGACCCGGTGCTCGCCTTCGCCTGGACCGAATACCTCTACCTCGGCCGCACCTGGCAGTTCAGCAAGTCGATCGACGAGAAGATCCGCGCGCTCACGCTGGGCGAGGTGAACGCCGCTTTCCGCGAGCACATCGATCCGGCGAAGGTGAGCGTGTTCAAGGCGGGGGACTTCGCGAAGGCCGGCGCGAAGACCCAGTAGAATCACGCCCCATGGCCTCGATCCGCAACTATTCGACGCGCCGCCGCGTGCTCGTCACGGGCGGCGCCGGATTCATCGGGTCGCACCTGTGCGAGCGCCTCCTCGACCAGGGCTGCGACGTGCTCTGCGCCGACAATTTCTTCACCGGCACCAAGGACAACATCGCGCACCTGCTCGCGAACCCGCACTTCGAGCTGCAGCGCCACGACGTCACCTTCCCGCTCTACGTCGAGGTGGACGAGATCTACAACCTCGCGTGCCCCGCCGCGCCGATCCACTACCAGTTCGACCCGGTGCAGACCACCAAGACGAGCGTGCACGGCGCGATCAACATGCTGGGCCTCGCCAAGCGCGTGAAGTCGAGGATCCTGCAGGCCTCCACCTCCGAGGTCTACGGCGACCCGGAGGTGCACCCGCAGGTGGAGAGCTACTGGGGCCACGTGAACCCGATCGGGCTGCGCTCCTGCTACGACGAGGGCAAGCGCTGCGCCGAGACGCTCTTCTTCGACTACCATCGCCAGCACGGCCTCGCCATCAAGGTCGCGCGCATCTTCAATACTTATGGGCCACGGATGCACCCTAACGATGGCCGCGTTGTATCGAACTTCATCATCCAGGCGCTGCGACGCCAGCCGATCACGATCTACGGCGACGGCAGCCAGACCAGGGCATTTTGCTACG
>DATIZV010000194.1:0-3526 GCA_035516915.1 Usitatibacter sp. | reverse complement strand
GTTCGACAAGATCCTCATCGCAAACCGCGGCGAGATCGCCTGCCGCGTGATCCGCACCTGCCGGCGCCTCGCGATCCGCACCGTCGCGATCCACTCCACCATCGACGCGCGCGCGCTGCACGTGGAGCAGGCGGACGAGGCCTATCTCGTGGGGGGAGCGCTCCCGGCGGAGTCGTACCTGCTCGGGCGTCGCATCATCGAGATCGCCAGGCGCTGCGGCGCCCAGGCGATCCATCCGGGATACGGGTTCCTTTCCGAGAACGAGGATTTCGCGCGCGACGTGGAGGCCGCCGGCCTCGTCTTCATCGGGCCCACGCCCGAAGCCATCGAGAAGATGGGCCTCAAGGACCGCGCGAAGGCCCTGATGGAGCACGCCGGCGTTCCCGTCGTGCCCGGCTATCACGGCTCCGGCCAGGACGACGTGCTGCTCGCGGCCGAGGCGCGCAAGCTCGGCTTCCCGCTCCTCGTGAAGGCGGTCGCGGGCGGCGGCGGCAAGGGGATGCGCCTCGTGGCGAAGGAATCGGAACTCGGCGCACAGCTCGCCGCCGCGCGGCGCGAGGCGAAGGGCGCGTTCGGCGACGAGCGCGTGCTCCTCGAGCGCTTCGTGCAAGGCCCGCACCACATCGAGTTCCAGGTCTTCGGCGACACGCACGGCCACTACGTGCACCTCTTCGAGCGCGAATGCTCGATCCAGCGCCGCCACCAGAAGGTGCTCGAGGAGACGCCTTCGCCGTTCCTCGACGACGCGCTGCGATCGCGCATGGGCGAGGCGGCGGTGGCCGCGGCGCGCGCGATCGCCTACCGGGGCGCCGGGACGATCGAGTTCATCGTGGGCGACGACCGCCGCTTCTACTTCATGGAGATGAACACGCGGCTGCAGGTCGAGCACCCGGTGACCGAGATGGTGACCGGGGAAGACCTCGTCGAGTGGCAGCTGCGCGTGGCCGCGGGCGAGCCCCTGCCGCTCACGCAGGCCGAGATCCACTCGGCCGGCCACGCGATCGAGGCGCGGCTGTGCGCCGAGAATCCCGCGAACGGCTTCCTTCCCGAGACCGGGCGCATCGGGCTCCTGCGTGCGCCTCGCACCGGCGAGGACGTGCGCCTCGAGACCGGCGTGCGCGAGGGCGACGAGGTGAGCGTCTTCTACGATCCCATGATCGCGAAGCTCGTCGCGTGGGGCGCGGACCGCCCGGAAGCGGCGCGGCGCATGCAGTCGGCCCTCGCGCAGACCGCGATCCTCGGCGTGAAGACCAACCTCGCGTTCCTCGAGCGCGTCGTGCGCCATCCCGCGTTCCTCGCCGGCGAGACCGACACCGCGTTCATCGAGCGCCATCGCGAAGCGCTCCTCCCGCCCGCGGGAGAGGTTCCCGTCGAAGCGGTCGTCGCCTGCGCGGTGCGCGTGTTCCTGGACGAGCTCGAAGCGATCCGCGCGCGGCCTGCCTCGCCCTGGAACGACACGACCGGCTGGCGGCTCAACCAGCCGAAGACGCGGCGCATGGAGTTCCGCCTCGCCGACGGCCGCGAGGTCGCCTTGGAGGCCGAGCATCGCGGCGACCATGCGATCGTCGCGCTCCAGGGAAGGCGCCACGAGGTTCGCGTGGGCCCGGTCGACGGCGAGCGCGTGCAGGTGGCGCTCGACGCAGAGACCTACTTCGCGCGCGTCACACGCCTCGGCGACCGCCTTTGCGCCACCACGCCGCAGGGACGCTACGAGATGGAGCGCGTCGATCCGTTCCACTACGAGCCCGCGGACGCGCTGCCCGATGCCCGCCTCACCGCGCTCATGCCGGGACGCGTGGTGAAGGTGCTCGCGGCCGAGGGCGCGCGCGTGAAGAAGGGCGAGGCGCTGATGATCCTCGAGGCGATGAAGATGGAGCACACCATCGTGAGCCCGCGCGAGGGCGTGATCGAGCGCGTCGCCTTCGCCGAGAACGACCTGGTCCCCGCCGACGCGCTGCTCTTCGCTTTCCGCGAGTAGCGCCGACGCGCCGCCCCGGCCGGTCGCGCGCGTCTAGTCCTTCACCTCCCTGGCGAGAGGCTTCCCGTCCATCCATGCAAGCAGGTTCGCGACCACGCCCGGGCCGAACTTCGCGAACACCGGCTCGTTCACGAAGCCGAGATGCGGGGTGAGGACGACGTTCGCGCGCTTCGCGAGGGGAAAGTCCGCGGGAAGCGGCTCGTCGTCGTACACGTCGAGCGCCGCCATGCCCGGCCGGCCCCGCTCGAGCGCCTGCGCGAGCGCCGCCATGTCGATCAACGCCGAGCGCGCGGTGTTCACGAGGATCGAGTCGGCGCGCATCGTGGCGAGGCGCTTCGCATCGAGGAGCTTCCTTGTCTCGGCCGAGGGCACGAGGTGCAGCGTGACGACCTTCGAGGTGGACAACAGCTCGTCGAGCGCGATCGACTTCGCCCCGCCCTTCTCCGCGCGCTCCGCGCTCATGTGCGGGCTCCACGTCACGACCTCCATGCCGAAGGCCTTGCCGACCTGCGCGACGCGCGATCCGATGCTTCCCAGGCCGATCACGCCGAGGCGCTCGCCGGCGAGCGTCGAGGGAAGCGGGCCCTCGTCGCGCCAGCCGCCCTTCCTCACCAGCGCGAGGTACGCCTCGAGGCGCTTGGCCGCGGCGAGGATGAGGGTCCAGGCGATCTCCGTCGTGCTCGCCTTCGAGTCGCCCATCTCGGTGCTTCCGACGGGAATTCCGCGCGCCTTGAAGGCCGCGGCGTCGTATTGCGTGTTGCGCGCCCCGGTGAAGAGGAAGAGCTTGAGCTGCGCGAGCTTCTCGACGAGGTCGGCCTTGAAGGGCGTGCGGTCTCGCACCACCACGATCGCATCGGCGTCGCGGATCGCGTCGAGGAGCGCCGTGCCTCGCAGGCGCTCGTGATGCACCTCGACTTCGGCACGCGCGTCGACAGCGCTCCAGTCGGCGGTACGCCGCAGCGACCGCTCGTAGTCGTCGAGAACGACGATCCTTGGCCTTGCGCTCATGCACGGGCTCCTTCGCACAGGGCGCGCACGTCCCTCGCGCGCGATAGGTTCCAGCAGGCGCCGACGAGGGCCCGCGTCCGGGTCTCGCCGAGCACGGGATCGGCGAGCGCGTGGAATTTCGCCTCGAGGTCGGCGTCGCTCATCGGCCGCGCGAGCGAGCCGATCGCGTGCTCGACGAAGACGTGCTTCTTCGCGCCGCCCCGGAGGATCACGGTGACGTCGGCGGCGGTCTCGTCGATCGAGGGATCGGCGACCGCGTCCACCTTGCGGCGAAGCGCCACGATGTCCTCGCGGCGCACGATCTCGTCGCTGTACTCGGACTCCCCCGCGCGGCCGAAGACGAGGCCGAGCGCGAACCCGTGGTACACGCTGAACTTGCCCTGCAGGCCGTCCTCGGGCTCCTTCTTGCCGGTAAGCTCGAGCACCAGCGGATGGACGCGCAGCTCGATGGCCGCGATGTCCCCAGCGCGCAATCCATGCTCCCGGCGCAGTTGCAGGCAGGCGTCGATGGCGGGATGCACCACGATCCCGCAGGCGAAC
>DATIZV010000193.1:0-2930 GCA_035516915.1 Usitatibacter sp. | reverse complement strand
CAGATCGCTCTCCGTGATGCGGTTCTCGGTGCACAGGGCGAGCGCGCGCTCGAGGATGTTCTCGAGCTCCCGCACATTGCCCGGGACGTCGTAGCGGCGCAGCGCCAGCATCGCTTCGTCGGTCACCTTGGCCTGCGGCATGCCGTTCTGCTTCGCGAGGCGCTCGACCACCTGCTCCACCATGAGCGGGATGTCCTCGGGGATCTCGCGAAGGCTGGGCATCTTGAGCTCGATCACGTTGAGGCGGTAGAAGAGGTCCTGGCGGAACTGGCCCGCCTCCACCTGCTGCGCGAGGCTGCGGTGCGTCGCCGAGATGATGCGCACGTCGATCGGCTCCTCGTGCGTGTCGCCCACGCGCCGCACCTTCTTCTCCTGGATCACGCGCAGCAGCTTCACCTGCATCGCGAGCGGCAGGTCGCCCACCTCGTCGAGGAAGAGCGTGCCCTTCTGCGCCGCCTGGAGGTAGCCGATCTTGTCGTTCTCCGCGCCGGTGAAGGCGCCCCTCTTGTAGCCGAAGAACTCGCTCTCCATCAGGTTCTCGGGGATCGCGCCGCAGTTCACGGCGACGAAGGGCTCGGCCGCGCGCGACGATCCCAGGTGGATGAGGCGGGCCGCCACTTCCTTGCCGGTTCCGGATTCGCCCGTGATGTACACCGGCGCCTGCGAGCGCGCGAGCTTCGCGATCATCTCGCGCGCGCGCTGGATGGCGGGCGACTCGCCGAGGAGCCGCGGCGTTCCCGGCTGCGCCGTCTCGCCGATCGAGGCTCGCCGCGCCTGCACCGGGCGCGGCAGCTTGAGGGCGCTCATCACGAGCGGGCGAAGCTGCTCGAGCTTGATGGGCTTGGGCAGGTAATCGAACGCGCCGGCCTTCAACGCATCGACCGCGTTCTGCGTCGAGCCGAAGGCGGTGATGACGGCGACCGGCGTGTTGCCGTAGTTCTCGGCGATGTGCTTCAGCACCTGCAGCCCGTCGCCGTCGGGAAGGCGCATGTCGGTGAGGCAGAGGTCGTAGGGCCGCGACTTGAGCGCCGCCGTCGCCTCCTCCAGGGTCGAAGCGCTGTCCGCGTCCACGCCCATGCGCGAGAGCGTGAGCACGAGGAGCTCGCGGATGTCGGCCTCGTCGTCCACGATCAGAACGGCCTTGCGGTTCATCAGGCGCCTTTCATCGTGATGCGGAAGTGGCCTCCGCCGGAATCGTCCAGGTACTCGATGCGCGCGGCGTTGCCCTCGCAGAGCTCGCGCGCGATGTAGAGCCCGAGGCCGGTGCCCTGCGCCTCGGTCGTGAAGAACGGCTCGAAGAGGTGCGCTTGCGCCGCCTTCGACACGCCCGGCCCGTCGTCGAGCACGTCGAGCTGCATGCGCGCGGGCGAAGGCGCGGCCGAGGCGACGATGCGCACCGATCCCGGCTGCCGCGTTCCGTGGCGCCACGCGTTCCTCACGATGTTCCACAGCACCTGGTCGAGGTGCTGCCGGTCGAACCACAGGCGTTGGCGCGTGCGCACCTGCACGTCGATCGCCTGCGCGGGGACCTTCTCGACCAGCCCGAACTCCTGCGCGAAGTGCGGAAGGTAGGTCGCGGGATCGATCGCCTCGGGCTGCGCGCGGTCGCGGCGATTGAGGTAGAGCACTTCCTGCACGATGCGGTCGAGCCGCAGGACGTTGCCGCGGATGATGTCGAGCAGGCGCTTGCCGCCGCCGCCCACCGCGCCGTCCTCCTCGAGGAGCTGCGCCGCGTGCCCGATCGAGGAGAGCGGATTGCGGATCTCGTGGGCGATCGAGGCGGTCAGGCGGCCGAGCGCGACGAGCTTCATCTGCTGCGCCTGCTGGCGCATGCGGCCCACGTCCTCGACGAAGATCACCGCGGCGGAAGGCTCGCCCGCGCCGATGGGCACGAAATGCACCTGCAGCTCGCCCGCGGCGCGCGGCCCGCGCAGCTGCATGAACGTGGTGTCCGAGCCCTTGCGCCAGCTCTCGAGGAGCCGCGCGATCTCCGGCGCGTACTCCGCGATCGAGGGCCTGCGCCCCGCCGGCAGGGCCCCGAGGAGCTGCATCGCGCGCGGGTTGCTCTGGCGGATGCGCCCCTCGCCGTCCACGACCACGATGCCGTCCTGCATGTCGCGGATCACCAGCTCGTTGATCTGGGAAAGGTTGGCGAGGTCGACCTTCTGCTCCTCGGCGATGCGCTCGCTGGTGCGCGCGTATTGCGCGAGCGTCGAGGCGAGGCCCGCGGTCGCGAAATACGCGACGCACGTGAGGCCGGCCTGGAGGAAGTCCTGGGCCGCGGCGTCGAAGTGCCAGACCTCGAACGCCTGCCCGACGAGGAGCGCGAGCGACGCGAAGGCCGCGTGGAAGAACGCGAGGCGCCCGCGCGTGATCACGCCCGCCGCGGCGAGCGACACCAGCAGCATGATGCCCAGCCCGCTCTTCACGCCGCCGCTGCCGTACATGAGCAGCACGATCGCGGCGACGTCGGCGACCACGCCGGCCGTCACCTGCAGGGTGAGGTTCGGCTCGTGCATGCGCGCCGGAACGAGGAGCGCGAGCGCCGCCACGCCGTAGGCGAGCGTCGTCGGCACCACCAGCTCGGGCTTCGTCACGCCGAGCAGGAAGAAGTGGTTGAAGTACCGGAACGCCACGCCGGTGAGGCCCGCGAGCACCACGCGGTAGGCGCAGAAGATAAGGAGCGTGTTCCAGGTCGCCGCGTCGGCCGCGACGATGAAGGGCATCGACCGGCCGAAGCGCGGCGCGGCGCGCACGGCGGCGGTGTCCGGAGCGGAGCTCACGGCGCCGAGCGGCAGCGGGGGTTGTCGCGGCAGACGAGCCGCCCGCCCTCCTCGCGCGCCTCGCTGCGCGGCAGGTGAACGCCGCAGCGCGCGCACTGGACCATGTCCTCGCCGCGCTCGCTGCGGCTCGCCTCGCCCGGCGCGGGG
>DATIZV010000192.1:0-2544 GCA_035516915.1 Usitatibacter sp. | reverse complement strand
CATCGTCTGGGTCGCCAAGGCCATCGAGCGCATCGGCGACCACGCCAAGAACATCGCCGAGCAGGTGATCTACATCGTGAAGGGAAGGGACGTGCGCCACACCCCGCTCGCCGAAGTCGAGCGCGAGGCGTTGGGCTGATGGCCGCCTCGATCCTGGTCGTCGAAGACGAACCCGCCATCCAGGAGCTGATCTCGATCACGCTCGCGCGCCATGGCCACACCGTGCGCCGCACGGCCAACGCCAAGGAGGCCTACGAGGCGGTGACGATGGCGCTGCCCGACGTGATCCTGCTCGACTGGATGCTGCCCGACGGATCGGGCCCCTCGCTCGCACGCAGGCTGCGCACGGAACAGCGCACCCGCGAAGTCCCCATCATCATGCTCACGGCGCGCGCCGCGGAGGACGACAAGGTGGCGGGCCTCGACAGCGGCGTGGACGATTACGTGACCAAGCCCTTCTCGCCGCGCGAGCTCGAGGCGCGCATCCAGGCGGTGCTGCGCCGGCGCCTGCCGCAGCTTTCCAAGGAGGCGGTCGAGATCGAAGGCCTCGTGCTCAATCCCGCGACGCGCGTGGTGAGCGGCAAGGGGCGCACCCTCAAGATGGGGCCCACGGAGTTCGAGCTCCTGCACTTCTTCATGACGCACACCGATCGCGTGTACACTCGCGCGCAGATCCTGGACCAGGTCTGGGGCGATCACGTGTTCCTCGAGGACCGTACGGTGGACGTGCACATCCGGCGATTGCGCGAAGCGCTCTCGCCCAGCGGCCACGACCGGCTCGTCGAGACGGTGCGCGGCGCGGGATACCGCTTCCGCTCGAGCGACTGAAATGCTGGCTATTGCCGCGAGTGCCCTGGCCGCGGCCGCGGTCGGTTGGATCGCGGGCGTCGAGTACGGCCTCGCCACCTTCTCCGTCCTGCTGCTGATCCTGCTCCTCGCCGAATCGCGGCGCCTTCACGAGCTCGCGTACTGGCTGGAGCATGGCGAGGCGCCCGAGCCGCCGCGGGCTCGCGGCGCCTGGGACCGGCTGCACGCGCTCCTGCACCGCACGCGGCGCGAATCCGCGCGCCGGGAAGCCGAGCTCGTGGACATGCTAAAGCGCTGGCGCGAGGCGGCGCGGGCCCTTCCCGACGGCGTGGTGATCCTCGACGAGGATCGCATCGCGTGGTGCAACGACACGGCGAGGCTGCACCTGGAGATCGACCCGGTGCGCGATGCCGGCATGCCCATCACGCACCTCGTGCGCATCCCCGAGTTCCTCGAGTACCTCGAGGGCAACGACTACGCCAAGCCGATCCAGGTGACGGCGCCGCATTCGGCCGACCGGGTGCTGTCCATGCAGGTGGTGACCTACGGCGAGAACCAGCGCCTCGTGCTCTCGCGCGACGTCACGCAGTTCCGGCAGCTGGAGCGGGTGCGCCGCGAGTTCGTCGCCAACGTCTCGCACGAGCTGCGCACGCCGCTCACGGTGGTGGCGGGGTTCCTGGAGACGCTTCGCGACGAGACCGACCGCGACGCCGCGCGCCGCTACATCGACCTCATGGCCGAGCAGTCGGCGCGGATGCTGCGCCTGGTCGAGGACCTGCTCACGCTCTCGGCGCTCGAGTCGTCGCCGCCGCCGCCGATGGAAGAGCCCATCGAGATGCGCAAGCTACTCGATCGGCTGGGCGCGGAGGCGCGCGCCCTTTCCAACGGGCGGCACAGGATCGAGGTGGAGGGCGAGGAGGGCATCGACCTGCTGGGCAGCGAGAAGGAGCTTTCCAGCGCGTTCGGCAACCTCGTCTCCAACGCGATCCGCTATACGCCGGCCTCCGGCGTCGTGCGGCTTCGCTGGCATCGCACCGACGAGGGCGCCACGTTCGACGTGGAGGACACCGGCATCGGCATCGCGCCCGAGCACATCCCGCGCCTCACGGAGCGCTTCTACCGCGTGGACCGCGGCCGCTCGCGCGAGAGCGGCGGCACGGGCCTGGGCCTCGCCATCGTGAAGCACGCGCTCTCGCGCCACGGCGCCTCGCTCGACATCGCGAGCACGCCCGGCGAGGGCAGCCGCTTCAGCGCCCGCTTCGCGGGCCCGCGCGTACGAAACCGGGGTCAGACCCCGGTTTCCGCCTGACGTCAAAGCGTCACACGCTTGCCCCAACATTCACCTCGCGATCCTTAAGCGGAAAACAGCTGCAGCTTTCCCCCCGAGGTTGCTCCTCCCCTTGCTCCGCCGGTGCCGCCAAGCCCGGCGGATTTTTCTTTCTGAACTCGGCCGCGCGCGCGCGGTCACAACCCGCGACACGCAGGATTGTCACGCGTTGCCGGTAGCCTTCAGCGAATGAGAGTTCACGACCTTCCGCCCGGCTTCGACGATCCCGTCGACGCGCTCCTCGGGTTCCATCGGCGCATCGAACGGCAGCTCGCGGCCCTTTGCGCCCTTCCCCTGGCGATTGAAGCGCGCGGGCTCGACGCGGAAGGCAGCGCCGTGGCCGGCGCGTCGATCGATTTCTTCTCCCACTCGCTCACGCTGCATCATGCCGACGAGGAAGACCTCCTGCC
>DATIZV010000191.1:0-2418 GCA_035516915.1 Usitatibacter sp. | reverse complement strand
GTTCCGCGTCGAGGATCACGCGTGGCGGCTTCATCGGCACCTGTTCGGCGAAGACGCGAAGCTTCCCGGGTATTTCGTCACCGCGCTCGAGATCTCCGCCAACGCGCACGAAGAGATGGTCGCCGCGGTGGCGCCTTTCATCGACACCAGCATCTCGAAGACGGTGAACGTGCCCGAGGACTATCCGTACGCGGACTTCGAGGGCCTGTACATGAAGGCCTGGAAGTCGGGATTGAAAGGCCTCGCGACGTATCGCCCCAACACCGTGCTCGGCGCCGTGCTCACGGCCGATGCGGCGAAGCCCGCCGCGCGCGAGCTCGCGACCATCGAGAGCGACGCGAACAAGCGCCTCGCGATCAAGACGCTCCCGCAGCCCGTGCTCACGAGCCTGCGCTGGCCGGGGCGCCCCGAGCTTCCCGAGGGCAACCTCGCGTGGACCTACATGATCGACTCGCCCTCGGGGCGCTTCGCGCTCTTCGTGGGCGAGGTCGAGGAAGCGGGGCGCAAGTTCCCGTTCGAGGTATGGGTGAACGGCGCCGAGCAGCCGCGCGGCCTGGGGGCCGTGGCGAAGACGCTCTCCATGGACATGCGTGCCGACGACCGCGCATGGCTCAAGATGAAGCTCGACGTGCTCGCCGGCACCGTCGGCGACGACGCGTTCGACCTGCGCTTTCCGCCGCACGGCGAGAAGCGCCGCGTTCCGGGCGTGGTCTCCGCCGTCGCGCAGGTGGTGCGGTGGCGCTGCGAGCAGCTGCACGCGTTCGAGGGCGCCGAGAAGACGCCGGTGCTCGACCACATGTTCAGCGTCGAGGAGCCGCGCACCGGGACCGAGGGCACGCTCTCGTGGACGGTCGACGTCGCGAACCCGGCGTCCGGCGACGAGTTCGTGCTGGGCCTGAAGGAGATCCAGCTTCCCGACGGCACGACGCGCCCGTATTCGATCTGGCTTTCGGGCCACTATCCGCGCGCGCTGGACGGCCTCACCCGCATCCTCTCGCTCGACATGCGCGTGGTCGATCCCGCGTGGATCGGGATGAAGCTCCGGAAGCTCCTCGACTACTCCGAGCCGCTCGGCGACTTCATGGCGTTCGTGCCCGGGGAGCGCCGGCAACAGAACTGGCCCTCCACCGTCGCGTACGTCGCGCGGCTCGTGATCCACCGCTACGCGATGCTCGGCCTCCTCGACGAGCGCGGCTATCCGACGCGCGAGATGGGCGTGCTGGAAGCGCCGCGCGAGGACGAGGAACCGGCGGTGATGAAAGGCGCGCGCTGCGCGGAGTGCGGCAACTTCACCGTGATCCGCAAGGACGGCTGCGATTTCTGCAGCGCATGCGGATGGGTCGGGGCCTGCGGGTAACGCCGCGCCGCTTCACCAGAAGAGCCGCATCACCCCGCCCACCGGCACGCCGTGCCCCTGCAGGGTGATGCGCATCTCGCCCGGCTTCGGATCGTCCATCGGCGCCACCTGGTGATAGCTCATGCCGTCGTGCACCGCCATGGCGCCGCGGCGATAGCGGCACAGGATCCTTCGCCGGCCGGCGAGCGCCTCGTGCAGCTGCGCGTCGTCGAAGCCCGCGGTCTCGGGCATGCGCAGGTCCCACACGTACATGCCGGCGCCGGTGGCGGGCATGGCGATCGCGAGCGTGAAGGAGATCGGGCGATTCAGCGCCACGCGCGGCGCATCGTCGCCCCAGTCGACGACGTAATGCGGCGTGTCGCAGTGGATCGGGCTCGCGACGAACGCCGGGTTGGCGCGCTCGCGGAACCACTCGCGATGCGTGAGGCCGCGGATCGTGCGGAACGAGTCGTCCGCCTCGAAGATGTGGAAGCCGGGATGCGCCAGGCGCTCGGTGAACCCAACCGGCATGCGCACGTGGTCGGCGAGAGTGCGCGCCACGCCGCGCAGCAGCTCGCCGAAGTGCTCCATCAGCACCGGATTCAGCTGCGCCGCCATGCGGTAGTACGGCAGGTCGGGGTTCTCGGCGATGTCGAAGTAGTTGGAGGCGCCCAGCGTGTAGAACGGCGCCGACGGATGGCGCCGGGTCCACAGCCCGCGCAGCGACTCGAGCTTCGCGCGCACCGCCTCGCACTCGTCGGCGCCCAGCACCTGCAGGTCGGCCACGCGCTCCTCGAGAAGCCGGGCGGGCTGGGTGCGGCGCGGCGGTTCGGCGAGCATGCGTCGCCCTACACCATCTGGCGCGAGGCGAGCTCGCGGAACGGTCCCGCCTCGGCCATGAGCTCCTTGAAGGTGCCCTGCTGCACGAGCCGCCCGCCCACCAGCACGAAGATTCGATCCGCGCTGATGATGGTCGACAGGCGGTGCGCGATCACGATGCGGGTGGTCTTCAGCTGCTCGAGGCTCTCGGTGACGATCGCCTGGCTGCGGTTGTCGAGCGCGCTCGTCGCCTCGTCGAAGAG
>DATIZV010000190.1:0-5042 GCA_035516915.1 Usitatibacter sp. | reverse complement strand
TTCCACTCGCTGCCGATCGCCATTGTCGCGAGCACCGAGCGGGCGCCGGCGTAGCGCGGCATCGCGAGGATCCGCTCGACCAGCGCCTCGCCGATGCGGATGCGCTCGCCCTCGGGGAGCGCGTCGCGCCGCGCCATCATCTCCCGGCGCAGGGCGGACTTGGAAGGAACGGGGCTCGCATTCATGCCGCTATTCTAGTGCGCCGCAGCACTGCGAGTCGCGCCGCGTTCGGGTATCCTCGCGCTTTTCACGATGAGGACCGGCCCCCGATGAAGACCCGCATGCTGCTCTGCCTCGCCTGCGCGGCCGCCTTTCCGCTCGCCGCCGCGGCCGCCGACAACCCGTTCCAGGCTTTCCACGGCAAGGTGAAGCCCGGGATGTACGAGTACAAGATGGACATGGACATGGGCGCGATTCCCGGCATGCCCCCCGGGATGGGCCGGCAGAGCCACACCTTCGAGCACTGCGTGACGCCCGAGGACATCCAGAGAGGCGAGATGAACAAGAACGATCGCAGCCGGATGCCGAAGGATTGCGACGTGAAGGACTTCCACATGTCGGGCAACACCGCGACCTACAAGATGGTATGCACGGGCCAGCACGAGATGACCAGCGACAACCGCATCACGTTCAAGGGCGACGGCTACGACATGGACATGCTCCTGGACATGAACGAAGGCGGCCGACCGGTGCACATGAAGGAACACATGCAGGCGAGGTACGCCGGGGCCTGCAAGTAGTCGCGCCTACTTCACCGCGTCGCGGATCTGCTGGAGCGCCGAGGGATCCTCGATGGTCGTGAGGTCGCCGGGGTCGCGGCCCTCGCAGATCGCCTGGATCGAGCGGCGCAGGAGCTTGCCGGAGCGCGTCTTCGGCAGCAGCGTCACGAAGCGCACCTTCGCGGGGCGTGCGATGGCGCCCAGGGCCTTGTCCACGGTCGCCATCACTTCCCGCTCCTGCGCCTCGGCCGCCTCGCGCGTCGCCGCCTTCGCCGGATCCTTGAGCACCGCGAAGGCGACCGGCACCTGGCCCTTGATCGGGTCGGCCACGCCCACCACCGCGACCTCGGCCACGTCCGGGTTCGACTGCACCGCCTCCTCGATCTCGCGCGTGCCGAGGCGGTGGCCGGCGACGTTGATCACGTCGTCGGTGCGGCCCAGGACGAAGTAGTAGCCGTCCGCGTCGCGGGTCGCCCAGTCGAACGTGGTGTAGACCATCTCGTCGGCGAACGACTTGTAGTAGGTCTGCACGTAGCGCTCGTCGTCGCCCCACACCGTCGTCATCGCGCCCGGCGGGAGCGGCGGAACGATGCACAGCACGCCCTTCTCGTCCGGGCCCACTTCCCTGCCCGTCTCCTCGTGCTTGAGCTTCACCTTGTATCCGTACGCGGGGAACGAGGGCGAGCCGAACTTCCTCGGCGTGTCCTCCACGCCGGGACACGCGGTGAGGATCGGCCAGCCCGACTCGGTCTGCCAGTAGTTGTCCACCACCTGCGCGCCGAGCGATTCGGAGACCCAGCGCGCGGTGGGCTCGTCGAGCGGCTCGCCGGCGAGGAAGAGGTAGCGCAGGCTCGAAGTGTCGTACTTGCGCATCCACGCGGGATCCTGCTTCTTCAGCACGCGGATCGCGGTGGGCGAGGTGAACATCGAGGTCACCTTGTGGTCCTGCACGATGCGCCACCACACGCCGGGATCGGGGCGCACGGGCACGCCTTCGTACATGATGGTCGTGTTGCCGTTGAGGAGCGGCCCGTAGACGATGTACGAGTGGCCCACGACCCAGCCGATGTCCGAGGTCGAGAAGTACGCTTCGCCGGGATGGCAGCAGAAGATGTGCTTCATCGAGGCGGCGAGCGCCACCGCATGCCCGCCGGTGTCGCGCTGCACGCCCTTGGGCCTTCCGGTGGTGCCGCTCGTGTAGAGGATGTACGAGGGCTCGTTCGACTCGAGCCAGGTGACCGGCACCTTCGCGCCCGCCTGCCCGGCGCGAGCCTCGGCGTAGTCGACGTCGCGACCCGCGACGCGGGTCATCGACCTGTCGAGCGCGCGGTCGACGATGAGCACCTTCCCCGGCGGCTGCCTGGAGAGGCGGATCGCTTCGTCGACGAGCGGTTTGAGCGCGATCATCCTGCCCATGCGCATGCCGGCGTCCGCCGTCACCATGACCTTCGGCTGCGCGTCGTCGATGCGCGCGGCCAGGCTCGCGGCGGCGAAGCCGCCGAAGACCACCGAGTGGATCGCGCCCAGGCGCACCGTCGCGAGCATCGCGAACACCGCCTCGGGGATCATCGGCATGTAGATGAGCACGCGGTCGCCCTTGCCGACGCCGAGCGAGCGCAGGATCGCCGCGCAGCGGCTTACCTCGTCGTGCAGCTCGCCGAACGTGTAGCTCCTCTGCTGGTCGACCTCGGTCGAGATCCACACCAGCGCGGCCTGCGAAGCGCGCTTGGCGAGATGGCGATCGACCGCGTTGTGGCAGAGGTTCGTCTCGCCGCCCGCGAACCAGGAGCGCAACGGCGGCTTCGAGTAGTCGAGGACCTTGGCGAAGGGCTGGTGCCAGTCGACGAGCTTTGCCTGCTCGGCCCAGAACGCCTCCGGATCGCGAATCGAGCGATCGTAGAACTCGCGGTAGGTGGTGCTGCGCGCCTCGTCGATCGTCGTCATGGCCCCTCCGCTAGCGGTTCACGTCCACGACCAGGCGGCCGCGGACCTTGCCTGCGATCACCTCCGGCGCCCTGGCAAGCGCCTCGGCGAGCCTAATGTCGGTGATGGTCGAGCCGAGCTTCGCGCGGTCGAGCTGCGTCGCGAGGCGGCGCCAGGCTTCCAGCCTGCGCGACATCGGCGCCGTGACGCTGTTCACGCCCGCGAGCGTCACGCCGCGCAGGATGAACGGGGCCACCGTCGCCGGGAAATCCATGCCCTGCGCGAGCCCGCACGCGGCGACCGCACCCTCGGCCATCGTCTGGGCGCACGCGTTCACGAGCGTATGGCTTCCCACGGAATCGACCACGCCCGCCCAGCGCTCCTTCTGCAGCGGCTTCCCGGGCTGGGAGAGCGTATTGCGGTCGACGATTTCCTTCGCGCCCAGCGATTCGAGGTAGGCCTTCTCGGCGAGCTTCCCCGTCGAGGCGACGACGCGGTAGCCGAGCTGGGCGAGGATCGCGACCGAGATGCTGCCCACGCCGCCGGTGGCGCCCGTGACGAGGACCTCGCCGCAATCGCGCGTGACGCCGAGGCGCTCGAGCGCCATGACGCACAGCATCGCGGTGTAGCCCGCGGTGCCGATCGCCATCGCCTCGCGCGTGGTCATGCCTTCGGGCACGCGCACCAGCCAGTCGCCCTTCACGCGCGCCTTCTGCGCGAGGCCGCCCCAGTGCGACTCGCCCACGCCCCAGCCGTTGAGGAGCGCCCGGTCGCCGGGCTTCCACGACGGATGCGCGCTCGCCTCGACCACGCCCGCGAAGTCGATGCCGGCGACCATCGGCCACTTGCGCACGATGGGCGATTTGTCGGTGAGCGCGAGCGCGTCCTTGAAGTTGACGGTCGAGTACTCGACCTTCACCGTGACGTCGCCCTCGGGAAGGTCGTTCTCGCCCACGTCGGCCACGCGCGCCTGGAACCGGTCCGCTTCCTTGCTGAGGAGGATCGCTTTCATGCCGCCACTATAGCGCCGTCAGCGCTGCAGGACCTGCGGGTTGGCGTAGGAAGCATGCTTGCGCGCAAAGTAATCGCGCGATTGCATCTCCCGCAGCCGGCTCGCGGTGCGCGCGAACTCCGCCCGCAGCATCCGCTGCGCCCCGGAGCCCTCTCCCGCGTCGCCCAGCAGCGCCTCGGGCGGCGCCGCCGCGGTGACGACCAGCTTCACGCGCTGGTCGTAGAAGATGTCCACGAGCCAGGTGAAGCGGCGCGCCGCGTCCTGCCGCTGGGGGCCCAGGCGCGGGACGTTGGCGACGAGCACCGTGTGGTAGGCGCTCGCGAGCTCGAGATAGTCGACCTGGGAGCGCGGCTTCTCGCACAGCTGCGCGAAATCGATCCAGATCACCCCCTTCGCGCGGCGGCGGAAGGCGAGCGGGCGGTTCCCGACCTCGATGGTGCCGTCCTCGGCGTAGCTCGCCTTGGTCATGGCCTCGAAGAAGCTTGCGAGGTGCGAGTCCGCGTCCTCGTCGAGCGGCGTGTAGTAGACGCTCAGCGCGTCGAGGATGCGGCGGCGATGGTCCGTGCTTCCGCCCAGGTGCACGACGTCCAGCTCGCGCTCGAGGATCTCGATCGCCGGGAGGAACCTCGAGCGCTGCAGCCCGTTCGGATAAAGATCGCCGGGCCGGTAGTTGGAGGTCATCACCAGCACCACGCCCTTCTCCACGAGGAGCTCGAGGAGCCGCCCGAGGATCATCGCGTCGCCGATGTCGCTCACGTGGAACTCGTCGAAGGCGAGGATGCGCAGCTCGCGCGCGATCTCGGTGGAGATGAGGTCGAGCGGATCCTCCTGGCCGCTGAGCGCCTTCATGCGCGCGTGGATCTCGCGCATGAACTCGTGGAAGTGCACGCGGCGCTTGCGGCGATGGCGCGAGACCTTGAAGAACGCGTCCATCATGAGCGACTTGCCGCGCCCGACGCCGCCCCAGATGTATACGCCGCGCGGCGGCCGGCGCCCCGCGCCGAGGTTCGTCACCAGGCGGTTGATCTTTCCCTGGCGGTAGAGGCGGTAGTCCTCGAGCTGCTCGAAGAGGCCCTGCAGCTTCTCCACCACCGCGAGCTGCTCGCCGTCGGTCTCGAAGTCGCTCCTCTGGCTGAAGTGCCAGTACCACTCGAGCGGCCCGGAGAAATCCCCCGCCTCGACTTCCTCGTCGCGGCCGTTCTCGGGAATCGGGATCTCAGAGGCAGCGTGCATTCAATGGGCGAAAGGCGTTGGAACCACGGATGAACACGGATGAACACAGATATTCACGGAAGGTATTGATGACGTCGCGGTGAATAACGGCCGTATTGACCGGTCGACCTGCATGAGCTTCGCGAAAGCCATCTGTGTTCATCCGTGTTCATCTG
>DATIZV010000189.1:0-16397 GCA_035516915.1 Usitatibacter sp. | reverse complement strand
TCACCACCGAGGCGATGGTCGCCGAGAAGCCCGAGAAGAAGAAGGCCGGCGGCGGCATGCCGGGCGGCGGCATGGGCGGCATGGGCGACATGGATATGTGACCTCGCGAGGAGGACATTCGTCCTCCCGCGATGTCATCCCCGAGGGTGTCGTCGGGGATCCATCCGCAGTGACCAAAGCCCCGCTTCGGCGGGGCTTTTTCCTTTCGCAGCTCCTTCGTTGCGGCGGCGGTCTCAGCGCCGGCGCGACGATTGCCGCAGCGTCGGGTTCAGGCGATCGATGTCGGCCTGCACCTGCTCGCGGCTCCTCTCGTAGACCAGCTCGCGGCCCATCACGCTTCCGGCGTACGCGAGGCCGTTGCGGGTCGGCGCGAGCTCGCACTTCACGCTGTGCTCGCCCTGGCCGAGGAGGATCTGGATGTGTTCCGGCCGCTTGTGGAGCACGACCACTTCGAGCAGTTGTCCCGCTTCGGTGCGTACCTTGATCTTCTCGATGTCCATTTCGTCGCGCCCGGTGATGGGAGGGGGTTCTCGCAGCATAGAATGCACGAGCGGGCTGGCTGCGTCGATCAACGCCGGATGAAAACCAGGAGATCCCATTGGCGAGGGCGCTTCGGCCGCCTGCAGCGTTCGCGCGGTCGGCGCCCCGGAGAGCCCCCGCGCCGAGTGCGCCGCTAGCTCTCGAGCTCGGTGTCGCTTCCTTCCTTCGACCGCGAGAGCTGCGCCATGCGCACCGAGGCGTGCGTGAAGAACAGCAGGAGGTTCTGCAGTCCCTCCACCGTCGGCCACGAAGCGTCCTGGAACTCGCGATTGAGCTCGGCAAGCCGGAACGTCCACTCCGAGAGGCTCTTGGCGCTTTCGATGCGGCCCGGCCATGCGTCTTGCGGCAGGCGCAGCCTTTCAGCCCAAGTCCATTCCTTCAGGTACTTGTTGGTCACCGCCAGCAGGGCGGCTTCGTTGGCGGCATTCTTGATGTGCGAACGCCAGCGATGGCGGATCAAGGCCAGGTCCTCTCCGAAGAAGGTACTCGTGCCGCACGGGTCGGTGGGTCTGGCGTGTTGCAGCGACAGGCCCAAGGTACGCGTCGTCTCGGGCCGACGCTGTAGGCGCGCTCCTACCATGGTCCATTCGATGCAGGTCTGGAGCGGCTATCATTCGCCGCCATGAGGATCGTTGCCGTCCTGCCCGCGTTGTTGCTGCTCGGCGCTTGCGGCGGCGCAGGCGGCGGCGACGACACCACGATGCCTCCGCCGACGGGCAGCAGCTTCACCGACCCGGTCGTGTATTCCTCGGTGGGGACGGCGTCGCTCTTCGGCGCGCAGGAGATCAGCGCCGTTACGCGCCACCAGGCGGTGATCGGCGGCACGACGCTCGACTACACCGCGACGGCCGGGCATCTCACGGCAGTCGATCCCTCGTCGTCGGCGCCCGAGGCCTCCTTCTTCTACGTCGCGTACACGCTCGACGGCGCCGATCCCGCCACGCGCCCGGTCACCTTCTTCTACAACGGCGGCCCCGGATCGGCGAGCGTCTGGCTGCACCTCGGCTCGTGGGCGCCGAAGAGGCTCGTGACTCACGCGCCCTCGACCGCGTTGCCCACGCCGCTTGAGTTCGCCGACAACGCCGAGAGCCTCCTCGACGTGAGCGACCTCGTGTTCGTCGACGCGGTGGGCACGGGATTCTCGGAGGCCATCGCGCCCAACGTCAACCGCTCGTACTGGAGCACGGACGCCGACGCCGCGATCTTCCGCGACTTCATCCTGCGCTACGTCGCGGCCAACCAGCGCGACGCGTCGCCCAAGTTGCTCTACGGCGAATCGTACGGAACCACGCGGAGCGCGATCCTCGCGAGCCTGCTCGAGAGCGCCGGGACGTCGCTCGCCGGCGTGGTGCTCCAGTCCTCCATTCTCGACTACAACACCAACTGCGGCGTGGTCGACCCGCGAAGCGTGAGCTGCTACGGCTACATCCCGAGCTACGCCGCGGTGGGCGCGTGGCTCGGCCTCGTGCAGCCGCCCGAGCCGGTCGCGCAGCTCCCCGCGTACATGGACCGGATGCGCGCGTTCGCGAGCACGCAATACGATCCCGCGGTGCGCGAGTTCCTCGGCTCGTTCACGCCGGCGCCCCCGGAATTGGTGAGCGTCCTCGCCGCGGATACGGGCATGCCGGGCGGACAGTGGAATTTCCGCTTCAACATGGACCCGACGTATTTCCACGACAACCTCGTGCCCGGATCGGTGATCGGCTATTACGACGGCCGCATGGTCGCGCAGCGCGGCACACCGCTCGCCTCGGAGGAGGATCCGTCGTCGACCTACTACGACTCGTCCTTCGCGACGACCATCGTCTCGTACCTCTCGAACGATCTTCATTACACGACGCCCTCCGCCTACACCATGCTGGGGACGCAGGTGAACGTCTGGGACTACGCGCACGCCGGCCTGCGCTTCCCCGACGCGGTGCCGGATCTCGCCGCGGCGATGACGCTCGATCCGAAGCTGCGCGTGTTCTCCGCCAACGGCTACCATGACCTCGTGACGCCCTTCTACCTCACCGAGGCCGACCTCGCGCGGCTCGGCGGCAGTCCGAACGTCACGATCCGCTTCTACCAGGGCGGGCACATGACATATCTCGACGACGTGGCGCGCGTCGCGGAGAGGGCCGACCTCGCCGCGTTCTACCGCGCCGCCGGCCGCAAGTCGCTCGCGGCGATGGTGCCGACGCCGTCCGCGGCTGCGCCACGGGAAACGCCGCCCTCGCTCTCCGCCATGCCGTCCGCGGTCTTCGAGACGAAGGTGCACGGCCCGTCGTTGCCCGAGTCGATGCGCGGTCTCGCGCCCACGCCGCCGACCGAAGGGAAAGCCTTCGAGGCCGAGGTCGAGCAGCGCCTGCGCGACATGTTCGATGCGGCGCACGGGCATGAACCAGGACGGCTCACGAAAGAAGAGGCGCGAGCGGCTGGGCTCGGCTTCATCGCCACGCATTTCGACGAGATCGACGCGGCGCGCACCGGGTCGATCTCGTTCGGGGATTTGCAGCGCTATCTCGCGGAGCGCGATGCGCAGCCCCCGCGATAGCCGCCGCCAGCGGCAGTGGCAGCCGGCTTCCGCGGTCTCGCAACCGCAGGCGATCTCGCGGGAGTCAGTGGATCTCCGGCTCGGCCGTCTTCCCGCCCGCCTCGAGGAAGTCGAAGTCGCAGCCCTGGTCGGCCTGCGTCACGTGCTCGAGGTATAGCGTCCCGAAGCCGCGCGTGAAGTGCGGCTTGGGCGCCTTCCACGCCGCGCGGCGGCGTTCGAGCTCCGCGTCGTCCACCAGCAGCTGCAACCGGCGAGCCGGGACGTCGAGCTCGATGCGATCGCCGTCGCGGACCAAGGCGAGCGGTCCGCCGATGAACGATTCGGGCGTCACGTGCAGCACGCACGCGCCGTAGCTGGTGCCGCTCATGCGCGCATCCGAGATCCGCACCATGTCGCGCACGCCCTGCTGCAGCAGCTTCTTCGGGATCGGCAGCTGTCCCCACTCGGGCATTCCGGGCGCGCCGCGCGGCCCCGCGTTCTGCAGCACGATCACCGAATCGGCGTCGACGTCGAGCTTCGGATCGTCGATGCGCGCCGCCATGTCGTCGTAGTTCCGGAACACGACGGCGCGGCCGACGTGCTTCTGCAGCCGGGCCTCCATCGCGGGCGGCTTGATCACCGCGCCGTCCGGCGCGAGGTTGCCGCGCAGCACCGCGAGCCCGTCGTGGGCGACCAATGGATTGGAACGCGGGCGGATCACGTCGTCGTTCCACGCCTTCGCGTCCGCGATGTTCTCGCCCAGGGTGCGCCCGCTCACGGTCGGCGCGGAGCGGTCGATGAGATCGCCCAGCCCGGCGAGCAGCGCACGAAGTCCGCCCGCATAGAAGAAATCCTCCATGAGGTACTTGCCGGCCGGGCGCACGTTGGCGAGCACGGGCACCTTGCGCGCGAGCGTGTCGAAGCGATCGATGTCGAGCGGTACGCCGGCGCGCCGCGCCAGTGCCACCAGATGCACGAGGGCGTTGGTCGAGCCGCCCAGCGCGAGCACGGTCGTGACCGCGTTGTCGAAAGCGCGCGCGTCGGCGATGTCGAGCGGCTTCACGTCGTCCCACACCATGTCGACGATGCGTTTTCCGGTGAGGGTCGCCATCTGCGCGTGGCGCGAATCGGGCGCGGGGATCGACGCGGCTCCGGGCAGCGTGAAGCCGAGCGCCTCCACGGCGGAAGTCATCGTCGAGGCCGTGCCCATCGTCATGCAGTGGCCCGGCGAGCGCGCGATGCCGTCCTCGACGCCCTTCCATTCGTCCTCGGTGATGTTGCCGGCGCGAAGCTCGGCCCAGTACTTCCACGTGTCGCTGCCGGAGCCGAGGAACTTCCCCTGGAAATCGCCGCGCAGCATGGGGCCCGCCGGCATGAAGATCGCGGGGAGATTCATCGAGAACGCGCCCATCAGCAACGCGGGCGTCGTCTTGTCGCATCCACCCATCAGCACGCAGCCGTCGGCGGGATAGCTGCGCAGGAGCTCCTCGGTCTCCATTGCGAGGAGGTTGCGGTAGAGCATCGTCGTCGGCTTCTGGAAAGGCTCGGAGAGCGTCATCGCCGGCATCTCGATCGGGAAGCCGCCCGCCTGCCAGATGCCGCGCTTCACTTCCTCCGCGCGCTGGCGGAAATGCGTGTGGCACGGATTGATCTCGCTCCACGTGTTGACGACGGCGATCACGGGCTTGCCCGCGTAGTCCGAGCGCGGGTAGCCCATCTGCGCGGTGCGGGAGCGGTGGCCGAAGCTGCGCAGGTCGTTCACGCCGTACCAGCGGTGGCTGCGGAGCTCCTCCGGCTTTTTCCTCTTCGCGTTCGCCATCGTCAGGCGGCGAGCGGCGTGGAGGCCAAGGCGCGGTCGTGCGCGAGGAGCGCCTTCGCCGCGGCCTGCACCGCGGGGCGCTCCGGCGCGGTGAGGCTCGAGATCATCGGCAGGATCGGCCCCATGTCGGCGATGCCCGCGAGCGTGACGGCATCGTGCAGCACGCGGATCGGGCCCAACGCGTCGCGCTGGTCCTCGAGCGGCAGGTACGCGGCGCGGAGCTTCGCGGCTTCCTCGTAACGACCCGATTTCAGCAGCGCGAGCATGCGCATCGAGCCGCGCGGCGCGACGCATACCGAGCCGGAGGTGAACGCGCGCAGCCCGTAGTCGCGCCAGTGCACGATCGCCGGACGCTCGCCGATGCCGCTCACGACGAGGCCGCGGTCCACCTCCTCGACGAGGTCCGCGAGATACGGGTCGTCCGAAGGGTGCTCGCGCACGATCGCGTACTTGATCGCGCACAGCACGCCGTCCTTCGCGAGCGCCCCGAGAGTGGCGGGCTCGATGTAGCCCATGCCCTTCACGTACGCGATGATCGGTTTGCCGAGGCGGTCGGCGAAGCGCCTGAGCGCCGTCGCGACCCCGGAATCATTGGAGGGCTTCCCGAACGGCAGCGCCATCGCGGTGGGAAACGCGAGGTCGCGCAGGATCGCGGCCTGGTCCATGAGCTTGCCGTAGTCCGCGCCCGCCGAGGGAATCACCCACGTGTCCGCGCCCGCCGCGCGCGCGACGAGATCGAGCGTCGCCGCGTACTCCGAGACGGGCAGGTGGTAGAAGTTGGCGTTGCCGCCGTACATGAGGGTGCGCACGCCGCCGGCTTCGAGATGGCGGATCAACGCGCGATTGGCCTCGGGGTCGAGCGTGAGGTCGGCGCGCCGCGCGAGCGGCGGCACGGCGATCACCGAGGCGGAGAGGTCCGCCGGCGTGACGGGAGTGGTCTTCATGGCGGTCCGCGTCCTTTCACGCCGCCACCCGGGCGGCCCGCGAATGCGTTGTCACTTGGGATTGGCTTCGGCAGCGCTGAAACGGTTATAATTTTAGGCTTTCGCGGGCGGAATCCAAAGTTTTCGCGCAGACAACGCCCCCGAATGCGCGCTTTCCCCGGCCTGGTAGCTCAGTTGGTAGAGCAGAGGACTGAAAATCCTTGTGTCGGTGGTTCAATTCCGCCCCAGGCCACCACTTAAGGATTTTGGAGGCCGTTCTTTGGCCTTCAAAATCCAAAGGTGGCCGCTGCCACGGTCCATAGCGCGACGGGCCGCGCGACAGGCTCGCGCGGACGGCGACGCGACCGGCGTCCGGCGCCCGCCTCATCGCGAGCGGAGCCTGTGACACAATAGGGGCGCCTCGGCCCCTCATAACCAGAACGATGAACGCCACCCTCCGGCGCTACGCCTCGGCCGCCGTGCTGCAGGTGAGCGGCCGCCTCGACCAGGACACCTGCGACGGCTTCCGCGCGGAGCTCATGAAGCACGTGGAAGAGGCGTCTCGCGACGACGCGACGGTGGTGCTCGACCTGTCCGGCCTCGAATACATCTCGAGCGCGGGCCTGCGCTGCTTCATGCTCGCCTCGCGCGAGGCGAAGGCGCAACAGGCGCGCATCTACGTGGCCGCGCTGCAGCCGATGGTCGCGGAGATCTTCGAGATCAGCCACTTCAACCTGATCTTCCGCGTGTTCCCCTCGGTGCGCGACGCGCTCGCGGCGGTCTCGCCGCTGGCGGCCGCGGCCTACGGGACCGGTTAGCGCCGTGCGCCTCCGCTTCTGGGGAACGCGCGGTTCCATCCCGGTGGCGCTCACCGCCGCCGACATGCGCGACCGGCTCGCGCAAGCGCTGGTGCAGGCTTCGGGCCGCACCTTCGCCAGCTACGAGGAAGCGCACGCCTTCGCCGGCGCGGAGCTCGATTTCTCGCTCACCCACACCTTCGGCGGCCATACCCCGTGCGTGGAGATCGAGACCGGAAGCGACGAGTACTTCGTGTGCGACCTGGGCAGCGGCGCCCGTCCCTTCGGCGTGCACGTGCTCGCGCGGCAGGGCGGCCGTCCCGCCATCGTGAACGTGTTCATGTCGCACGTGCATTGGGACCACATCATGGGCTTTCCCTTCTTCGGCCCGGCGTACGTCCCGGGGACGACGATCCGCATCCACGGCTGCCACGACGTGCTCGAGCACGCGTTCCGGCTGCAGCAGTCGCCGCCGTGCTTCCCCGTGGAGTTCGACCAGCTCGGCGCCTCGATCGAGTTCGTGAAGCTCGAGCCGGACCGCCCGCACGCCGTGTCCGGCGTGACCGTCACGCCGCACCTGCAGCTGCATTCCGGCGATTCCTACGGCTACCGCTTCGAGCACGGCGGCAAGTGCGCGGTGTACTCCACCGATTCCGAGCACAAGCTCGAGAACCGCGCCGAGGCCGAGGCCTTCGCGCGGTTCTTCCGCGACGCCGACGCCGTCGTCTTCGACGCGATGTACGCGCTCGCCGATGCGATCAGCGTGAAGGCCGACTGGGGCCACTCGAGCAACATCGTCGGCGTGGAGCTCTGCCAGATGGCGCGCGCGAAGCACCTCGTGCTCTTCCACCACGAGCCGGCGAACGACGACGCCACGCTCGAGGGCCTGCTCAAGGAGGCGCGCCGCTTCGAGGAGCTCACGCGCGCCGACCAGCGGCTGCGCATCTCGGCGGCGTACGACGGCATGGAGATCGATCTCTGAGCGCGCTGCGCGGGTTGCGCGTCGTCGCCCTCGCGCTCGCCGCGGCCCTCGCACTCTTCATCCTCCTCTCGCCGCCTTCCACGCAGGCGCTGCGCAATGCCGTCTTCGACCGGATGCAGCGCGCCTTCCCGCTCGAGCGCAAGTCGGCGCCCGCGGTGATCGTCGCGATCGACGAGCCGTCGCTCGCGCGCTACGGCCAATGGCCATGGCCGCGCACCCGGCTCGCGGAGCTGGTCGGGCGCATCGACGCGATGCATCCGGCCGCGATCGCCTTCGACGCGTTCTTCCCGGAGCCCGATCGCTACTCGCCGGGGGCGATCGCCCGCGCCCTTTCGCTGCCGCCCGCGGTCTCGCGACTGCTCGAGGCGATCGCATCCAGCGATGTGCGCTTCGCCGAGGCGATGCGCGGGCGCCGCGTGGTGCTCGGGATCGCCGCTTCCGAGGCGCCCGATGCACGCTTCCAGGCGCCGCCGCGCGCGGCTCCGGTGATCGTCGCGCCGGGCGTCGCGGCGGGCCTCGCCGAATTCCCCGCGCACCTCGGCAGCATTCCGGTGCTCGACGAGGCGGCGAGCGGACGCGGGCTGATGAATTCGGGGGCGCCGGACCAGGTCGTGCGCTCCGTTCCGGTGCTCGCGCGCGTGCAAGGCGCGATCGTCCCGGCGCTCGCGATCGAGGCACTGCGCGTGGCGAACGACGCCGGCATCCGCCTCGCGCGCGGCGCCCCCGGCACGATCGAGCTGCGGCTCGCCGGCGCCCGCTTCCCGCTCCAGGACGACGGGCGCGCCTGGCTGCGCTTCGCGCCGCACGACCCCGGGCGCTTCGTCTCCGCGGCGGACGTGCTCGGCGGGACCGCGAATCCGGCGCTCTTCGCGGGCAAGCTCGTGTTCGTGGGCTTCGACGCGGTCGGCGTGCGCGACTTCCGCACCACCCCGCTCGGCGACCTCGTTCCCGGCGTCGAGGTGCACGCGCAGCTCGCCGAGAACATCTTCGACGGCGTGAGCCTGGTGCGGCCCGCCTGGGCGACGGCGCTCGAGGCGATGGTTCTCGTCGTGGCGGCGATCGCGATCGTGGTCCTCGTGCCGCGCGCGAGCGCGCTGAAGGGCCTCAACGCGGTGGCGCTCCTGGTCCTCGCGCTGTCCGCGCTGGCGCTCTTTGCCTTCGCGCGGCTGGGCCTGCTCTTCGATCCGGCGTGGCCCTCGGCCGGGGTGATCGGCGTGTACCTGACGGTCGTGGTGGGGTCGCTCTCGGAGGCGGAGCGGCATCGCAGGCTCCTGCGCGAGCAGGCCGCGCGCCTCGCCGGCGAGATGGACGCGGCGCGCCGCATCCAGATGGGCCTCCTTCCCGATCCGCGCGAGGTGGTGGGCGAGGACCGGCGCGTTCGCATCGCCGCGCTGCTCGAGCCGGCGCGCACCGTCGGCGGCGATTTCTACGATTGCTTCCGCCTGGACGCCCGGCGCATCTTCCTCGCGGTCGCCGACGTCTCCGGCAAGGGACTGCCCGCGGCGCTCTTCATGGCGTCGGTGAAGTCGCAGCTCAAGGCCGAAGGGCTGCGCGGCGGGAGCGTCGGCGAGATCCTCGGCCGCACGCAGGCGGCGATCGCGCGCGAGAACCCCGAGCATCTCTTCGTCACCGTGTTCGCCGCCGTGCTCGATTGCGCGAGCGGCGTCCTCGAGCACGCGAACGCCGGCCACGAAGCGCCGTTCGCGCACGCGCCGGGCGCCGCCCCGGTGCGCTTCGGCCCCTCCGGCGGGCCGCCGCTCGGCGTGATCGAGGGCTACGTCTATCCCACGGGCCGGCACGCGCTCGCCGCGGGCGAGTGGATGTGCGTGGTGAGCGACGGGGTGACGGAGGCGATGAACCGGAACCGCGAGTTCTTCACCGCCGAGCGCTTGCGCGCGACGCTCCTGCGCGTCGGCGAGCGCGCCGAGCCCGAGGCGATCGTGCGGCGCATGCGGGAGGATCTCGACCGCTTCGCGCAGGGCGCGGAGCCGGCCGACGACGTGACGCTCCTCGCGCTGCGCTGGGACGGCGCGCAGCCCGCGCCTCGCTAGCGGACGTTGATCTCCACGCGGCGGTTGCGCGGCTCGCGCACCTGGTCGGGCGTGGGCACGAGGAGCTCGCGCTCGCCGCGGCCGCGCGCCTGGATGCGCTCCGGCGGGATGCCGTGCTCGATCAGCATCTCGCGCACGCGTTCGGCTCGTGCGAGCGAGAGGTGGTCGTTGTAGCGCCGGGCGCCGATGGTGTCGGTGTGCCCGATCACGACGATGTCGGGCAGCGGCCGGCGCCGGATCTCGGCGAACATCTGCTCGAGCTCGCGCTGCGAGGCGTCGGTGAGCTCGTCGCTGTCCTCGAGGAAGTAGAGGATGAAGGTCGCGGGCGGCGCGGGAAGCGCGGCGAGCGTCGCGTCGAACTGCTTCACTTGCGCCTCGCTCAGCTGTCCCGCCTCGAGCGTGCCGTCGGCTCGCAGCTGCTCGGATCCATAGGCGGAGTGGATCAGGCGGCGGTCGCCGTCGTGGTCGACGACGATCGTGCCGATGTGCCCGTCGGGCGCGGGGAGCACGGCGAAGAGCGCCGGCGTCACCGGCTGCGAGGCGCAGCCGGCGGCGAGGGCCGCCGCGAGGAGGACCGCCGCGAGTCTTCCCAAGGCTGTTTCCCGCAGGCGCTAGCGCGCGGCGGGCTCGTCCACCTGCACCACGAACTCGGTGCCGCGCACGCCCATGATCGCCGAAGGCGTGCGGATCTTCATCGATTCGGGCGTCTGCTGCACCATCTTGCCCGACACCGCGGCGAGCCGTCCCTTCGAGAGCGTTCCCTGGAACTCGCCGGCATAGGTCGTGGTGTCGAACGCGTACTTGTCGATCGCGAAGACGCTCGAGGGACCGACGGAGACCAGGCTGTTGTCGCTGAACGTGATGCCCGCGGCGCCGTCGGCGCCGGTGACGATCACGTCGGAAGCCTGGACCGGCGTTCCGACCGCGGCCGCGATGCGCTCCGCTCCGCGCTCGATCGTCACCGAGCCGTGCGAGATCTTCACCAGGCCCACGTCGGCCGGATACGCGGGCAACGAGGCCGCGACCAGCAGGGCCAGCATCCAGGGCTTGCGCATTGCGATCTCCCCTTGCCAAGAAGGCGGTTCCGGACCCCTAATGATGCCAAATTCCGGGGGCGCATCTGTGAACGCCGTCACAAGCCGCATGGGGATGTTTCCGTCGCGCCGGGAAGCCTGGCGCGAGGCGCGCGCGTTCATCGACGGGTTCTGCCGGTCCGCCGCCGTGGCGCGCGAGCGGTGCCTCAAGGCGAACCTGGTGCTCGAGGAGCTCTTCCTCAACACCGTGAAGCATGGGAACAACGGCGGCAGCGACGCGCCGATCTGGATCGGCCTCAAGGCGCAGGACGGGCGCGTCGAGCTCACCTACGAGGACCGCGCCGCGCCCTTCAATCCGTTCGCCCCGGGAACGCGCGACATGCTGCAGGCGCTTTCGAGCGTGCGGCGCGAGGGCGGCCTCGGCGTGCTGCTCGCACAGGGCCTCACGGCGCACGCGGAATACGCCTACCTGTTCGGGCGCAACCGCATCCGCATCACGCTCGCGAGCTGAGCCCCGCTTTCTCTTCCTCCAGCCCGAAGAAACGGCGGATGCGCTCGAGCATGTCGCCATGGGCCATGGAGCGCGCCCCGTGCGCCGATCCCTGCGCGCGCCCGGCACGCTCGGCCTCGCGGCGCGCGAGGATCGCCGAGAGCGATTCGGCGATGTCGGGCCGCTTGGCGAGCACCTGCGCGAAGCCGGACTTGTCGAGGCGGTAGCAGGCGACGTCGCTCGTCGCGACGACCGTCGCGCGGCGCGGCTCGCCGGTCATCATGCCCATCTCGCCGAATACCTCACCCGCGCCGAGCGCGCCCACCGCGCGCCGCCCCTCGGGCGTATCCACGTACACGGCGGCCGCGCCCGAGACGATGAGGTAGAGCCAGTGGGCGACCGCTCCCTGGCGCGTCATCACGTCGCCGGCCGCGAAGGGCGCGAAGGCGAGGTGCGGGGCGAGCGCCTCGCGCTCGGCCTCCGAAAGCGCGGCGAAGAGATCCACCGCCGCCAGCGCGGCGACGCGCCGACGGTGCTCGGCCGCCGCCTGCATCTGTCGGTGCGCCTCGGTGTCGTGCAGCTCGAGCTGCTCCTGGTACGGCACGGCGAGCGGCATCCCGTGGCGCTCGAGCGCGGCGACCACGTGCTCGCGCACGCGGCTGTCGGTCGCGTCGTCGGGCAGGCGGTCGATCATCCAGTAGCGCAGCGCGTACGAGCCGTAGCGCGGGCCGATCTCCATGAGGACCGCGCTCGGCGCGGGCTTCGGCGCGACGTTGTCGATCTCGGCGTCGCGCACCGCTTCCTCGAGCACCCGGCAGACGTCGCCGGGCTGCGCCGAGAAGTCCACGTTGAGGCGGATCCAGCGCCGCCATGGGCCTTCGGGATCGGCGCGCGTGCCGATCACCATGAAGCGGTTCTGGATCAGCCACCCGTTCGGCACGACCACCGTCTCGCCGTTGCGCGTCTCGATGGCGGTGTGGCCCCAGGTGATCTCCACGATGCGGCCGCTCACGTCGTCGAGCCGCACCCAGTAGCCGGGCTTGAGCGAGCGGTCGAGCTGCAGCACCACGCCGCCCAGCACGTTGCCGAGCGACTGCTGCATCGAGAAGCCGATCACCGCGGTGATGATCGCCGAGGTCGTGACGAGGCTCGCGAGATCGACGCCCGCGAGGCGCAGCCAGATGAAGCCCCAGGCGAAGAAAAGGAGCGCCGTCGCGAGGTCCTCGACGATCCGCGCGGGATGCGCGCCCGCGGCGGGGAGCAGCACGCGGAAGGCGAGGATCGCGCCGAGGCGCACGAGCACGAGGCCGGCGAGCACGCTCGCCGCGTCCGCCGCGATCGCCGCCGCCCGGTGCACGCCCATGCCGGCCGCCACGATGTCCGCCACCTGCGCGATGGCGCACAGCCCCAGCAGCAGCAGCGAGTTGCGCACGCTCGCCCGGTCGGCGGGCCGCAGCCACAGCAGCGCCAGCACGAGGACCAGCGCGAGCGCCATCGCCGCCGCGACCTGGCGCTGGAAGAGCGCGGTAAGGCTCATGCGCGCGGCCTCAGAGCGCCGCCTTCATCATCGCCCGCAGGCGCTCGAGCACCTGGATGCGCGAGAAGAGCTTGTCGTCCGAGGCGATCACGTTCCAGGGCGCGGGGTCGGTCGAGGTGCGGTCGATCATGTCGTTCACCGCGCGCTGGTAGGCGGGCCACTTCTTGCGGTTGCGCCAATCCTCGGCGGTGATCTTGAAGCGCTTGTAGGGCGTGTCCTCGCGCGCCTTGAAGCGGCGCAGCTGCTCGGCGGGCGTGATCGCGAGCCAGAACTTCACGACGATCGCGCCGGCTTCGACGAGCTGGCTCTCGAAGTCGTTGATCTCGCTGTACGCGCGCATCCAGTCGAAGTCGGAGGCGAGCTTCTCCACGCGCTCCACCAGCACGCGCCCGTACCAGGAGCGGTCGAAGATCACCGACTGGCCGTGGCCGGGGATGTGGCGCCAGAAGCGCCAGAGGTAGGGCTGCGCGCGTTCCTCGTCGGTGGGCGCGGCGATCGGCACCACGCGGTAGAAGCGCGCGTCCATCGCCTGCGTGATGCGGCGGATGGTGCTGCCCTTGCCCGCGGCGTCCATGCCCTCGAAGACCATCACGAGCGAGCGGCTGCGCATCTTCCTCGAGCGCGTGAGCGCGTTGATCTCCGCCTGGAGCGCGAGGAGCTTCTTCGGGTAGTCCTTCGGGTCGAGCTTGCGCTTGTAGTCGAAGGAGGCGAGCAACGTGCGCCCGTCGATCGGCGGCTCGGGCGGCGGCGCGGGAGGCGCCAGCACCGGGCGCTTGCCCTTGAGGCGCGCGGCGAGCGCGTCCTGGAGGAGCCTCCCCGCCGTGAGCGAGCGGTATTCGTGGTCGCTTCCCTCGATCACCTCCCACGGCGCTTCGCCGGTGCTCGTCTCGCGCAGCGCATCCTCGCACACGTCGACGAACTCGTCGTAGTGCTCCCAGCGCTTCCACTCTTCGGGGCTCACGCGCCAGGCGGTGCGCTTGTCCGAGGAGAGTTCCTTCAGCCGCTTCCTCTGCGCCTTCTTCGAGAGGTGGAACCAGAACTTGAGCAGCACCGCGCCCTCGGAGACCAGCATGCGCTCGAAGTGGCGGATGCGCTCGAGCCGGTGCGCGAACTGCGCGCGCTTCGCGTGGCCCATCACGCGCTCGAGGATCGGGTCGGTGTACCACGAGCCGAAGAGGATGCCGATGTGCCCCTTGGGCGGGAGCTCGCGCCAGAAGCGCCACATCTCGGGGCGCTCGCGCTCGGCGTCGCTGAGCGCGCCGAAGGCGCGCGTGCGGATGTGGCGCGGGTCCATCCACTCGTTGAGCAGGTTCACGGTCTCGCCCTTGCCCGCGCCGTCCACGCCGTTCACGAGGAGGATCACCGGGAAGCCCCCCTTGTCGAGGAGCTCGTATTGCAGCTGCAGAAGCCGCTCGCGCAGCTTCGGCTCCTCGCGCCGGAACTCGCGTTTCCTGAGCTTGTGGCCGATCTCGGCGGACTCGAACAACGCGACCTCCGGGAAATGTGCGCGCTCGGGCGCTCAGCGCGCGGTGGCGCGCGGCGCCATCGAAACCCCGGCGCACGCGGGCGTTGCGCAATCGAACTTGTAGTACGTGGCGTTGAGGTAGGCCGCGACGTCGTCGATCTCCGCGTCGCCCCAGCCCACCGCGAGGCTCTCGTTCCAGCGCTTCACCCAGCGGCGCACGTCGGCGACGTCCTTCGCGACGCGATGCGTGCGGCCGTGCACGCTCTCGGTGTGGCAGGCGCCGCAGCGCAGCTCGTAGAGCGCGCGCCCGCGCTCGATGTCCGCGCCCTTCGCGGGGAGAACCGCCGCGAGCGCAAGGAGGAGCGCCGCTGCGACGCATGCGCGGGAGGTCTTGCTGCGGAAGCGGCTCGGCATGGCACGGGTGGACGCAGGCCTCGATGCGGCCAGTGTGTCATCGCATGCCCCCTCGCGGTTGCGCCAGGTCAACGGCATGGCCTCACGCTCCCGGCCCGTCGCGGCTCCCCGGCGCCCCGATGTCGCGCAGGCGCCGCAGCAGGCCGGCCACCGGGCCGGCGCGGACGCGCGCCGCGGAGGCGAAGCGGCTCCGCGCGAAGCGCACGACGGGCGGCGGCGCGTCGAGCTGCGCCACGAGCCGCGCGGCGGTGACCGCGTCGTTCGCTTCGCCGAGCGCATCCTGCAGCTCGCAGAGGACGCGGCGGTAACGGGCGGTGCGCTGCGACGGGAAAAGCGACGAGAGCCCGTCCACGCCGTAGCGCAGGCGCTTCGCCTCGATGCGCAAGCGGTGCCGCCCGGCGGCGTCGAGCCGCGCGAAATCGCGCCCGCGCGCGAGCACGCGACGGTGGCGCTTCGCGAGCACGCGCGCCGCGAAGCGTGCGAGCGGCTCTTCGTCCGCCGCGCGCTCCACGTCCGCCGCGGCGACCCAGCGCGAGATCGCAAGGAGGCTGCGCGCATAGCCGGGCTCGAGCAGGGACTGCGCCGCCCGCCGCCGCTCGCGCATCGCGCGCCGCTTCGCCGCCGCCGCGAGCCGCCCGGCGAGCTCGCCCGCGCCGGCCTCGCCGAGGATCGGCGGCAGCGTGGCGAGGGCGAAAACGTCCCAGTCGCGTGCGACACCCAGCGCGCGGGACAGGCGCGAGAGCTCCTTGCGCCACGCGCGCGAGCGCTCGCGCCCGACCGCGCCGCGCAACATGCGCAGCGCCGAGCGCAGGCGTCGCAAGGCGACGCGGGCCTGGTGCACGAACTCCGGATCGGCGCCGTGCAGCACGCCTTCCTCGTTCGCCTGCAGCTGCTCGAGCGCTGCGCCGACGATCTCGCGCGCGGCGCGCGAGAGCGGCATCGACGCCGCGAGCGCGACGCGGCGCGCCTTGACCGGGCGCGCGGCCTCGCCGCGAGAGACGCGCCAGCCGCGCTCGGCCTTGCTCACGGCCGAGGCGCGCAACGGGACTTCGTCGAGCAGCCGCGAGGCGAGGTCGAACGCGGCGCCGACCCCGCCCTCCAGGCATTCGATCTCGAGCTCGGAGATCGGCTCGGCGCGACCGCCGCCCGCGACCTCGCCGACGTCGAGCGCGACCTCGAGCCGCGCGCCGCGCGGGCGGGAAACGATCCACGCCGTGCGCTCCACGTCGACCGCGAAGGCCACCGCGAGCCGCTCGTGCAGGTGCGCCGCATCCGGCACGACTGCGAGCGGCGTATCGGCGAAGAGCGAAAGGTCGATGGACGCGTCCGGCCGGTCGAATTCCCACTCCTCGCGCCGGTGCAGGCCGCCCCGGCCGCTGCGCCCGCCCTTGAGCGACTGCACCCAGCGCGATCCGACGCGGCGCAGGCGCAGCGCCATCCCGCGCTTCCACAGGGTCCGATCGGCGGTGTCCAGGTAGAGCGTCGTGAGGCGCCGGCGCAGCGGACGCGTCCCCGCGAGCGCGGCCGAGCGCGCCACCCGTTGCCGGTCGCGTTCCTGCACGCCGAACTTGAGCTCGATCTCCGGCATGGCGTCCCGTCGGGAATACGATCTGCGCGCCGCGTGTTGTAAGTTGCGCAGGCGCCCGCGCGACGTATCACGCGCCCCACCTCCGTAGTCTAGCCCCTTTGGTAAGATGGACGGATCGGCCCGGGCCGCTCGCACGTACCCGAACGAAAGGACTCCCGCGGATGCACGCCACGCTGCCCCTGCTCGCCGACACCGACTTCCCGCCGATCGCCCGCGCGCGCGTAGAGACGCTGCAGGTGAAC